>JAITOV010000001.1 GCA_031289735.1 Peptococcaceae bacterium
CACCGATTCTTCCGGCAATGGCACAACACGCTTGTCCCGATGGCCTTCTTTTTTCTCGCAAACGTAACAGCCGTTTTCATACTTGAGGCAACACATTAAACGGCCACAGATGCCAGAGATCTTGGCCGGATTCAACGAGAGCTTTTGATCCTTCGCCATGCGGATCGATACCGGCTCAAAATCTCCCAGAAACGACGAACAGCAGAGCACCCTGCCGCAAGATCCGATGCCGCCCAGCAGCTTCGCTTCATCTCTGACTCCGATCTGCCGCAGTTCAATCCGAATTCTGAAGGTAGACGCCAGTTCCTTGACCAATTCGCGAAAATCGACGCGTCCCTCCGCCGTAAAAGAAAAAAGTAATTTATTGCCATCAAAAGTAAACTCTACATCGACAAGTTTCATGGGCAATTGATGTTTTTGAATTTTATTTAAACAGATCTGAAAAGCGTCTGCTTCCTTCGCCTGGTTTTGCGCGATAATTCTTTCGTCTTCTTCATTCGCTATCCGAATCACTTGTTTCAAGGGCAGCACGACGCTTTCCTCAGGCACGCCGCGTTGAGCAACCACCACCGTCCCGTGTTCCACACCCCTGATGGTCTCCACAATCACGCCCTGTCCGAGGGTGAGTTGCAGTGTCCCCGGAGAGAAATAATATACTTTTCCCGCACGTTTAAATCGTACGCCTACGACTTCCGTCATCATCCTGCTTTCACTCCTTTATTGATTCTAATCAAGAACTGTATCCATCCATCAATTTCAATGCGCATACTTCCATGACCAACCGCGGATTAACATTGCGGCGCAGCGCTTCCATACTTTCCTCGATCGTCAAGAGCGCCCCTGCCAGAGATCGCCCTAAACTGATCTCATTTTTTATTCTCAATCCCATGATCCGCAGATACAATCCGGCTAAATGGCGATCCGGGGCTTTGCCCTTCATCCATAACGGAAACAAAAGGATAAAATCTTTTTGTTCTATGCCTTGCCAGAACTGGGTAAGCCATTCCTGGACAGAAGCAACACCCGCGCTTAGAATCCGTTGCGCTACATCCGGATTCTCTCCACTCATGCTCCAGGCCAATGCCGCATCTTCCGCGTCTTCGTTCGTATACGCATTGAACCAATCCTGCTTTGGCGGATCCGGAAAATAAACGATTTGCGACCGGCTCTGCAACGTCGGTAGAATGCCGGCCAGATTATCCGCGCTCAAAATGATCACAGTGCGATCCGGAGGCTCTTCCACCACTTTTAACAAGGCGTTTGCTGCCTGCACGGTCAATGAATCCGCTTGGGCAAAAATAAAAACTTTATATCGCCCTTCAAAATGCTTCCGGTACACGCCATTCTGCCAAATCCGCACTTGATCCATGCGCAACGATTCTTTGTCCGGTTCCAGCACACGTACATCCGGATGATTCCCCGACAGGATCTTACGACAGGAAATGCATCTTTGACAAGGCCGTTCTCCGCTTTCCCGGCAGTTTAAAATCATTGCCAGACGCAAACCCATTTCCCGGCGCGCTTGCCGGCTGCCACCATGGAAAAGCAGACAATGCGCTAATTGATCCTGACCAGCGGCTTTGGCCAACAACCTTATCGCTAAACTCATCTCCACCGCCTTTTTACCCATCAATAATCTGCAACGTTTGCCGGTCACGCCCCGGCCAGCCTTGCCAGAAAGCATCCGCGTGCGCGATCATAAACTCCGCCACTTCTGGCGTCACCTCTTCCCCCATCAAAATCAGGGGGATCCCCGGCGGATAAAGCGCCACCGTTTCCCCGCAGATTTGACCTACGCTTTCTTGCAGGAACACTTCACGTTTGGCTGAGAAAAAAGCTTGACGCGGCGTTAACTTCATCGGCGGAAGCTTCAGGTGAGCCAGGTCTTCCTCAGCGCTCTGAGGTGGGATGCGGTCAGCAACAGACCCGTGCTGCGCGCGAAAATCTTTAGCCAACAAACTTTCCAATCCCGCTCTGAGACGAATCACCTCATCAGGGGTATTGCCGATCCCTAAAACAAATAAGATATTCTCCTCATCCCAGAGTTCCGGTTCTATACGCCAATATCGGCGCAAATAGTCCACACAAATCGACGCTTTAATGCCTAACGGACGTGTATTTACTAAGATTTTCGACCAATCTACCTGCCAAATCCCATAGGTCCCTGCATCCTCCATACTCAGAATCCGCAAGCAACGGCTCACACGCGCACGCAGCTTCTCTGTCTCTTCCCGCAGATCCTCCCACAGATTCTCCTTGGTTACATACTCCAAAGCATTCTCCAGCGAAGCCATCAATAGATAACTCGGGCTTGAAGACTGCAACGTATCCAAGCACTGGCGCAACCTCAGCGGCTGATAACGGGAACCTCTGACATGCAAGAGCGCCGCCTGGGTCAGCGCGTTCAATGTCTTATGCGCGCTCTGTACAACCATATCCACGCCTAAAGCTAACGCGCCTGGCGGAAAACATGCATGTATGTAATGCGCCCCATGCGCCTGGTCTACCAAAATCGGCGCGTCCGGCAAACACCTGTCCCGATGTGCGGTTACTTGAGCCAAATGGACCGCCGCGCCATAATAATCAGGGTAAGTCAGATGCACCGCCTGATCGTTGCTCCAATGTTCCAACAACGGCGCCAGATCCGCGCCTAAATAAAGGTTGAAATCCGGATGCAGCACCGGCATGATGTATTCCGGTGTCAGACCACTGATAATCAGACCGGAAGCAACGGAATGGTGCGACGCTCTTCCCAGCCAAACCCGTTCAGCCGAACCTGCGGCAATGCTTAGCAACATAGCATGATTCCCGGCAGTAGCGCCGTTAATCAAAAAAAAACTTTCATTCGCGCCGTAGATTTCCGCGGCTCGGCATTGAGCCTTAGCGATCACGCCGTTCGGTGAGAGAAGCTGATCCAAACCGGGTAATTCAGTCAGATCTCCAGCCGGGAATGAGATCTCTGGCAGCAAGTCCCGGCGCCCTTTATGCCCCGGGGTATGAAAAGAAATATATTCCTGTTTCAAATACCTCGCAATCTCATCATTGAGGTCTTGCATGATTTCTCCTTATCCCAGCCTATACTTCATATTATTTTAACACATCTTGGTTGCGATTTCATCCATACTTAACCTTAACGACACAGGGGGGACGGTTCATTCGTAGGAACCATCCCCCCTGTGTCTCCTATATCACACTCCAAACATCAGCGCGCGCATCGTTGCCATGAATTCCAGATAATCCGGAGAATTTTGCTCCGTCCGCAGCAAACGACACTCACATGCACGGCAAATGAAGCGTCTGCGCAAACGAATCCCGTTATACAGACCCCCGCGAGGCACATTGCCGCAATGACAACATACCGGTAAAATCGTCGCCGACATTCTTGTCCCTCCTCGTATAATATGATTTGCAGGAAGAAAACCGGCGTTCCTGCTTAGTCGCCGCAAGCCCATCGGCTTGGTGATACCCATGATATAATTGGCTCGTGTCAATCAGGTAAAAGTT
>JAITOV010000007.1 GCA_031289735.1 Peptococcaceae bacterium
CCCCCCCCCCCCCCCCCCCCCCCCCCCCAATCCTCAGGGGAAGATCACCTTTGTTCCCGGCTGGTTGCCTGAAGAAGTAGGAACTGTCGTGATACGCGAGAGTAAGCAACGCTGGCAGATCGCGGAAGGGTGTTGTTTGACAGAGATTTCCGCGCGGAGGATCAATCCTCTGTGTCCGCTGTTTGCCCGGTGCGGCGGCTGTCAATTGCAGCATCTGCCGTATGAGGATACGCTGCTTTGGAAGCGGCGTTGGGTACAGGAAGCGCTACAGCGCATCGGAGGGATACAGACGGAGGTCCAACCAGTGCTGGGGATGGCGGATCCATGGCGTTATCGCAATAAAGCGACGCTGCATGTTCAGGATGGACGATGCGGTTATTATCAGGAGAACACGCATCAGGTGATCCCGTTTCATGACTGCTTGCTGTTGAGCGCAACGCTGAACGCTTGGATTCGGGCGTTGGCAGCGCTTGGACTGTCTGGCGGTATGACGGTTCGGCAGGGCGTAGGCGAGCAAGGATTAATCATTTGGGAGGCTGGTCCGGATGACTTGACGGGGCTGGAGCATCTTCTGAGGCAGCGGCTGGCTGAGTACAGCTTGAGTATCTGGAACAGGGATCAGCTGGGGCGACTGCAATATCTGCACGGCGCGCAGGATTTGCGGGCGCGCTATGTGGGGATGGAGTTTCTTGTGTCTCCGGACGCTTTCTTGCAAGTGAATGATCAACAGACGGAAGTTTTGTATGCGATGATTCTCGCTTGGGCGGATCTGTCCGGGCAGGAAACGGTCTGGGATTTGTACTGCGGGGTCGGGACGATTTCTTTGCTTCTGGCCCAACGGGCGGCGAAAGTCGTGGGCTTCGAAGTTCATCCCGGGGCGGTCCGGGATGCCGAACGGAATGCTCTGGCGAACGCTTGTCCGCAAGCGGAATTCCGCCAGGGGAAAGTGGAACTTGAGATATTGTCAATGACGGAACAACCGGATATCGTTGTGCTCGATCCGCCCCGCGCCGGCGCGCATCCGCAGGTGCTGGACAATATTCTGCGCTGTGCGCCTGATAAGCTGATCTATGTCTCCTGCGATCCGGCGACGCTGGCCCGTGACTTGAAGCGCTTGAGCGCAGGCGGGATGGAGATTGTTAAGATCCAGCCGGTAGATATGTTTCCTTGGACCGGGCATGTGGAAGCCATAATCCTGTTGCAGAGGCTGAAAGGCTGATATATCAAGCGTCTGTGAAGTATTCATCCGTCACGGCCAGCTTCGCCATTTCCCGCTCCGGCAGCGCGGAAAAGGTGATTTCGCGTTCCGCTCTGCGGCTCAATGCGCGGTGATAGTCCCGCGCTGCGTTTTTCAACACTTTTTTAGAAAATGTGGTTAACCCATGAAAATATCACACCCAAGAATATAATCAGGGGATGAGGAACATGTTGAAACCCGCAGAGGAACTAAAGCAGCTGGTGATAGGGCTGTGCGTTTCAGGAAAAATGACGGTAAAAGCAGGGGCAGAGCGGTTAGGACTTTCAGAGTGCCAGGTGAAGAATTTGCAAGCGAGGTTTAAACGGATAGGCGCTACATCCATCCTGCATGGAAATTGCGGAAGACAGCCAGCCCACGCGTTCACACCGGAAGCGGAAACGCCAAGTGAGGCATCCCCGCAGGGAGCGCGGGAAAGGTTTGGCGTGATGCTGCAAACGGACGCAACTTCGTTCGATTGGTTTGGGATTGGCGAAAGGTTTGCCCTTCACGCCTTGATTGACGACGCGACCGGGAAATTAGCCGGGTTGTACATGTCTAAAAATGAGTGCGCTGAGGGATATTTTTGTGTTTTGAAACAAACGGTGCAGATTTATGGGGTGCCACAAAACATATATGCTGACGGGCTGAGTTTGTTTTTCGGAACGTCAAAACCAACGCTGGAAGAGCAACTGGAAGGCAAGCCAGGCGGCCAAACACAGTTCGGGGAAATTATGGCCCAGTTGGGAACACACATAATCCATGCCCGTTCACCGCAAGCCAAGGGGCGCGTGGAACGCTTGTGGGAAACGCTGCAAAGTCGCTTGCCGGTGGAATTTAAGAAGCACGGCATCGCCGATATGGAAGCAGCCAACCAATTTTTGGCGGAAGAATATGCAGGGGTTTTTAATCAACGCTTGGGTATGCAACCGACCAACACGGCTTCTGCTTTCATGCAACGTCCAAAAGGGATTGTGTTGGACAGGCTGCTGTCCTTGCGGTACTCCAGAACCGTTGATCAAAGCGGATGTTTCTCTTTTTAAGGGATCCTGTTGCAAACAAACATCAAGGGCATTCGCCGCTCTGTTGCTCTGTCAAGCCGCTGTCGCTTACGGACCCGGAAGAACGCGTTAACTTCACGAGGATGCTGGATCTATGAGGTATGCTCTTGATTCCAATTTGACATATCAGAGAAAATACCGTATTCTTATCAAAAGAAAACAGTACAAGCTGAGCCTTTAAGGAGGCGCCCGGCGAGGCGCACAAGGCAGACAAACATTTGACGGTTTTCGATGAAGAGATAAAACTGTCTGCTTTGCGCAGGCAGTTTATTTTATTGTGCGCAAGGAAAGGGGAGAGGAACATGGAAGGAATCGTTAAAAGCCAGCTGATGGACGCGCAGGACTTGCGCAGGGTGATCACCCGCATCGCGCATGAGATTGTTGAGAAGAATCAGGGCACACAAGAGTTAGCGCTAATCGGGATCCGGCGACGTGGCGCGCCGCTGGCGGAACGCATTCAGCAAACGATCTTCGAATTTGAGCAGGTCGAGGTACCGCTGGGAGTGCTGGACATCACGCTCTATCGGGATGACCTGACCTTTGTTCATGAACAGGCGATTGTGCGCGAAACGAGAATCCCGTTTAATATCGAAGGTAAAACCGTGATTCTGGTCGATGATGTGCTGTTTACCGGACGGACGATCCGGTCGGCGCTGGACGCGGTGATCGACCTGGGCCGGCCGCAGAAAATTCAATTAGCCGTGGTGATTGACCGCGGACATCGGGAGCTGCCGATCCGCGCAGACTATGTGGGCAAGAATGTACCGACTTCACAGAAAGAGATCATCGCGGTCTGCGTGAAGGAAATCGACGATATCGACGCGGTGATGCTGCTGGAGAAAGAAGCCTGAATATGGCGTAAGTAGAACAAACATAGGAGGAGTCCGGTATGAAATGGCAGCGCAAAGACCTGTTAGGTCTGCGGGATGTAAGCGAGCAGGAGATCCAGTTTATTCTGGAGACCGCGAAACCGATGAAAGAGGTCTTGTTTCGTTCGGTGAAGAAATTGCCGACGCTACGCGGGAAATCCGTCGTTACCTTATTTTTTGAAAACAGTACGCGTACCCGTACTTCGTTTGAAATAGCGGGGAAAGTGCTGGGGGCAGACACATCCAGCGTGACGGTAGCGCAGAGCAGCGTCGCCAAAGGGGAAAGCCTGCTGGATACGGTGAAAACCATTCGGGCGATGCAACCGGATGTGGTGATTATGCGTCATCCCTCCTCGGGAGCGGCGGAGTATATCGCGAACATCCTGGATGTCAGCGTGATCAACGCCGGAGACGGGCAGAATGAACATCCGACGCAGGCCTTGCTGGATATGTTCACGCTGAAAGAACATATGGGGGAATTAGCGGGCAAGAAAATCATCATCGTCGGGGATATCCTGCATTCCCGGGTAGCACGCAGTAACGCTTACGGCCTGCTCAAACTGGGCGCCGAGGTGATCTTTGCCGGGCCGCCGACACTGCTGCCGCTGGAAATGAAAACTTTGGGCGTGCAGGTCACGTATGATTTGGACAGCGTCTTACCGGGAGCGGACGCGGTGATGCCTTTGCGTTTACAGATGGAACGCCAGCAAAAGGGCTTATTGCCGACGCTGCGGGAATATAACCGGGTGTATGGGTTGAACCTGAAGAGGATGGAACAGACCGGCAAGCAAACGCTGGTACTGCATCCCGGCCCGATGAATCGCGGGGTGGAAATCGAGAGCGACTTGGCGGACAGCGCCTTGTCGGTGATTGAAGAGCAGGTTACGAACGGAGTGGCGATCCGTATGGCTTTGATTTATTTATTCGTGGGAGGGAGTGCAAACGATGTGGATTAAGAATGTGCATTTGGTGGATCCGGCCCAGGGGATTTCCGGTATACGCAATGTCCTGGTGCAAGACGGCGTGATTCAGGCGATCAGCACGGATCTGGATACAGGTGAACAATTGTCAGATGAGCAGGCGCTCGACGGAACCGGGAAGTATTTATTCCCGGGGCTGATCGATGTGCATACGCATCTGCGCGAACCCGGTTTGGAAGAGAAAGAAGATATCGCCAGTGGCTCGGCGGCGGCAATCCGGGGCGGGTTTACCGGAATCATGGCGATGCCAAATACGCAACCGGTGATTGATCAGCGAGCCCTGGTCGAATTTGTTAAGCATCAAGGGGAGCGCGCCGGTCTGGCCCGCGTCTATCCGATCGCGGCGGTGACCAAAGGGCAGCGTGGGGAAGAACTGACGGAAATGGTCGATCTGCGAGCCGGAGGCGCCGTCGCTTTATCCGACGATGGCCGGCCGATCATGAACGCGGAAGTGATGCGTTTGGCGCTGGAATATGCCAAACTGCCGGATCTGATCGTGATCACGCACAGTGAGGATGCCAATCTGGCCTTGGACGGGTGTATGCACTGGGGTGAAACCTCTTTGGCTCTGGGCTTGAAGGGCATCCCTTCCAGCGCCGAAGCGGTGATGGTGGCCAGAGATATGCTTCTGGCGGCTCAGACCGGCGGCAAACTGCATGTAGCGCACGTATCCGCTTGGGAAAGCGTGGAGATCATCCGGCAAGCGAAGCGCCAGGGGATCGACGTCACGGCGGAGGTCAATCCGCATCACTTGATCTTCAGCGATGAGGATGTCACACTAAACAGTACCGCGCTGAAGGTGAATCCGCCGCTGCGTTCGCAGGAGGATTGCGAAGCCTTGTTACAGGGCGCGCTGGACGGAACGATTGATTTTCTGGCGACGGATCACGCGCCGCATACCTGGGAAGAAAAAGCGCAGCCCATGCCGGAAGCGCCGTTTGGTATTCTGGGCTTGGAGACAGCCTTGCCGGCGGTGTGGCAGTACCTGGTCCAGCCGGGCCGGCTAAGCGTGGAAAAGATGGTCGAGATGTGGAGCGCGCTTCCGGCGCGGCGTTTTCACTTGCCCGGCGGGTCTTTGAAGGTAGGGGAAGCGGCGGATATGGTGTTATTTGATCCGTTAGCCAAAGAACGCGTCAGCCGGGACAATCTGGCGTCCAAGGCCAGCAACACGCCGTTCCTCGATCAGGAACTGCGCGGCTTGCCAGTCATGACCTGGGTAGCCGGAGGATTAAAACAAAAAGATCGCCGCATTCTATAAACGAGGAAAGAGGGAACAGTAATGCCGTATGTAGTACTTCAGGATGGGAGCGTATTCGCCGGAGAGCCTTTCGGATATTGGCCGTCCGGGGATTGCGCCTGCCAAGGTGAAGTGGTCTTTAGTACCGCGATGAGCGGGTACCAGGAGATGGTGACAGACTTGTCTTTTGCCGGGCAGATATTGGTATTTACGCAACCGCAGATTGGGAATTACGGCTGGCATAGTGAAGAGAGCGAAGCGGTCAAGATTCTGGTGCGCGGTTTGGTGGTACGGGAATTATCAGCAGGGGAAGGCAGTCTGCACGCGCAGGATTCTTTGGAGGATATCTGCCGCAAGCAGCGGATCTGCGGATTGAAAAAGGTGGATACCCGCGCATTGACGCGGCATTTGCGTCATTACGGGACATTGTATGGGGTATTAGCGACGGAAGCGGAAGCCGGGTTAGCTTACTGGCGGGAACGCAACGGAGACGCGGCGCCGGAAGAGCCCCATTGGGTGTATCAGGCGACGTGCCGCGAACCGTATGAGATTCCAGGGGAAGGGCCGTTATTGGCGGTATTGGATTTCGGGATCAAGTACAACATCTTGCGTCTGCTGAGCCGGCGGGGATTTCGTTTGAGGGTGTTTCCCGCCGGGACGAAGGCCGAAGAGATTCTCGCGTGTCATCCGCAAGGGATGGTTTTAAGCAATGGGCCGGGTGATCCGGCCGGTCTGCCGGAGATCGCCGCGAATCTGGCTGAACTCTTGCCGCGGCTGCCGATTTTGGGTATTTGCCTGGGTCATCAGATGTTAGCGATGGCGGCCGGGGCGCGGACGTTTAAACTGCCGTTCGGACATCGCGGCGGTAATCATCCGGTGCAGGATTTACGTACGGGCCGGACGACGATTACTTCGCAGAACCACGGCTATGCGGTCGAACGGGAATCCCTGCGCGGCAGTGGATTTGCCGAGGCGTACCGTCATCTGAATGATCATACGGTAGAAGGTTTAGTCCATGAGCACTACCCGGTTCTCTCGATTCAATTTCACCCGGAAGGCGCGCCCGGACCGGAAGAGAATGCGGTGATTCTGGATGATTTTGTGGAGTTGCTTCACGCCGCGCACAAGGAAAAGGAAGGTGATGGACGTGCCTAAGAAGCCTTGGAAGAAAGTTTTAGTCATCGGTTCCGGTCCGATCATCATCGGACAGGCGGCGGAGTTCGATTACGCGGGTACGCAGGCTTGCCGGGCATTGCGCGAAGAGGGCGTCGAGGTCGTGCTGGTCAATTCCAACCCCGCGACGATCATGACGGATCAAGAGGTTGCGCATAAAGTCTATATTGAGCCGATTACCGTGGAGAGCCTGGTCCGCGTGATCGAACGTGAGAAGCCGGACGGTTTGTTGGCGAATATGGGAGGACAGACCGGCCTGAATATGGGCTTCCAGTTAGCGCAGAGCGGGATTTTGGAGCGCGCGGGCGTGACAATGCTGGGTACGACTCCGCAGAGTATTCAGCAAGCGGAAGATCGCGAGAGCTTTCGCTCCCTGATGTATGAGATCGGGGAAGCGGTGCCGCCGAGCGGGATCGTCGAGACGGTAGAAGACGCGCTGAATCTGCTGGAAGAGATCGGCTTACCGGTGATCATCCGACCGGCTTTCACATTAGGCGGGACGGGCGGCGGAATCGCCAATACGCGCGAGGAACTGCGGGAGATCGCCGAATCCGGACTGCGGGCCTCGCTGATCGGTCAGATTCTGGTAGAGCGCAGCGTGACGGGCTGGAAAGAGATCGAATTTGAGGTTTTACGCGACGAATTAGGGGATTGCATTACCGTTTGTCACATGGAAAATATCGACCCGGTCGGCGTGCATACCGGAGACAGTATCGTTGTCGCGCCTTGCCAGACGCTGACCGATCGGGAAGTGCAGACTTTGAGGACCGCCTCGCGCAAGATTGTCAGCGCCCTGGGGATCGTGGGCAGCTGCAATATTCAGTTTGCGCTGCATCCGGAGCGTCTGGAATATGTCGTGATCGAAGTCAATCCGCGGCTCAGCCGTTCGAGCGCCCTGGCCTCTAAGGCTACCGGGTATCCGATCGCGAAGATCGCCGCGAAATTATCCATCGGTTATCATCTGTCCGAGCTGACCAATGCGGTGACCGGCAAGACATCGGCTTGTTTCGAACCGGCGCTGGACTACGTGGTGATCAAAATTCCCCGCTGGCCGTTTGATAAATTTAGCGAAGCGGATCGCAGTTTAGGTACGCAGATGAAGGCGACCGGGGAAGTGATGGGTTTGGGACGCAATATCGAAACCGCCCTGCAAAAGGCCATACGCTCCTTGGAAACGAAGGTATTCGGCTTGCTTCTGCCGGAATTTGCCGAGCTGAGTGATGAAGAACTGCGGCTGAACTGTATAAAACCGCATGACCGGCAGATTTTTTGCCAGGCGGAAGCGCTGCGCCGGGGTTGGCCGGTGCGGGAATTAGCGCGTATCAGTAACTGGAATCCCTTCTTCCTGGAGTGTATCGCCCGTTTAGTGCGTCTGAGTGCGGAGTTGACGGCACAGCCCTGGCAGGAAGAGTTGTTGCGCCAGGCGAAATATCTGGGATTTGCTGATGCGGAGATCGCTCGCCTATGGCGGAGTACGGAAGAGGAAGTCTACCGTTACCGGGTAGAGCGTCAGATGACCCCCGTGTTTAAGACGGTCGATACTTGCGCTGGCGAGTTTGAAGCAGTGACTCCGTATTATTATTCCAGCTATGATCAGGAAGACGAGGGTAAGGTCAGTACAGAGCGGCGGATTGTCGTGCTGGGCTCCGGGCCGATCCGCATCGGGCAAGGGATTGAATTTGATTATTGTTCGGTACACGCCGTACTGGCGCTGCGCCGGGCCGGTATCGAGAGCGTCATCATCAATAACAATCCGGAAACGGTTTCCACAGATTTCGATACGGCGGATCGCCTGTATTTCGAGCCGTTAACCCTGGAAGACGTTACCGCCGTGCTGGAAAAGGAAAAACCGGAAGGCGTGATCGTGCAGTTCGGCGGCCAGACGGCGATCGGTCTGGCCAAGCCGCTGGCCGAGCGCGGGTATCGTATCTTAGGGACGACCGTAGAAGATACGCATCGAGCGGAAGACCGCAGTGTGTTCGATCAGGTGTTACAGCAGATCGGGGCGAAGCGTCCGCGAGGCGCTTGGGCGACCACTGCGGAAGAGGCGGAGCGGGTGGCGCTGCAGATCGGCTACCCCTTAATGGTGCGGCCTTCCTATGTCTTAGGCGGCCGGGCGATGGAGATTGTGTATGAACACTCCGAATTGCAGGACGTGGTGCGCCGGGCGATGCAGGAATCACCGGGGCAGGAGATCTGGATGGATCAGTTCCTGATTGGCACGGAAATGGAAGTGGACGCGATCTCCGACGGTGAGAACGTCTTTATTCCGGGGATCATGGAGCATGTGGAACGGGCTGGCGTGCATTCGGGCGATTCGATCGCTGTCTATCCGCCGCAAACACTCTCCAGCGCTACGGAACATCGGATCGAACAGCTGACGATTGAATTAGCCCGGGCGTTGAAGATTTGCGGTCTGTTAAATATTCAATTTGTCTTTGCCGACGGCGAAGTTTATGTGTTGGAAGTGAATCCTCGTTCCAGCCGGACGGTGCCGTTCCTGAGTAAGGTGACGGAAACGCCGATCGTCGGCTTGGCTATGCAGGCGATTCTGGGGACGCCGCTCAGTCAATTGCAAGTTCCGCAAGGGTTGGGACCGCTCTCCGGGAAAATCGCGGTCAAGGCGCCGGTGTTCTCTTTCTCCAAACTGCTGCAAGTCGAACCGTCCCTGGGACCGGAGATGAAGTCTACCGGGGAAGTGATGGGTTGGGACTACAGTTTTGACAAGGCGCTCTTTAAAGCGCTACTGGCCGCGGGGATCTCCGTGGTCACGCACGGGTGTATTCTGGTTACGCTGGCGGATCGGGATAAACTCGAAGGGATCCGCCTGATGGAACGTTTCAGTAACCTGGGTTTCACGATCATGGCTACGGCAGGGACAGCCGCCGCTGCGGAAGATCGGGGTATTCAGGTAGAATGCGTCGATAAACTGCATCAAGGCTCGATGGAGATCCTGGACGCCATTCGTGAACAGCGCGTACAGTGTGCGATTAATACGAGTACGCACGGGCGTCTGCCGGCCAGCGACGGTTTTGCTATTCGCCGGGCGGCGGTAGATCGGGGGATCCCCTGTTTTACCAGCTTGGATACGGCGGCGGTCTGGCTGCATATGCTGGAACAGATGCTGCCGAGTATCGTGCCGCTGGCGGAAGACCGCCGCGTCGTGCAGATTCCCCGCTTCGGGGTGGAGATGAAGGAGTAAGCTATGCCGGAAAATGCAAAAGTGGTCGTTCATGAAGCACTGGGCGTGGCGTCTGATCTGCGCCGCTTAGTTTTAGAGTGTGCCGCGGCGGATACAGCGCAGCCGGGGCAATTCCTGCATATTCGCGTCTCGGATGGGCTGGATCCGTTATTGCGCCGCCCGTTAAGCATCGCGGAAATTGATCCGGCGCGGCGCAGATTGACGGTGTGCTACCGCGTGAAGGGTCAGGGAACGCAATTATTGGCTCGTGCGGCTGTAGGTCAGAGCCTGGACGTGCTCGGTCCGCTGGGCCGGGGATTTCAACTGCCGCAAGACGGCGGGCTGTTCTTACTGGCTGGGGGGATCGGGGTCTTCCCGCTGTTAGCGCTGGCGGATGCGGCGCGCTTACGCGGAATTCCCACGGTGTTGTTCTGGGGGGGAGAAGACCGCGCTTTTCTGGAGAACGCCGGTTGGCGGGATTTACAATGCGCCAGCTGCCAGATATACGCGGCGACGCTGGATGGCTCGCTGGGCGAAGCGGGTTTGGTTACGGATCTGCTGGTACGGCAATGGAGCGGCCGCCCGGAACCTTGGCGTCAGGCTTCTATTGCCGCCTGCGGACCATTCGGCATGC
>JAITOV010000077.1 GCA_031289735.1 Peptococcaceae bacterium
TGGAGAACAGGCCGCCGCGTCCGGTTGGGCCGAGACCCCAGGGAGAAGGCCAACCACGTCCAAGCGGGCCCCGTCCGGGAATGGAGAACAGGCCGCCGCGTCCGGTTGGGCCGAGACCCCAGGGAGAAGGCCAACCACGTCCAAGCGGACCCCGTCCGGGAATGGAGAACAGGCCGCCGCGTCCGGCTGGGCCGAGACCACCAGGAGTAAGGCCTCAGAGTCCGCGCCCGGGCGCCGATCGCTTAGATCAACAGCGTTCATTTGGCGATAATCGTCCCGCCAGACCCGCAGCCGCGCGTCCTGGCACGACTGCGCCCGCGGAACAGCCTAAACGGCAAACGCCGGAAAAGAAAAGGACGCAAGATAAACCGTTTGATAAGCGAAAAGATGCGGAACGGGATATAAA
Source organism: Peptococcaceae bacterium (assembly GCA_031289735.1). Taxonomy (GTDB): domain Bacteria; phylum Bacillota; class Desulfitobacteriia; order Desulfitobacteriales; family Desulfitobacteriaceae; genus JAITOS01. The sequence goes on from JAITOV010000077.1 coordinate 407, forward strand.
AACACCGTATCGGGGCAGACGGCCGTTTAAGTCTGCACCGAAAGAAGTGCGCGATACAACGCCGAAACATATCGTTATTCCGGAATCTTTAACCGTACAGGAACTCGCTGCTAAAATGAGCCGCAAAGTCAGTGAACTCATCTTGAAACTGATTAATTTAGGTGTGATGGCGACGATTAATCAGGAGCTGGACGCGGAGACAGCGGTGATTCTGGCGAACGATATGGGCGTGACCGTAGAAGTCAGGGCGGAAAAATCACTGGCGGTGATCGAAGACTTGCTGGATAACCCGGAAGATCTGCACACCCGTCCGCCGGTTGTCACGGTGATGGGACATGTCGATCATGGTAAGACTTCTCTGTTGGACGCGATTCGCACGACGCATGTCATTGAGTCGGAAGCCGGAGGAATCACGCAACATATCGGCGCCTATCAGGTAGAGATCAACGGACAGAAAATCACCTTCTTGGATACTCCGGGTCATGAAGCGTTTACATCGATGAGAGCGCGCGGCGCGCAAGTCACGGATATTGCGGTGTTGGTGGTTGCTGCGGACGACGGAGTCATGCCGCAGACCATCGAGGCGATTAACCATGCCAAAGCCGCGGACGTGCCAATTATCGTCGCGATGAATAAGATTGACAAACCCGACGCTAACCCGGAAAAAGTCAAGCAAGAATTGACAGAATATGGTCTGGTCGTGGAAGAATGGGGCGGAGAGACGATCGCTGTTCCGGTGTCCGCCAAGACAAAAATAAACATCCCTCAGTTGCTGGAGATGATCCTTCTAGTGGCTGAAGTCAAGGAACTGAAGGCGAACCCGGACCGTCCGGCGATGGGTACGGTGATTGAAGCCAAACTGGATAAAGGCAAAGGACCGGTGGCGACTGTATTGGTGGCCAAAGGCACCCTGCGTGTAGGGGATGTGATTGTCGCCGGAGCCTTTTTTGGCAGGATTCGCGCGATGGTGGACGATAAAGGACGTAAACTGAAGAAGGCTACGCCATCCATGCCGGTGGAAATCCAGGGACTATCCGAGGTTCCCGCGGCTGGAGAGTTATTCTATGCGATTGCCGACGAAAAACTAGCCCGTCAAATTACCTCGGCCCGTTCAACGGAGAAACGCATCCAAGACGCTCAACAGACGACGAAGGTTAGTTTAGAGAATCTCTTTGACCGGCTAAAAGAGGGCGAAGTGAAAGAACTGAATATCATCATCAAAGGAGATGTTCAGGGATCGGTAGAAGCTTTGCATCAATCACTATTGCGTTTGTCAACCGGTGAGGTTCGGGTCAACCCGATTCATGGAGGAGTCGGCGCGATCACAGAAACGGACGTGATGCTGGCGGCGGCGTCTAATGCGATTATTATCGGCTTTAATGTTCGCCCGGTGGCCAATACACAAGAGACGGCGGAACTGCAGGGCGTAGATATTCGGCTCTATCGGGTGATTTACGACGCCATTGAAGATGTGAAAGCAGCGATGACTGGCCTCTTGGATCCGGATTATAAAGAAGTGGTCCTGGGACGGGCGGAAATTCGCCAGGTCTTTAAAGTGCCGAAAGCAGGCAGTGTAGCGGGCTGTTATGTGGTGGAAAACAAAATTCTGCGTACCGCGAGCGTTCGGGTGATTCGAGATGGGATTGTCGTCCATGAAGGTACGATTGATTCACTGCGCCGTTTTAAAGACGATGTTCGTGAAGTCACAGAAGGATATGAATGCGGGATTGGTATTGAACGTTTCAACGACATTAAAGAAGGGGATATTATAGAAGCCTTCACGATTGAAGAAGTGAAGAGGCAATCACTGTAATCAGGAGGTTTATATGGTCAAGCATCGCGCTTATCGCTTGGCTGAGTCCCTCAAGGAAGATATCTCGCAGATCATCCGCGAAGACTTGAAAGATCCGCGCGTCGGATTTGTGACAGTCACCAGCGTAGAGGTAGCGGAGGACTTAAGTCAAGCCAAAGTCTATGTTAGCGTGCTGGGGAGCATGGCAGACGCCCAGGCGTCCTTAAAGGCATTGAATGGGGCTGCGGGTTTTGTGCGCAGCGAAGTAGCGAAACGGATCCGTTTGCGTTATGCGCCGGAAATAGTCTTCAGGTATGACCCGTCCATTGAACGAGGCGCGCATATTGCCCAATTGCTGCGAGAAGTAGGAAACGACGGTGAGCCGCATGACGGATGACCGGATAAAAATTGTGAGAGCGTTGCGTGAGGCTTCCAAGATTGCGCTTTTTTCTCACGGTTCTCCCGATGGAGATGGTATCGGATCAATGCTGGCAGCAGGCGCGGCTTTGACTAAGATGCATAAAGAAGTCTCTTTGTACAATTCCGACGGGGTTCCGCCGAATCTAGCTTTTCTTCCGGATGCGCACCGTGTGCAGCGAATGGATGGAAGTATACCGCCGGCGGACACGTTTTTATTGTTAGATTGCGCGGAGCTCGCCCGCGTCAATCTTCAGGCGTCGGATTGGCCGTCAGAAACTGTGGTGATCAACATCGATCACCATATTTCCAATAATAGTTTTGGTGACTTGAATTGGGTGGATGCCCAGGCCGCCGCTACAGGGGAATTGGTCTATCAGTTAATTCGCGATTTGGGTTTGCAGCTGGATGAAGTTATGGCGACGAATCTGTATACGGCGGTGGTCACGGATACCGGCGGGTTTCTTTATAGCAATACGACGCCGCAAAGTCACTACCTGGCGGCTGAACTGATGGAGTTAATCGATGTTGCGGATATCAATACGCAGCTCTTTGCTCAGCAGCCCTTGGCATATATCAAGTTATTACAGAAGGCGTTAAGCTCGTTGGAGATCATGGCGAATCACCAATTAGCCGTGATGACGCTGCGTTGGCAAGACTTTTTGGATTGTGGAGCTGAAGAGAGTCTCAGCGAAGGGATCGTGAATTACGCCAGGGATATTGCCGGCGTCGAGGTGGGTATCCTCGTACGTGAGACGCAAAATGGTGAAGTCAAGATCGGTTTTCGGGCGAAGAGTTGGTTGAATGTCAACGAAGTTGCCGCTCAATTACGTGGGGGCGGCCATAAACGGGCAGCCGGCTGTGCTTTAGATGTCACCCTTCCTGAAGCGCGTGCGATGGCGGTGTCCCTGTTGCGGGAGGCGCTGGACGTTGGACGGGTTTATTAACGTATTTAAACCTCCGGGGATGACCTCGGCGGACGTCGTGTATCACCTGAGACGTTTATTGAATACGAAAAAAGTGGGACATACGGGGACGCTGGATCCCGGAGCGTCCGGCGTACTGCCGATCTGCGTCGGACAAGCAACCCGGGTGGCGGAATACCTGACGAATCAAGGCAAGGTCTATCAGGCGGAAATGACATTAGGCGTATGTACGACGACGCAGGATCGTGATGGAGAGATTCTTTCCAGTGCGCAGCCGCAATTGATTCAGGCAGACTTATTGCGGATCCTGCCGGACTTTACCGGGGAGATCGAGCAAGTGCCGCCGATGTTCTCTGCCGTGCGCGTCAAGGGAAAACATTTATATGAATATGCGCGGGCGGGACAGGAGATCGAACGCTGCCCTCGACAGGCCTGTATTTATACGCTAAGATTAAAACAATGGACCCAGGGGGCGTTTCCCAAGGCGTTACTGGATATCGAGTGTTCGAAGGGGACCTATATCCGGACGCTGTGTTACGATATCGGGCAAGCGTTAGGCTGCGGGGCGTATATGTCAGATTTGCTCCGGGTGAAATCGGGTCCCTTCGAGATTGCGCAGAGTTGGACGTTAGAGCGTCTGCAAAGCGCGCTGGACAAGGGGGATCGATCATTTATCAGCCATGTATCCCAGGGCTTGGATCTGCCGCTGATCGCTTTACCCGCGGCGCGGGTGCGCGCTTTTTGTTCAGGATTGTCCAGCGATACCCGTTGGATTCAAGCGCCGGAAATTGTGGACGGGGCGCATGTGCAGGTGACCCATGACGAAGAATTGCTGGGAATCGGCATCTGGCAGGGTAATGCCTTATACCCGCACAAGGTGATGAAACAGATCTAGGAGGACAGAACGTGCAGGTACACAGGGGAATGCCAAAAAATCCCGCGCAGTGTGTTCTGGTGCTGGGGAATTTTGACGGTGTACATATTGGCCATCAGCAATTGCTGCGGATAGGGCGCGCTGAAGCTGCTAAACGCGGGGTTCAATGCGCTGTATTGCTGTTTGACCCACATCCTGCGCAAATCCTGCGTCCGGAAGAACCATTTTATATGATTTCCGCACTGGATGAGCGTATTGAATTATTAGCTGAATTGGGTGTAGATGCAGTGGTAATTCTAGCTTTCACGTTGGAATTTGCCGCGCTTAGCCCGCAACAGTTTATTCAAGACAGCGTCTTAGCCTTAGGCGCTGTACATATCGTTGTCGGCTTTAATTACACCTTCGGTATGCGCGGGCAGGGAAGACCGGATGAGCTGCAACAGTTCGGGCGGTCGTATGGTTTTGGCGTTACAGTCGTTAGCGCCCAGAAGTTCCGCGGCAAAGTGATTTCATCCACGAGTATTCGGGAAGCATTGCAACAGGGAGATATTGAACTGGCTGCGCATTTACTGGGCCGTTATCCCAGTATTCAGGGCAAGGTTGTGACTGGAGAACAGCGAGGTCGTTTGTTAGGGTTTCCGACGGCTAATTTACACTGCTCTGAACAACAGATGTTGCTTAAACGGGGCGCTTATGTAATTCATACGTTTTTCGCGGGGGTCTGTGTGTACGGGATGATGAATATCGGAGTAAAACCGACCTTTCATAACTATTATGAGACGACGGTAGAGATTCACCTGTTTGATTTTGCCGGGGATCTCTACGGGAAAGAACTGCAAGTTCAGGTGATCGCCAGATTGCGCGAAGAGATCAAGTTCTCAAGCTTAACGGAATTGCGGGGTCAGTTGGCTTGCGATGAGCGTCAGAGTAAACAAATTCTTAACGCTTTGGATCAGTGAGCTTTACAAACCCTTATCGTTCTATTAAAATAATAGGGTATTCGTTGAACCGTTTTCTCGGCGGAATGAAATTTACGGCGTCCTGCTGGGATTACCGGGGATAAAAAAATATTTGGAGGTGCTCAATGTTAACCGTAGAGCAAAAACAGGAAATCATTACGAAGTATCAACAGCATGAAGGGGATACCGGTTCCCCGGAAGTCCAGATCGCCTTATTGACGGCGCGTATCAGTTATCTGCAGGATCATTTTAAGGCGCATAAGAAGGATCACCATTCCCGGCGCGGCCTGCTGAAGATGGTCTTTAAGCGTCGTCATTTGTTAGACTATCTGAAGAATTCGGACTTTAATCGTTATCGTCAAATCATCACGGATCTGGGCTTACGGCGCTAGACGCATAAAATTCAGAAAAAAGCGGTTGTGTTACCGCTTTTTTGTTTTTTTATGCGTATTGGAGGAAATAATATGATCATGTCGAATAAAAGACAGGTTGAAGAATAATGAAATGAACGGATGAAGAATTAAGGAGAGGATCCAAAAGTGCAAGAAAACATTCTGGAAAAATCCATACAAGTGGGCGGCAGAACGATGACGTTCCAAACTGGCAGGATTAGTAAACAGGCGGGAGGTTCGATCTTTCTGAGCTATGGGGATACGGTCATTACAGCGAATGCTACGGCCAGCCAATCGGCGCGGGAAGGGATTGATTTCTTCCCCTTAACAGTGGAATTTGAAGAACGCCAATATGCGGCGGGCAAGATCCCGGGCGGATTTATCAAAAGGGAAGGGCGTCCCAGTGAGAGAGCGATTCTATCGGCGCGTCTGATCGACCGGCCGATGCGGCCCTTGTTTCCCCAAGGGTTTCATAATGAAGTGCAATTAGTGGCGACGGTGATGTCGGTAGATCACGACTGTGCGCCGGATATCTGCGGGATTAACGGGATCTCCGCAGCGCTGACAATTTCCAATATCCCGTTTGAAGGTCCGGTGGCCGCGGTCACAGTCGGTCTGATTGATACAGAGTTCATCATTAACCCGACCGTGGAACAAGCTGCGCAAAGTCAGATGCATCTGACGGTAGCCGGTACGAAGGACGCGATCATGATGGTAGAAGCCGGAGCGCGGGAAGTGCCTGAGGAGTCGATGCTGGAGGCGATCATGTTCGGGCATCGCGAGATCCAGCGCATCGCGCAGTTTATTGAAGACTTCCATACGGAAGCGCTGCGTATGGGACTGGCGAAAGAGAAGAGCGCGGTGAATGACGAGTCGATTCCGGAGGATATCGTCACAGCCGTTACGGATTATGTACGGCAAAACCTGGATCAGGCGATCCGGGTAGAAGAGAAGAAAGCGCGCGAGACGGCGGTAGACGAAGTGAAGAGCGACGCTATGAGCTATTTCGCTGAAGTGTATCCTGATAACAAGATGGAAGTAAGCAAGGTCTTCGAGCATTTGTTCCATCATTTGGTGCGCCGTCTGATTACCGTAGAGCATATCCGTCCCGATGGACGGGCGCTGGATGAGATTCGCCCGATCACGATCGAAGTGGGTGTCTTGCCGCGTACACATGGCACAGGATTATTCACCCGAGGACAGACGCAGGTCCTCACAGTCACCACGTTAGGGTCAGCGGGAGAAGGGCAGACGCTGGATGGGATAGGGTTGGAAGACTCCAAACGCTACATGCATCATTATAATTTCCCGCCTTACTCGGTGGGTGAAGTGCGGCGCATGGGATCACCGGGACGCCGCGAAATCGGACATGGCGCGTTGGCTGAGCGGTCGCTGATTCCCGTGCTGCCGGATGAGAATGAATTTCCGTACGCGCTCCGCTTAGTCTCCGAGGTCTTGGAATCGAACGGATCGAGTTCTATGGCTTCCGTTTGCGGGAGTACGTTATCCTTGATGGATGCGGGTGTGCCGATTAAGGCCCCGGTCGCCGGCGTAGCGATGGGTTTGATCAAAGAAGACGGGCAGTTTGCGATCCTGACAGATATCCAGGGTTTAGAAGACCATGATGGGGATATGGACTTTAAGGTCGCTGGTACGAGCGTAGGCGTAACGGCGTTGCAGATGGATATTAAGATCAAGGGTGTGGATCGTGCTATTCTGGCGCAAGCGTTGACCCAGGCGAAAGTTGGCCGGCTGTTCATTCTGGATAAAATGACAGCGGTCATCTCTGAACCGCGTCAACGAATTTCTCAATATGCTCCGCGGATCATTACTTCGTCGATCCATCCGGATAAGATTCGTGATGTTATCGGCTCGGGCGGCAAGACGATTAAGAAAATTATTGAAGAAACTGGCGTCAAGATCGATATCCAAGACGACGGGCGCGTATTTATCGCCGCGACGGACGGGGAAGCGGGAGAGAGAGCACTGAGCATTATCAATTCCTTGACGCAAGACGTGGAAGTAGGCAAGATCTACACCGGCAAGGTAACGCGGATCATGGATTTTGGCGCGTTTGTGGAAGTCATTCCGGGCGTCCTGGGCTTGAATGGTAAAGAAGGTCTGGTGCATATCTCACAGTTGTCTACCGAGCGGGTGGAAAAAGTCGAAGATATCGTTCATCTGGGGGATAAGATCACGGTCAAAGCCGCAGGCATCGACAAACAGGGCCGCTTAAACCTATCGCGCAAGGAAGCTCTCTTGGCGCAGCGTCAAGAAGAAGCGCGGAAATAAATATCCTGTGAAGTTCAATGAATCTCTGTTGCCCCCTCTGCATACATGATTATGGAAGAGGGGGTTTTCATTTTGGCTTTGCGTCTGCATGGTAAAAAAATCCAGGTCGTTTTAGCAGGGTTCTTCTGCTTATTACTCTTAGTCTATGTATCAGACAGAATCCTGACCACCACAGCTGCAACGTCGCTGGGCAAACCGATCGAAAGTATCAAAACAGAGGAAAAAGTTTTAGCTTTTACCATTAATGTTGATTGGGGTGAGGAATATCTGCCGGAAATCTTTCAAATACTAAAGCAAGCGCAAGCCAAAGCGACATTTTTTGTCACTGGGCGTTGGGCGAAGAATCATCCGGACTTAGTCAGGCAGATGATGGCCGAAGGGCATGAGGTGGAAAACCACGGTTATCGCCATCCACACCCGGATAACCTTTCTGTAGCGGATAACAAAGAAGAGATCAAGAAAACAGAGAGTATCCTGCAAGGGATGCTGGGATACCAGACGAAATATTACGCGCCGCCCTACGGTGAAGACGGACCTTCGGGCCTGCGCGCTGCTGACGAACTGGGGTACAAGACGATTCTCTGGACGCTGGATACGGTCGATTGGCAGACAACCGATCCGGAGGTAATTATTCAGCGTGTTGTTCGCCCGGCGATGCGTCATGGCGCACAGCCGGACAAACGCGGCGCCATCGTGTTGATGCATCCGAAAGAGCAAACGGTAAAAGCGCTGCCGGAAATGGTGGCGCAACTGCGCAGTGAAGGGTTTCGTTTGGTTACCGTGGCGGAATTGATCCGGCTGGAAGAAAAAAGTAATCCATAGAGGTGATGTTATGCTGAGCAACAAGAGGGCGCGCCTCGGGATTTACGCCCTTCTGATGACGCTTATACTTTGGGGAGGATCTTGGCAGAAGGGAGTTTTATGGGCGGCTCAAGCGGATAAGCCGGGCATTGGTACGCTGAAATTCACGGCGAATACCGCGATCTTGATGGAGGTCGGCAGCGGGGAAATCTTGTTCGAGAAGAACGCTTATACAGAGCGCCCCCCGGCCAGTACGACCAAGATATTGACGACGCTTCTGGCTCTGGAGCTGGGCGAGCCGGGCGAACTGGTCAAAGTTAGCGCCAAAGCGGCCGGCGTAGGGCAATCGACGATCTTTCTCGATCCGGGAGAAGAATTGACCTTGTATGAGCTCATTACCGGCGCGCTGGTGCGTTCAGGCAATGACGCCTGCGTAGCGATTGCCGAAGAGATCTCGGGCAGTGAGACGGATTTTGTCCGTCTGATGAACCGCAAGGCCAAGCTCCTGGGCGCGCAGCATACGCATTTTGTCAATACCAACGGATTGCCGCATCCGGATCATTATACCTGCGCCTATGATTTAGCCGTCATCGCCAGATATGCTTTGCAGAATCCGGTTTTTGCTTCGATCACCCGGCAGAAAGAAACGACCCTGCACTTCTTGCAGCCGGAAACCATATCTACGGTGAAGAACACCAATCGCTTGCTCTGGAACTATTCTTATGCGGATGGAGTGAAGACCGGGACGACGACGGCGGCTGGCAAATGTTTGATCGCTTCAGCGACCAAAGACGGACGTCAGTTGTTGGCCGTCTTGTTAAATGCGCCGGACCGTTTCGGCGATGCCGAGCGCCTGTTGGAATGGGGATTTAGCACTATGGCGGTTCAATCTCCGATAGAATAGAGGATTTTGGCAGGATTACTCGAACTAACTGTTTAGAGGAGGGAGCTTGTTTGTTTCAAAAAGTAACACTGCCAAATGGTTTGAGAATTGTGACGGAAGAGATCCCTTTTGTCCGCTCAGTGGCTATTGGTATCTGGATCGGCGCCGGATCCCGGGATGAACAGGAAGGTTATGAAGGGATTTCTCATTTTATCGAACATATGCTATTCAAAGGAACGACCCAGCGAACGGCTAAGGATCTGGCCGAATCATTGGAGACGGCCGGCGGACAGTTGAACGCCTTTACGACCAAAGAATACACTTGTTATTACGCGAAGGTGTTGGATGAAGATGTGGATCTGGCGATTGACGTTTTAGGCGATATGTTTTTCTGCTCTTTGTTTGACGAACAGGAAATAGAGAAGGAAAAGCGAGTCGTGATCGAAGAAGTGAAGATGTATGAGGATACCCCGGATGAACTCATTCATGATTTATTTTCGGAATACGTCTGGAATGACCATCCGTTAGGCCGGTCTGTGCTGGGAACGGCGGAAACGATCCATACCTTGACGCGGGAGAAAATTCTAACCTATATGGATACGCATTATGGCCCGGAGAATATTGTCGTGGCTGTGGCTGGAAAAATAACGCACGCAGAGATCATCGCCAAACTTGGCCTGTTTAGCGAATTCAGGCGTGGTCAGAAACGCGCGTTAGGCGTTCCGCCCGTAGGCAAAACCATTTGCCGCTTGATCAAGAAGGATACAGAACAGATGCATCTGGTGATGGGCGTGCCGGGGTTAGGACAGAATGATGATGATATCTATGCGATGCATATTATTAACAATATTCTAGGCGGAGGTCTCAGTTCCCGGCTATTTCAGCAGATTCGTGAGCAGCGTGGTTTGGCTTATACCGTCTATACCTATCATTCGGCCTATGCCGATGCGGGACTCTTCGCGATATACGCCGGAGCCAGTCCGGTAAACGCCGCTGAAGTCGTGGAGTGCATCCTCTCTGAGATGGACGATATTCGCAATCACGGTATTTCGCCGTTGGAGTTGGAGCGCACGAAGTCGCAGATCAAAGGCAGCCTATACCTGGGGTTGGAAGCCGTCAGCAGCCGCATGAGCCGCCTGGGCAAGACAGAATTGACCTATAACCGGGTTTTGACGCCGGAAGAAGTCGTGGACAAACTCACGGCAGTGGCACTGGAAGACATTATCCGCGTGATGCGCCGCCTGTGGCAGCGGGAGCAAGTGAGTCTGGCGATGATCGGGCCGGCTGAGTTTGAGGTGGATTTGCAGCCGGTGCTGGCGAAGCGGCATTGGGGATGATCGTCGGTCGGCGCCGGTATAAATGTAGAGACGAATAAGGAAGAGATAGAGGATGTTTGGGACTGAGATTACGGTGAAGGTGAAACAAATCAGGGATGTCGCAGCAAGCGTTGCTTCCGCTGTACTGCCTGCTTATGCAACGCCGGGATCCGCCGGGATGGATTTGTGCGCCAGTTTGCCGGAGAAAATCCTAATCCAGCCGGGGGAACGAGTGAAAGTTCCTACCGGATTAGCGATTGAATTACCGGGATCCGGAGTCGTGGCTTTGATTTGTGCGCGCAGCGGCTTAGCGGCGAAACACGGATTGACGCTGACGAATGCGGTGGGTGTGATCGATTCTGATTATCGTGGGGAAATCCAAGTACTGATGATCAATCTCGGTGGAGAACCGGTCACCCTGCGGCCTGGGGAGCGGATTGCTCAAATTCTCTTCGCGCCGGTTTTCACAGCGCGGATTGTGGAGACCCGGGAATTGGCGGATTCGCAGCGCGGTGCTGGCGGATTCGGTTCTACCGGACGTTAGTTTTACATAGAATCCCTACAGAAAGTTACAGGTTAGGATGGTAACTGATGCAGGTGATGGGAGTCTTATTGCTGCTGGCCGGCGTATGCGGATCGCTCCGCCAGCGCCGCGCGCTGTCGCTGTGGCGCTCCGGGAAAGCGACGGAGAGCCCGGTTTCGCGTGCGCTGGCGCAATTAGTCGGTACGGCGGGCGGAATCTACTTGTCGTTGGAATTACTACTATCTTTTTTGCGGATCCCGGAGGATTGGCGGCAGGCCGCGCCGTTTCCGGCGGAACCGTTAGCGCTGCTCTCCTTACTGATCGCTATTTTGCAGCCTTATGGCCAGCGTCTATGGTATTGGTTCAGACAGAGAAAAAAGTGTCCCTGACTCGTCCCATTGACAGCACGCTCCAATTTAAATACAATTTGCTTGTAGCCTGGTGTGATACGGTTCTCTGATAACCAACAAAACCTTTATCAGAGAACCGTATCACATGCATAGGGCGCATATGCGGGAGGAGTCAGAATGAAGAAGATTCGCGTTTTCGTTGCCGGAGCCGGCGGAAAAATGGGAAGTGAAGTCGTCAAGACAATTTTACGCCAGGAAGATATGCAGCTGGCCGGATGTTCTGACGTGAAGAATCTGGGGGTGGATATCGGCGTCGCACTGGGCCTGGCCCCGGTACATGTGGAGATCGGAGGTCCGATCGCGCCGGAAACTCTGATCGCTTGTCAGAGTGATGTGTTGATAGATTTTACGAATCCGCAGTCTGTGCTGACGAATGCCAAGACTGCGATTCAAGCGGGCGTCGTGGCAGTTGTTGGGACGACAGGCTTGGATGCTTCGGAAATCGGCGAACTGCAGGAACTGTCGAACAAAAAAGGCGTAGGATTGTTAATCGTACCGAATTTTGCTCTGGGGGCGATTTTGTTGATGCGTTTCGCTCGGGAAGCGGCTAAGTATTTCCCTCAGGTAGAAATCATCGAGATGCATCATGATCAGAAACTGGACGCCCCTTCCGGGACGGCATTGAAGACGGCGGAGTGGATTGCCGAAGTACGTCAACCTATGCGCCAAGGGCATCCCAATGAATATGAGAAGATAGAAGGCGCTAGAGGGGCGAATGTGGATGGTATTCATATACATGCAGTGCGCCTGCCCGGCTTGATCGCGCACCAAGAGGTCCTCTTTGGCGGTAACGGCCAGGTGATGACGCTGCGGCATGATACGTATAATCGGGAGACCTATATGCCCGGCGTATTATTAGGGATTCGTAAATCCGCCGGGTTAACAGAAATGGTGGTCGGATTGGAGAGCTTTTTGGACTGATCGGACTTGATCATTGAACATGAATTGTTGCTTAAAGCATCTGTTCTGGGGTTAGGCTGACGCATAGGAATGAGCGCCGGCCTGGCCCTTGTTAAATATAGTTGGCTTCGTAACCGTCTTTAGCCAGCCCTCATATATTGGATAGTAGGTCTCAAAGGGGGCGGAAAGATGAGCGCGGAATTAAAAGGTATTCGTCTGGCTGTGATAGGCGGAGACGATCGGGAACTGTATTTTATGGCCGAGATGAAAAAACTGGGCGCCTACATAACCGGAGCCGGATTTGAGCGAGCAGATCCGTTGCCGGATATTGTACTGACATCCCAGAAAGAGGCGGTCCAACAAGCGGACGTTTTGATTTTCCCCATGTATGGAACGGATGAAGGCGGAGTTATCAAGGCCAAATATGCGCGGGACACGCTTGTATTGAACCAGGAAATCCTGCAATTCATTCCAGCGTCGGTTCCTTTATTGATCGGTTGGGCCCGTCCCGCGCTGAAATCAGCGGCGGCGCGGTTAGGGATCCCGATCATTGAGACAGCCAATGTAGATGAGGTGGCGATCCTGAACTCGATTCCCTCGGCTGAAGGGGCGATTCAGCTGGCTATGCAGAACACGAAGATCACCCTGCATGGCAGCCGCAGCTTTGTTCTAGGTTTGGGGAGAACCGGATGGACGCTGGCTGCGCGCTTGCAAGCCTTGGGCGCGCAGGTCAGCGGAGTCGCCAGGCAAGAACAGGATCTGGCAAAAGCAACAGCCTGCGGTTTCAGGCCGCTACGTTTTGCCCAATTGGATAGCGTGATCTCAGAAGCGGAGATTATTTTTAACACTGTACCGGCTTTGGTTCTGAATCACCAACGTTTGGAGACATTGTCTCCGGATACCGTCATTATCGATCTAGCTTCGTTTCCTGGGGGAACGGATTTTGCATACGCGCAAAGGCTGGGGATCAAAGCGCTGTTAGCTCCCGGGCTGCCTGGTATGGTTGCCCCGAAAACAGCGGGAAAAATCTTGGCCCAGGTCTATCCGCAGCTCATTCTTCGTCAACTGGCCACGCCAGTGACTTCTGTTCAGTAAAGTGGAGGTGCGAAGAAAATGCTGTTAGACGGATTGAGAATTGGTTTTGCTATTACCGGTTCACATTGTACCTTGCACGAAACCACCCAGGTCATGAGCAAACTCGTTGCCCAAGGGGTGCACATCACACCGATCCTCTCTTACTCTGTAGAGAACAGCGATACACGCTTTGGTAAAGCGGCGGATTGGCAGGAGAAATTTTCCCAGATCAGTCAACGAGATCTGATCCGTTCGATTGCCCAGGCGGAATCTATCGGTCCGGCAAAACCGTTTGATTGCCTGCTGATTGCCCCTTGCACGGGGAATACGATCGCTAAACTGGCTAACGGGATTACGGACACACCGGTTCTGATGGCGGCGAAAGCACATTTGCGCAATCTGTTGCCTTTGGTGATCGCGGTTTCGACGAATGACGGGCTTGGGCTGAATGCGCGCAATATCGCCACGCTGCTGGTGACGAAGAATATTTATTTTGTGCCGTTTGGGCAAGATAGTCCGGATAAAAAGGCGAATTCCTTAGTAGCGCATATGCATAAGATCCCGGAGACGATATTGCTGGCCTGTCAAGGGGTGCAGATTCAGCCGCTACTCGTGGAGTATCGGTAAAAAATTTGCCCGAATAGTTTATTTTAAAAGCCTGTTTGCTGTATACTGTAACTGTAGGAGGGAAGGACATGCCAAATGTTGCGATTGTCGGCGCTACAGGCGCCGTAGGGCAGGAATTTTTGAAGATACTCAGTGAACGCGCTTTTCCGGTAGAGGAATTGCGTTTACTGGCGACGAAGCGTTCCGCGGGTAAAGAGATTCAATGGCAGGGACGCGCCTTACAGGTACAGGAAACTACACCAGACAGCTTCCAAGGGATCGATATAGCGCTTTTTGCCGGCGGATCAGCCAGTACGGAGTACGCGCGCCCTGCGGTAGATAGCGGGGCGATTGTGATCGATAACAGCAGTTCGTTCCGCTTGGATCCCCAGGTGCCGCTGGTTGTGCCGGAAGTGAATCCGGAGGATGTTGCTTGGCATCAAGGAATGATCGCGAACCCGAACTGTTCGACGATCATCATGGCGGTCGCCTTAAAACCGATTTTGGCTTTAGCCGGGATCAAACGCGTGGTTGTTTCGACCTATCAAGCCGTCTCCGGCGCAGGCCGGGAAGGTATAGAAGAATTAGAAGCGCAAGTGGGCGCGTGGTCGAGGGGAGAACCGCTGGTCTCGCAGGTTTTCCCCTATCAGATCGCCTTTAATCTCATTCCGCGCATTGATGTATTTGGGGAAGGCGGCTATACGAAAGAAGAGTGGAAGATGGTCAAGGAGACGAGAAAGATCTTCCACTTGCCGGATCTGGCCGTGACGGCAACGACAGTGCGCGTACCGGTCTTGCGCAGTCATGCGGAATCGATCAATATTGAGACCGAGCGCAAGGTCAGTATTGAGGCGGTACGCGACGCGCTGGCGCAAGCCGCGGGGGTCGTGGTGCTGGATGACCCGGCTCAGGATCGTTATCCGATGCCATGGGACTGTGCGGATCAGGATGAAGTGTTTGTGGGACGTATCCGCGAGGATTTTTCCTGTGCTAAAGGCCTGAACCTGTGGGTCGTCGGAGATCAAATCCGCAAGGGCGCGGCCACGAATGCCGTGCAGATTGCTGAATTGCTGCTGTAAGGAGGAACAAAGACATGGGATTGGGACGTGTTTTAACAGCCATGCTAACACCGATGAATGAATTATTAGAAGTGGATTATGACGGAGTGCGGCTTTTAGCTAAACATCTGGTTCGGCATGGATCAGAGGGCATCGTCGTCTGCGGGACGACCGGTGAATCCCCCACCTTATCCGTGGAGGAAAAACTGCGTCTCTTTGAGGTGGTTAAAGACGCGGTCGGATCCCAAGCCAACATTTTCGCCGGCGTCGGTTCGAATACGACGGCAGACAGTATCACGCTGGCGAAGCAAGCGGAGAAGATTGGTGTGGACGGCGTGATGGCCGTCGTACCCTATTACAATAAACCATCCCAGGAAGGCATGATTCAGCATTTTGCCGCGATTGCCAAATCGATCAGTCTGCCGGTCATGATGTACAATGTTCCTGGACGGACCTCGGTGAATATGCTACCGAAGACCGTGCAGAGACTCGCTGAGATCGAAAATATCGTTGCCCTGAAAGAATCCTGCGGCAATATGGATCAGATCAGTGAACTGAAGCGTCTCTTACCGCGGGATTTCATCATTTACAGCGGAGACGACTCGATGACCTTACCGATGCTCTCGGTAGGTTGTGACGGGATTGTCAGCGTCGCGGCGCACGTGATCGGCGATGAGATTAAGTTGATGGTAGACGCTTGGTTTGCCGGAGACGTGCCAGCGGCGACTGCTTGGCATCTGAAGTTATTCCCGATGTTCAAGGGGATCTTTGTGACCACGAACCCCATCCCGATCAAGGCTTTGGCTGAGCTGGAGAACCTTCCCGCCGGCGGGCTGCGCTTACCGCTGGTCCGGGCCTCGCGCGACGAAATAGATTTTCTGCGCGGTGTACTGGAAGAAGTCAAAGGGGAGCCTGAGAAACGGAGTAGCTGATGCTGATGTATGCGAGTCCCTGCGAAAGGAGATGGCCGTCTTTTTAGGAGGGATTTGTTTACCCTTGGCGCCCAGGCAGGCAGTTCCTTTGCTAAAAAAACTTGTATATTCCGTGGAACCGCGCTATAATACAAGTAACGTTTTGTTCGGAAGTTTATATGGCTAAGACAATTCGACGGAACCTGAGACGGCTTCGTTGTTTTCATGTTTGAGCTAAAATACTTTATTCGTTTCAGTTCTCGTTTTTTATTGTGTGATGTGCCCGAAAATATAAACGTAGAAGATTTATTGTCAGTTTACATACAGGTAAAAGTTGTTGGAGGTGTAATTTTTTGTCAAACGAACACAAGCTGCAGATTATCCCCTTGGGCGGTCTGGGGGAGATCGGGAAGAACATGACCGTGATTCGCTATGATAATCAGATGGTTATCATAGACGTGGGCTTGGCCTTTCCGGAAGATGAGATGTTGGGCATCGACGTCGTGATCCCCGATTTTTCTTATGTTGTGGAAAATAAGGATTTAATACAGGGGATCCTGGTCACGCATGGACATGAAGACCATATCGGTGGGTTGCCATATTTACTGCGCGAGATCGACGCGCCGCTCTTTTCTACGAAACTAACTTTGGGACTGATTCAGCACAAGATGAAGGAAAGCAATAACCTGAGTCATCTCAAAGCTACGGTGGTCCAACCGCGTGAGGTGATTAAACTCGGCGTATTCCGCATTGAATTTATCCGGGTCAGTCATAGTATTCCGGATGCCGTCGGTGTCGCCGTGCATACCCCAATGGGAACGATCGTGCATACCGGTGATTTTAAACTCGACCATACGCCAGTGACCGGAGATATCTTGGATATTCATAAATTCTCCGAATTAGGGGACAAAGGCGTACTTTGTTTGCTCTCGGATAGTACCAATGCGGAAAATGTCGGCTTCACTCAGTCGGAACGGCACGTCGGGCAGATGTTTGACGAAGCGTTTCGCGATGCAAAAGACCGCATCATTCTGGCAAGCTTTGCTTCCAATGTCCACCGTATTCAACAGGCGATCACCGCCGCTTATAAAACCAATCGCAAAGTCACGGTCGTAGGCCGCAGCATGGTCAACGTCGTTGCCCTGGCTGAAGAATTGGGCTATCTGGAAATCCCCGAGAACACGATGGTGGACGTAGATGAACTGATCAGTTTGCCGGGTAACCAGGCTTGTATCCTGACGACCGGCAGTCAAGGCGAGCCGATGTCCGCTCTGACGCGTATCGCGATGAATGACCATCGTCACGTCGAGATCCGTCCCGGCGACACCGTGATCATCTCGGCCAGCCCGATCCCTGGCAATGAGAAGGCGATTTCGCGGACGATCGACCACTTGTTTAAACAAGGCGCTCATGTCATCTATGAATCGGCTTCGCGGATGCATGTCTCCGGGCATGCCAGCCAGGAAGAACTGAAATTGATGCTGAACATGGTGCATCCAAAATACTTCATCCCGGTACACGGAGAATACCGCATGTTGATCAAGCACGCGGAACTGGCCGAGCAACTGGGCATGTCGCGGGAAAACATCTTTGTTGCGGAGAACGGGCGTATCATCGAATTCACCCGTAACCGCGCTTCTCTCGTCGGTAAAGTCACCGCCGGCAAAGTCCTGGTAGACGGACTGGGTGTCGGAGACGTCGGGAATATCGTCTTGCGCGATCGGAAACAGCTATCCCAGGACGGCATCCTGATCGTCGTTTTCACGATCAGCCGGACTTCCGGCACGATTGTCGCCGGGCCGGATATTGTCACCCGGGGATTCGTCTATGTACGTGAATCCGAATCCATGCTGGAAGAGAGCAAAGAAAAGATCCGCCAGACCATGGCCCGTTGCTGGGAGAATCGCGTGACCGAATGGGCCCCGATCAAAAACCAGATCAAAGACGTCCTCAGCAAGCACTTCTTTGAGAAGACCCGCCGCCGTCCGGTGATTCTGCCGATTATTCAGGAGATTGAATAGAGCAAAAAAATGCTTTTTAGACTAATGGACCTATGAAGAAA
>JAITOV010000092.1 GCA_031289735.1 Peptococcaceae bacterium
CCTGAGCCGTCGCCAGCCCGATGCGAATACCGGTAAAAGATCCCGGACCGCGCACCACCCCGATAAAAGCCAAGGAAGACAAATCCCAACCCGCCGCGGAAAGCAGATGATCCAACATAGGAACGAGGCGTTCGGAATGCGTTTTGTCAATATGTAAGAAACTCTCTCCCACCAGATTGCCGTTCTCCGCCAGCGCCAGCGCCGTCACTTTCGTGGTGGTATCAATCGTCAGAAACCTCATGGGATATCTCCCTCCGCCAGGCGCTGCCGCCAAGCTTCAGCCGCGGATTGGAAGGTTAAGCGGCGCGGCTGATCTCCGCATCCCTCGATCGTAAGTTCCAAGCGGTCAGCGTCCAGCAGAGGCAAAGCGCTCTCCGGCCATTCGATCAGGACGATCGCGTCCTCCTGCTGACAATCGTCCACACCGATCTGTTCCGCTTCTTCAACCGTGCCCAAACGATACAGATCCATATGGATGAAGCGAGCCGCTCTCCGCCGGACGAACGGCAAGTCATAGGCATGTATAAGCGTAAACGTCGGACTGACGACGGATTCGTCCAGTTCCAGCCCCCGGCCCACGCCCTGCGTAAACGATGTCTTCCCGGCCCCTAACTGCCCGTACAGACACACGACATCACCGCCTGTCAATATCCCGGCTAGTTTCCGGCCCCACTGCACTGTCTCCGCTAAAGATCGGCTGTCTATAGTGAATTTCACGCTGTTCTACTCCTGTTTATTCCTCCGGATGGACGACTTTACCGTCGATCAAGACCAGCAACGGACGCGCCGTCATGCCGAACGGGTGTTCACTCCACACGACCAGATCCGCATCCTTGCCCACTTCTAAGGAGCCGATACGCTGATCCACTGCCAGGATCTCGGCTGCGTTAATGGTAATCGCTTTCAGCGCTTCTTCTTCCGGCATGCCCGCCTTGACCGCCAGCGCCGCGCACAAAGGCAGCTGTTCCAAAGGGATCACCGGATGATCCGTCATGATCGCGACCTTCACGCCATGCTGCGCCAAGACGCCCGGCGTCTTAAACGTCTTATCCTTGAGTTCCACTTTCGCCCGATTCGTCAGCGATGGGCCTACGACTGCCGGATAACCGGCCTGAGCTAATTCCGCCGCCAGCTTATGCCCTTCCGTACAATGTTCAATCACCAGATCCGCCTGGAATTCACGCGCGATACGGATGGCTGTCATAATATCGTCACTGCGATGCGCATGCGCGCGCAACGGGATTTCCTTCTCCAGCACTTTGGCTATGGCTTCCATCCCCAGGTCGCGTTCCGGCAGTTTGTCCGGGTCGCTGTCCCCCAGGGACAATTTTTCCCGATAGGTCTCCGCGTCTACCAACGCCTGACGCAGCAACGCCGCCGTTCCCATCCGGGTCATCGGCATCTTCTTCTGTTCTCCATAGACGGCCTTAGGATTCTCACCCAAAGCAATCTTCAAGCCGGCCGGTTCCCGAATCACCATCTGATCAACGACTTTACCATACGTTTTCATCACTACGCCGGTTCCGCCGATCACGTTGCCGCTGCCCGGTCCGGTGTAAACAGCCGTAACGCCCCCTAAGCGGGCATCGCGCAAGCCTTCATCTTCCGGGTGAATACCGTCTAACGCCCGCATCTCCGGGGTAATCGGCTCTGTCATTTCATTGCAATCGTCCCCTTCGATCCGATAGATCTCCTCTTCTAAACCCACATGGCAATGCGCGTCGATAAATCCCGGCAGAATCATACACCCCTCCGCTTCCAGAACCAGCGCGCCCTCAGGCGCCGCGATCTGTAAGCCCATAGCGCTGATTTTTCCCTCCTGAAGCAAAATATCTCCTTGGTATTCTTCCCCCGCCATCGTCTTGATCCATCCCTGGCGAATCAAGAGACTCGGCGCGCCGCTCAGCTGAGCCAGATGCAAATCACTAATCTTCAAACTTTTCATCCTCCATATATCCTGCGGGTACATGATCATCGTCTTTAAACAGTCCCTATTATATCATTCCTCGCAGACTTCAGAAAGATTTTCTTAGCGGAAGGAAATTTGCATCTAAACGAGAATAAAACTAATAGCTGATATATAGAGACGAACAAATCTGACGAATACGCAAGGGGGGATCTTTCCATGCCCACATCCGAACCATTTGACCTTCTTCTGGAGAATCTCCGTCTGGAGAATCTCGATAGCATGGCCGAGAAATTTAAAACCATCACGAAACGCTTAAATACTGATTTTCGCAATTTCCCGTCCAACAGTGATTACAGCAAACTGGTTGGCCCGGTCGGCAGAGGAACCGCCATCAGAACCACGAACACCGTTGATATGTACATTCGTCTGCCAGGATCCCTCTATGACCAATACAACGCGCTGCCAGACAACGGCCAACTCCACCTGCTCGTAGCGGTCAAGGACAGTCTCGTCAAAGCTTATCCAGATAGAGCGATTACCATCCAGGATCACACCATCTCCATCCCCTTTGCCGATATGACATTTCGCGTCACACCGATTGTCCAGCTAGATGATGGAGATTATGTTTGCCCGGATTCGGCGCAAGGCGGACAATGGCTCCCCTCTACCCAGCTCAGCGAAGTGGAAGCCATCAATCAAGCGAATCACACCTATAAACGCCAAGTCAAGGATCTGGCCCGGATTGCTCACGCCTGGCGGGAGACCTGGCAGATTCCTCTCTCGCACCTCCTGCTCGATACGCTGATCGTACATTTTTTGCATACCAGGGCGGGTGAAGACTCGGTATCTTTCCATCAACAAATGGCGGATTTCTTAACCTATCTGGCTCAGCTGGATCCCCATCAGGACACCTGGCCGGCGATCGGCAGTGAACAACCGCTCAAAAAAGACGGTCTTTTTACCGCGCAAGCGCAAGAAAGCGCCCAACTCGTTCAGCAAGCCATCGACCTCGAAGCCGCCGGGGATTCGGCGCAAGCCGCAGCCGCCTGGAAAAAGATCTTCGGAGTGTACTATCCTTAAACCAGCACTTCCTGCCAGGCTTCACGCAGTTCGTCGTCGCTGCAATCTCTGGACTCCGCAGCCCGGCCGATGTTGACCGGCAGGATAATGACCTTTTTTCCTTCTTTGTTCTTCTTATCCGCTTGCATCTTCAGCAACAGCTCTTCCGAATCGGCGCCGGATATATGCGCCGGCAAACCGAAGACTTGCAGCATGTTTTGGATCCGCTGCATTTCCTGGTTCTTCAAATACCCTTTGCGTTGCGCAATATGACAGGCGGCGACCGTGCCGATACTCACCCCTTGTCCGTGGGTGATCCCGGTATAACCAAGGACGCTTTCCAAAGCATGACCGAAACTATGACCTAAATTCAACAAGGCCCGTTGGCCTTTTTCTTTTTCATCCTCAGATACGATCCTGACTTTAACAGCGATCGACCGGCGGATCATTTCTCGCCAGATACCGCCTTCGCGTCCTTTGATCCCTTCGGCATGTTCTTCCAAA
This sequence comes from Peptococcaceae bacterium, assembly GCA_031289735.1. Lineage (GTDB taxonomy): Bacteria > Bacillota > Desulfitobacteriia > Desulfitobacteriales > Desulfitobacteriaceae > JAITOS01. The sequence goes on from JAITOV010000092.1 coordinate 3,473, forward strand.
AACTCAAACAGCCCCACATCTCCTAAGACCGCATGCTTCACGGTTTCAGCCAAACCATTCTGTATCTCTTCCCAAGGCAACGTATCTAAGGTCGTAAAATCTGTCCACACAGCGATGGGAGGATAGAACGCGCCTAACAGGTTCTTGCCCGCCGGATGATTGACCGCAACTTTGCCGCCGATACTGCTGTCTACCTGTGCCAGCAACGTGGTCGGCACTTGCAGGAAGCGGACGCCACGCATATAGGTCGCCGCTAAAAAACCCGCCAGATCCCCAACGACGCCTCCGCCTAAAGCCACAATCAACCCATCACGATCCAAGCCCGCAGCTACGGCTTCCGCCGTCAGCTCTTGCAGTCTGGCCAGGCTTTTTTCTTCCTCCCGATTCGGGAATACTGCTAAATGGATGGAATACGCTTTGAAACCATCAGCCAAGCGCTGATAATATAGCTCCGCAATCTGCGGCTGAGAGACGACCAGGACGGATGTACCCGGACGTAACACGCTTTCCAAGTGTTGACCCAAATCTTCCAGCCCGACATCCAACCAGATCGGATAGGGATGCGCGGCGATCACTTCAATCTTCTTCGGCGTAGCCACGATCACGCCCCCCTTTCCTGCAAATAGGTGATGATTTCCTGCGCTATCGTCTCCACTGTTTTGCCTGAAGTATCAATCGACACCTCCGCTTGCCAATAGACCGATTGACGGGAACGCCAAATCTCATCCAGCTCTTCCCAGCTCTTTTTCAATAACGGACGGGTATTCTTTTGTTTAATCCGGCTCACCGCCTCCGCCAGCGTCACATGCAAATGCACGATCACGCCGATCTCGTCTAATCTCTTCAAGTTATCCGGATTGAGCACCGTTCCCCCGCCGGTAGCGATCACGCAATCGCGCTGCCGGCGGAGTTTATCAATCAGCACACTCTCTTCTGAGCGAAAACGCACCTCGCCGTACCGGCGAAAGATCTCGGTAACGCTCATTTCGGCGACCCGTTCAATCTCCACATCCATATCCAGAAACTCCCAGTCCAGCCGTCTCGCCAGAGTCCGGCCGACCGTCGTTTTACCCGAGCCCATAAACCCGGTCAAGATGATATTCGGCGTATCGATCACGCTCTCTCCTCCCGCTGTCGCATTATACCGTCTTTAGATATTCCCGATACGTATGCACCGCCTGTTGGAACTCGCTGAAACTATCCGCTGAGAATTTTTCCAGCATCATTTCCGCCACGACCCAAGCCGTCACATGCTCCACCACAATCAAAGCCGCAGGCGCCGCGCAGATATCTGAGCGCTCCACACTGGCCGCCGTCTGCTCTTTCGTATCCATCCTGACGGTCGGTAACGGCTGATATAAGGTCGGAATGGGTTTCATCGCCGCATGAATAATCAGCGGTTCCCCGTTGCTCATGCCGCCTTCGATCCCGCCGGCATGATTACGGCTACGAAAAAACCCCGTTCCCTCCTGATAATCAATCGGATCGTGCACCCGGGAACCTACCTCATGAGCCGCCTCAAAACCCAGGCCAAAGGATACCCCTTTCATCGCCTGCACGGAGAGGACGGCTTGCGCCAGACGTCCGTCCAGCTTACGATCCCACTGCACATACGATCCGATACCGGCCGGTACGTGCAGGATCTGTACCTCCAGCACACCGCCTAAAGATTCTCCGCTCTGCCGCGCCTCCGTCAGGCGCGCTTCCCATGCCTGTTCCGCCTGTGTGTCGCCGCATAGCCACGGAGAAGCGCTGACCGCCTGCCAATACGCTTCCGACTCTTCCAACCTGGCGTGTACACCGCCCAACGCCGTCACTCGGCCGCGCACCTCCATGCCTACGCTCTCCAGCAACTGCCGGGCGATGGCCCCAATCGCCACGCGCATGGCCGTCTCCCGGGCACTGGCCCGTTCCAAAACGTTCCTGATCTCCATCCGGTATTTCAATGCGCCGGTCAAATCCGCATGTCCCGGCCTTGGAGCGACAACCTTGCGGCTCTCCACATCCGCCTGTTCTTGCCAGGTCATGACCGTTTCCCAATTGGGAAAATCCCGATTGATGATTTCCAAGGCCACCGGCGCTCCGGTCGTCTTGCCGGCGCGAATCCCCGCTGTGAAAACAATCTCATCCGCTTCAATCTTCATCCTGCCGCCTCGGCCAGGTCCACGTTGGCGACGGCGCAATGTCTCATCGATCTTCTGTTTATCGATCGGCATACCGGCCGGCAATCCTTCGATGATCCCGGTTAGTTTAGGGCCGTGTGATTCTCCCGCTGTCAAAAAACGCATCTTCTCTGCCTCACTCACTTGATTTCAAAGGTTTTCTACCCGGATCCTGCCGCCGATCGGCGCGATAATCACCTGACTGCGCCGGTTCTGTCCTTTCATCCGCAGCATCACCGTCGTCCCTTGCTGCGCCTCGCCGTTGGCTTTGAATAGTACACTACTCGGCGACGGGGCATTGAAGTACTCAACCCCCGGAGGAAGATTGGCCACTCTTATTACTTTTCCCTCGCGCAACACATGATAAACATTCGCGTCAGAATAAAAATTGACCGTGTAATAGGTGTTTTCCGACATCGCCGCAAACCGCGCTTCGCGCAGATCCTCGACCACGCGCGTCGTGGCGAGCGTCAACTGCTGACGTTCCGTCAGGTGCGGAAGATGCAGGATCAGCGCCAGACATCCCCCGGTCAGCAACACCAGCACCAAGAGAATCTCCAACAGAGAGAACCCGCCGTCCGTTCGGATCATTTGTTTGCTCATCATCATTGCCTGATTCCGCCTTCAGTGTCCTGTATTGTTACGCAGGGCTTCTTCCATGCTCTCAACCGGCGCTGCTCCGCCCAGCCAAAACTCCCAGGCCAGCACCCCTTGATACAGCAGCATACCCAGTCCATTCAGCGCCGCACAACCATTACCGCGCGCCTCACGCAGAAACTGCGTCTCCGGCGGGTTAAAGATAATATCCACAGCCAATGCCGCTTTGTTCAAGCCTGATAAGGGGAAAGAGAGCGGCTCGCCGTGCAGTCCGACCGAAGTCGTTTGAATCACCAGATCGGCTTGTTCCATCCACGCTCCGGGCGTCAACGGCCCCCAAGTACACTCCGCGCCATAGGAAACCAAGAGGTCCGCTAAGGCTTGCGCTTTCTCCGGCGTGCGATTCAGAATGCACAAACGCGCGCCTGACTCCGCCAGCGGCGCGGCAATGCCGCGCGCGGCGCCTCCGGCGCCCAGCATCACCACATATTTGCCGTTGACCTGCGGCATGTGCGCGCTAATCGACCGCAGGAAACCCCAGCCGTCCGTATTATGTCCGATCAACCGTCCGTCCTCTATGACCTTCACCGTATTCACAGCTCCGGCTTTCTCCGCTGCCGGCGTCAATTCATCTAAGAACGGGATGATCTTCTCCTTATGCGGTATAGTTACATTCCAGCCGGAAAATCCCAGGGCGCGCAGCCCGGCCACGCCTTCGCCCAACCGCGCAGGATCCACGGCAAAACGCTGATACTCCGCAGCCAGACCGACGGCCTGATATCCGGCGTTATGCATATAAGGAGACAGAGAATGGGCGATCGGATAACCGATCACCGCAAAATGTTTTTCCATCATACCTCCCATCCGCTATGTCCCAGGATAATTTGGCATTTTTGATATTGGCAACGATGTGATCTTCATCATCCACCATAGGATACGTTCCCCGATCCGCAGAATTTTCGTTCCCATAAATTCGTGGTCACTGATCGGCGAGACCAGAATCGTCCGCAGTTTCAGTAAATTCCCGCCCAGCACATCGGTAAACAATTGATCTCCGATCACTGCGGTATCCCTCACACTGCTCCCCATGATCTGCATCGCCCGCAAAAAACCTCGCCGGCGAGGTTTGATCGCCCTGAACACATAGGGTACGCCCAACCGCTCCGCGATGATCGCTACCCGGCGCTTTGTTTTACTATTAGAAACGACACACACTTGAATACCTCCGGCCTTGACTTGCGCTATCCAGTCAACCACCTTGTCCTCGATCACTGTGGCCCGCCACAGCGTGAGTGTATTATCCAAATCCATGACCAAGCCGCGAATGCCTGCTTCCAACAAGGTTTCGACGGAGATCTTCTCCAAAGACGCAAACCGAATCGTCGGTTGGAACAGCTTAAGCATACGACCCCTCCTGATCAATTAATACAGCCATTATAACCGGATTATTCCGCCTACGCAATGATTACAAGCCCAGATCACGTTTCAACTGTGTCAGTTCATCTTCCACAGCGACGCTGTTCTTATCCGCCGCATATTTTTCTTCCAGAGATTTGGCTTCGTCAACCGGCGTATTATTTAACTTCGACAGGGCGTTCGCCTGATCGAGCATTTGATCCGCCTTGCGTTCCATACGGTCAAACGCGCCCATAGCGCCGGCTGCCCGATCGGCGGCAGATGTGTATTCGTTGACTTTCTGCTGCGTCTTAGCGACGGCCACCTTGCCCTTGATCAAATCGCGGCGGCTGGTCAATGTGGCGATATCGCTCACCAGCTTGTCATGCATCAGGCGCATTTTCTGCGCGTTTTCGTGCGCCGCCGCATAGGTCTGCCGCATACTTTCGCCAACGGCTTCCAGTTGCTGTTTCTTGGCGATGAACACCCGCGCGTCCGCCTCATTGTTCACCTGAAGCGCCTTCTTCGCCAGGTCGGCGTATTTGGCGATCTCCTTGGCGGTTTCCTCGAGCTGGCGTTGCGTCCGCGTCTCTTCGGCCATGACTCCAGCGGTCTCTCTCTTCACCTCCGCCAGGCTTTCCGTCATATCCCGCAAGTATTGGTCAATCATTTTGCCCGGATCTTCCGCCTTATCCAGCAGCGCATTGATGTTCGCTTTGATGATATCATTGAATCTCGCTAAAATGCTCATTTCTCATCCTCCAAATCTTTATGATCATATTTTTTCTCCAGCTCAGTCAGATCCGGATCGCCGAACTTCTCGAGCGGGGTTTTCAAGATCTGTTCGGTTTGCTGCGCCTCCAGGTTCTTTTGCGCCTTCGCGTGCGTCCACCAGATGAACAGTAAGCCGATCACCACCACGAGCAGGAATACCTTGAGTACCGAAGGCCACGGAGACTTGGTCACCGTCATAATGCGCGCGGCTGTTTTAGCAAAGCTCTGACTGAAAAATTCTTCCTCCGCAAGATCGGAATAATAATACTCATCGATATACGCCGAGAGGATGCCGACCGCTTCGCTGTCCATGACCGTCAGAGTCTGCGCGCCCTGCCAATACCCGCACACGTAATTCCCGTCACCATAGTCGTAAAACACGAGCAGGAAATGCGCTTGATCCGTGAACAACCGCGCATAGAGCTGTTGCGCATAGTTCCCCATATCCTGCACTGTTGGCCGGTTCGCTATACTCGTTGATCCGGGAATCTCTGCGGCGATATACACATACGGCTGGATACCGGTTGCCCGATAGAATTGTTTCAGTCCGCCGGTCAACGCGCCAGCATCTCCGATCCAACCCTCTTCGTCCGTATAGTACGCTGTTTCAATCACACTGCCTGCGGCTAGAGGTTCTCTGACAACCGTAGATTTGCCTACCGAAGCGCCGGAGGACGATCCCGCGATACTCACGATCAGAATGACTGCCAGCATGATCAGCAGAATGACGATGAAGGACAGACAGCCGGTTCCGCCGTTTGAGCGCCTATTTCCGCCGCCTCCACCGCCTACAAAATCCCCGTCATTATAACGCGGGGAACGTGTGGTAAAAATTGGGCCGGCGCCAAACCCACCGCTAAAGCCGCGATTGCCGGAAGAGCCGCCGGAGGAACGCCCGCTTCCGCCAAGCCCTCCGGATCTGCCGCCACCGGACCGTCCGCCACTGCCAAAACCCCCGCCAAAGCCGCCACTGCCGCCGCCGAAGCCTCCTCCACCGCCGCCAAATCCGCCGCCTCCGCCACCGGATCTACCCATAGGCGTCTACCTCCGTTTAGTTCCAGATTGATATGAAAATTAAAACATAAAAGTACAATAAAATCAATCGGCGGCTGATGGACAAAAGCGGCAGCTGCAGATACAGAAAAAATCCTTGCCTACCAGCCAAGAAAATTGTTATAATATGGACAAGCAACGCGCGATGTGTATCATGTAAGACCAGTTGATAAATACCGCGCGTTTTTTATTGTGTAATGGAGGGTGATACATATGAAAGAAATCGGACAACAAGAGCGCGTCAGCGAGCGGATTTGGACACGGGATTTCACCTTATCGACGGTATCGGGGCTGTTCGCGGCGATGATCATGTATATGACCATGACGACGTTCGCGGTGTATGCGCAAACCGCTTTTGGGACGACCAAAAGCTTGGCGGGACTGGCCGCGAGCATCTTTGTCATCGGCTCGGTGCTCGGACGCATCGCCAGTGGACAGTGCGCCGGGCGCGTCTCGGAGCGAACGCTGCTCATCATCTCCGGCGCTCTGCTGTTTGGGATTAGCTTCACCTATATGATCCCGGCGGGATTTGGGGTCCTGCTAAGCTTGCGCATCATTCACGGGCTTTCGTTTGGCCTGTTTCACACGACATTATCGACGGTCGTGATTCAGTTCATCCCGCGCCAGCGCTTTGCCGAAGGGATTGGCTTCTTCTCTCTCAACTTCGTGATTGCTACGGCGGCAGGACCGTTTCTCGGTATGCTGCTCGTCCGGCTGCTTTCCTATACCGCGCTGTTTTGGGCGTGTATCCTCTGCGGCGCACTGGCCTTCCTGCTCGTATTATCCGTGCGGATTCGCCCACTGGCGCCACAGGGCGGCGCCGCGCCGGATGGCGCGAAGCACAGCTGGGGCATCGTCGAGCCGGCCGCCTTACCGCTATCGTTTGTCATCATCCTGATGAGCGGTTGCTATACCGGCGTGACCGCCTTCCTGGAATCGTACACCGGCTCACTCGGGCTGGGCAATGCCGCGCCGCTGTTCTTCGTCGTCTATGCCGTGTTCATCCTCGTATTTCGCCCGCTAGCGGGAAAACTGCTGGACCGTCGCGGCGATAATATCGTCATGATCCCCACCATCTTGTTTTACGCAGCCAGTCTGCTCGTCCTTGCCTTCACGCACAGCGTCCTCGTGATTTTCCTGTCGGCGTTCCTGATGGCGCTCGGTTACGGTAATGTACTCAACATGGGGCAGGCCGTCGCGGTAAAGAGCGTACCGCTTGCCCGGATCGGCAAAGCGACCTCCACCTATTTCATGTTCTCCGACGCTGGTATGGGACTGGGACCGGTCTTATTAGGCTTGGTTGCGGGAGGGTATGGATTCACCGCGATGTATAGCGTCGAAGTCGTCGTCGTATTGATCGGTCTGGCGATCTACTACGCTTTGCACGGCAGAAAATGCGGTAGCGCGCCATGACCCTAACCCCACTGATTCAAGCGATGATTGCCTATGAACAAGGCGCGCCGCAACGCGTCGGACACTTCTTGAAGGTGTACGGTTACGCCAAAACTATCGGCGAACTGGAAAACCTGCCGCCTGAAGTACAGTTCAGCTTAGAGACCGCCGCGATCGTACACGACATCGGCATTCAACCGAGTCTGGCCAAATACGGCAGCAGTGCGGGTACGTATCAAGAACGGGAGGGCGGCGCGATTGCGCGGTCCATGCTGGCTTCACTCGGCTTCGCGCCGGAGGTGATCGAACGCGTCGTCTATCTCGTCGAGCACCATCATACCTATCAGGACGTGAACGGCAACGACTATCAGATTCTGCTCGAAGCCGATTTCCTCGTCAATATGCTGGAAGAAGAAATGTCGCCTGCGGCAATCGCGGCGGTATATGCGCGGGTTTTTCAGACAGAGGCAGGGAAACAGATGTGCCGGTTATTGTATTTATGAGCGGCTATTTTACTTATGCTTCAAACACGGGAACAGTCCTTCCGCATTGCCGCGCCTGACGCAGGGACGCATAGAACGAATCGCTTTTTTGACATCTTGAACATCTCCCTTTTCTACTTTACTTGATGTTCTTTCTGTCCGCAACTCGGGGACTGGATTCATGTAAGCGAGGCCATAGCAGCCAATATATTTTCGCGCGAAATTTTTGGAATGGAGAGAAGGCGCAGCCTGAGCGAATTTTCATAAATTCCTAATAAACGATAACTTGGTGGATTCCCTTACGCGTGTGGCTATGACTGGTAAACTAACCGGCGCCTACAACCGCAGTTACTTCTTGGGTGAGATGAATGTACTAAAGATCTGATAAGATAATAACGAAAAGATTATTAAAGAGGGGATTTCTCCCTTCATTTTAACGTTGGCAAGTGAACGACGGCAATTTAAAAATAGAAAAAAGAGGGATATATAATGAAAAGACATATAACGTTCGTCGCTTTGGCCTTGGTTTTCGAGTTATTACTCCTGCCGGTTCTGACCGGTTCGGCGGCGGCCGCGCCCAGCCACTTTGACGGCCCGGTAAACACGGTGACTGTCGATGACGCATCCGGGTTGAACGGCGCGATCAGCGCGACGGGTTCAACCGCCACCCATATTATATTGGGAACGGACTTTCAACCCGGCGGCATCGTCCTCCTGGCTGCTACCGTGACCATCCCCGCGAACGCGGTCATCAAGATCAGCGGCGGGACTTTAACCGGTGATGGCTCCGGTGGTGTCGTCACGGTTCAGAGCGACGCCTATCTGGAGCTGGAGAACGTCACGATCACCGGCGGCTCTACGTTGTCACCTAGTTCCGCCGGCGGCGTGACCGTGTCCGGCGGCGAATTGGTCATGAAAAGCGGTGCGCGGATCAGCGGCAATACGGGCTTCTGGGGCGGCGGCGTACAGGTGGTGAATAGCGGCGTCTTCACCATGAACGGCGGCAGCGAAGTGTCCGCGAATACGGCGACGGATTCGGGCGGCGGCGTCCGGGTGAGTTCCGGCGGCATCTTTACTCTGGAAAACGGCGGTAAAATTTCCGATAATCTCACGGGCAATAGCGGCGGCGGCGGCGTGTATGTGGGGGGAGGGTATTTGGATCCCCTTCTAGCCGTTTTCACCATGAACGGCGGCGAGATTTCCGCCAACCGCACGAAGGCTACCGATGGTGGCGGCAGTGGCGGCGGTGTGCAGGTGGTGAACGGTGGCGCTTTCACCCTGGAAGGCGGCAAAATTTCCGAGAACACCGCGTACCACCTCGGCGGCGGCGGCGTGTATGTAGGGGGCGGTTCTGCTAATCTTCCAGCTGATTTCACCATGAACGGCGGCGAGATTTCCTTGAACCGCGCGGCGACTGCCGGCGGCGGCAGTGAGGGCGGCGGCGTGAAGGTGAATTGGGGCGCTGTTTTTAACATGAACGGCGGCAAGATTTTAAATAATCAAGCGGAGGACGGGAATGGCGGCGGTCTGTACAGCGTCGAACTATATAGCGCTTGTCAACCAGTTAATTATACATGGTCTGGTGCACTCAACATCGGATCCGGCGCGGTCTTTTCCGGCAATACGGCGAAGGCTCTGTATAAGATGACGAATGATCATGAAACGTTGTATACCAGCGTGGTGGCATCGGGCGCGGCCTTCTCCTTCCCGCTGGAGAGCGCGTACACCGACGGCGAAAGGCTTACCGGCTTTAACAACTTTGATATCGGTTATATCCTAGGAGAAATCATATATTATCCACCGGTATATACCATCAGATTCGCTCCCAAAGGCGGAATCGGCCAGATGGATCCGGTCTTCGTGGGGACCAGCCCTCAGGGAACCAGTCCTCCCTATACGTACTCGCTTCCGGAGAACCGCTTTTCGCGAGCGGGCTATCAGTTTACCGGTTGGCTTTCCTCGGCTGACGGTCAGGAGTATGGGGACGGGCACGTATATACCGGGATTGACCGGGACATCATCCTCACCGCCCAGTGGCGCTATATGGATAGTGGGGGCGCAGAGCCGCCTGAGACGGTCACGCG
>JAITOV010000131.1 GCA_031289735.1 Peptococcaceae bacterium
AGGAGGCAATATCAGAAATCCTCACACTATGCCCAGCGCCGCCTAAGTCATAGATCGCTTTTATGTAATGCTCCATGGATGGAGATAATGTCTCCATATTGCTCCCCCCTTTGGCTAAATACTATGGATCGCTTTAACCCTGCACCACCTGACGCAACTGGCACAACCTTTGCATATTTGCGCGTCAATCGCATGCGCTCTGCCGCGCTCTCCCCTGATTGCTCCGGCTCGGCAAACTTTTTTACACCGGCCACATCCCCGGCATACTTCAGCATCAATCCGGTAGCGGCAGGTTCTATCGTTCGCTTGATCATTCGTTCCAGTATTGCCAAGTTGTTTCAAAAACGTTAAAACTCCCATAAATGATCAACCTCCGTTTCATTGACTAGCCTTATAATAAGGCCGTAAAGTAAACAGAGGTTAAACGGAATGTAAACGGAAGTTAAACTGCTAACATGGATTTACGATCCCAATCAAACATATCAACGCTATTTTCTTCAAATAACAGAGAAAGAGCGTTAAAGCCATGCTCGAGTCTATATTGCAATTCCGGTTCTGAGATTGGTACAGCAAGCAACCAGTTCACGGTTTTGTCTGCTAACTCTAATGGCTCCAAGCTACTGTTCCATTTATAAGGAGGGATAAACAAAAGATGCCGCATTTCTTTCTCATAATATAAATCAATCATGTGCAAAAAAACAGCGCCGGGTTGACAGATCCATTTTTCCTTGGCCATATTGAATCCGCAGGTAGCCAGAATGCTGGGGATTTTGTCATACGTCTTATTCCCCGCCATCAACAATTCAACCGGGACATTTGTGTCTTCGCCATTAATTTCAATGATATTCGGATAATCAGACAGACCGATTGTACCGTAAAATTTCACGTCCTCATCCGAGGTATCACTGGCGTATATATCCAAATAGTTCTCGTTGCTTTCATCCTTATATCTTTGAACCGTCGTATTAAAACCGACTTTGTTCGTGACATACTGGGCAATCTCTTTATTCTCTTTTGAGACCGTTACTTTCTGTTCCATATCTTCGCCCTCTCCATACTGCTAACTCTTTATCCCCATGTCTGTTATCATAACATAATAGCTGAAAGAGGCGCAAAGAATTGGCAAAAAAAGACTACGCCGCATCTCTGCGTCCTTGGTGGTCGTAACCCGCCAGCACCCCAATTTTCTTGTCTTTGAGCTTCATAATATCCCCCTCATATTGCGTTAATATATTCGTTGTAATGCTCGTAAAGCCCCACATAGCAATCAAGCAGAGTACGGAGTTCCTGGATTTCTTCCGGAGGGAACGATTTTTGGTCTTTGAGGGTAAACATGCTCTCTATGTATGGTGATTTGTTGTGCGTGTTTGCCGCCGCTGCGACTGGAGTCATAAAGGCCGGCAATAGGCATATACTGAGGAGAATACTTAGGAGTTTCTTTGCGAAGATTTTTGACAATCTCATTGTTTCTCCTCCTCCGTATTTTTTCTTTGACGTTTCCCTTAAAATATGGATAGATGTGTATAAATTAGGCTATTTCTGTCTTTATTGTAGAAAACATGTCAGTTTCTTTCAATAGGTCCCCGTGCATCAATTTGCTACTATATTGCGCTCTAATGTGTAGACATTGTTCCTTTAATATGTACAAATCTTAATTTTTATAGGGCTTTGATCCTGGTAGAGTTACTATGCAACTATTACCAGACCGGTGATCGTATCCTTCTTGTTGCCTATTGATATCTCAGCCCGGCGCTACTCTCTTGACGATCGTTGTGTGCGCCAGTTTTTCCCAACGGTCATCCAGAGATGGAAACTCCCAATCCAATCCCTTACGCCGCCAAGCCAGCGCCAACAATAAATCCGCCAGATGGGGGTTCTTGGGCAGAAGCGGGCCATGCAAATATGTCCCGAATACATTCTTATAACGCATACCCTCACACCCATCAGCCCCGTTATTGCCATGCCCGGTCAGGATTTTACCCAAAGGCCGGAGGCCGTCTCCCAGATAGGTCTGCCCGGAATGGTTTTCAAAACCCACCAGGGTATCTAACGGCGCCGCAGTGCCCGGCGCTGCCGCTTGCTCCAACATCTCCGCGCGCAGGGTCTCAGCCAGGCGAACGACCACATTGCCGATACAGCGCTGTTCCGCCGCTATCGTCCAAAGGTCCAGAATACCCAAACCGGGAATCCTCTGACCGTCCGTCAATTGATAGTATTGACCCAGGAGCTGATATCCGCCGCAGATCGCTAACAACACCAAACCGTCAGCGATGGCCTGCCGCAGTTCCCGCTCATGCTTTTGCAAGTCTTCGGTCAACAGGCGCTGTTCCCGGTCGGAACCGCCGCCGATGAACAGGATATCCATGTTCTCATAATCCGGCTGCTCGCCCAAAGATATTTTTTGCAGGACGGTCTCAATCCCTCGCCAACGGCTGCGCGCCGCCAAAGTTAGGATATTGCCCCGGTCCCCGTATAGATCCAAGAGGTCGGGATATAAATGACAGATCGTTAGTTTCATATGTTTTCCTCACGGCCAGCGGGTTGCGCCCGTAGTGCAGCGGAGTTCTTGGCCAGCGACAGGCTTTGCGCCGCCAGAATAGCGCGCAAGGGGTGCAGCGCTGTATAGGTTGGGAGCGCGTACCCGTGCGCGCCGTTACCCCAGCTTTGACGGAGAGTGCGCACGGCGATCTCTAAAGCGGGCTCAATCCGGATCTTATCCATCCCGATGCCCGCGTATTTCAAACGCAACGCCATATCTTCCGCCCGTAATCCGGCGCAAACGATTGTCCGGATCTGCCCGGCGATTTCCTGCAGCCATTCAAAATCCACATCCCACAGCCAAGAGATATCCCTACCGTCCGCCGCCTGATCATTAATCGCGATCAACAAACAGATCTCGCGCCGTTGCGCCGCCTGCACAATCGTTCGGATCACTTGGTTACATCCCGCCGGATTCTTGACTAAGGCCAAAGTCAACAATCCCTCCGGAAAAGCGAAACTCTCCATGCGTCCGGCCCGAGGGACAAATTCACTTAACCCGGTCCGGATCGCCTCGTCCGGGATATGCAGAGTTTTCGCCGCGCTGTAAGCGGCTAAGCCGTTATACAGGTTATAGGTTCCCTGCAAGGCTAAGGACAGTTCCAGTCCATTCACCTGAAAAACCATGCGTTCCTGGCGCCGCTGGACTTCCTGCGCCTGCCAATGCGGTTGCGGTCTGTGGAACCCGCATCCCGCACAGGTAAAGTTTCCCAGCTGTCCATATTGAAACCACGCATAGTCCAGCGTAGCCCCACATAGCGGACAAAAACGCGACTCCCGCACCTCATCGCTGATCTCCCGGCTCTCCGGCAGCCGCTCGACGCCAAAATATACCGTAGCCGCTCGTTGCCAGCCGAACTGCGCCACCAGCGGATCGTCGGCATTGAGAATGCAGCGGGTGTCCTCCGGCAACGCTTCGCGCACCAAGCGCACGGTCGTATCCAACTCCCCATACCTGTCCAATTGATCGCGAAAGAAGTTCGTAACCACAGCCAGCGCCGGCTTGACCAGCTCGCACAGGCGGGGCACCGTCGCCTCATCGACTTCCCAAAGCGCCATCTGCGCCGCGGAACGGCCTGTCCAGCGCGTACTCTGAGCCATCGCGCCAGTGATTCCGGTCAGGAGATTGGCTCCGGCTTCATTGCAGGAGAAGCGTTTCCCCGCCTGACGCAGGATATTCGCCAGCAGATTCGCGGTCGTTGTTTTACCGTTGGTACCGGTTATGATCATAATCCCGTCCGGATAATTTCCCATAGCGAGATGCGCAATAATCTGAGGGTCGATGCGATTGGCAATCACCCCAGGCAGCGTTGTACCGTTCTTCCCTAATTTCCGCAGTACCCAGCCGGTTAATTTACATACCCACAAAGCCGGCCAAAACCGCCACGTCCGCTTCAATCCATACTCCCCTTTGCCGCAAATGCGCTTACGTTATTGTAGCATTACTCTAGAAGTATTATCAACCATGCGGACGGAGTTGAAACATCCAAATTCATATTTAGAACATCTTGAAGCCGCTGATCGAGCGGTGTACGAATACATCCAGCAATGGACCGATCACAAAACTGAGAAAGACGCGGAATCCTTCCGCCAGGACTAAGGTCGCGCCGATTTGCAACGCGCAGACGCGCCACCGCGCCGCGGGCTGTCTGAGTAATCTGCGGTAGTCCAAGGCTCTAGCCGCCACCCAGCCCAGCGCCAGGCATAGGATGAAGAAGCCATAGGATAAAACGTCAACCAGCTGAAACATGAAGATCCCCCCGCTTTTACCCTATGTGCGGGAGGATCATTTTAGACAGGTTTCACTTGGTTATTTTATGACGATGCGCGGCACGCGTTTGGAAATCCCACAGATCACTTCATAGCTGATCGTCTCCAGCTCCCTGGCCATGTCCCAGGCATCCACGCGGCTTGCGCCGTCCGCGCCTAACAGTGTGACCGTCTCACCCGGCTGAAGATCCGGCCATTTCGTCACATCCAGCATCGTATAATCCATACAGACGCGCCCGATAAGCGCGGCGCGCTCGCCCCGCACCAACACCTCGGCCCGATTGGATAGCGCCCGGCGCAGACCGTCCGCGTAGCCGACCGGAATCGTGGCGACGCGCGTAGGATACGCCGCGCGGAACGTCCGGCCATAACTTCCGCTATCACCCGCGGCAATCATCTTCACCTGGGAAATTTTTGTTCTCCAGGACAGTACCGGTTCAAATCCGTCCGCCGCGGGATCTTCAACGCCGGGAGGATATCCGTATAGCATAATCCCCGGACGCGCCAATTCAAAGTGAGCTTCCGGCAAACGCAGTATCGCCGCGCTGCTCGCCGTATGCCGGATCCTGATTTGGATCCCCTCACCCGCTAATTGTTCAACGACTTCATTAAAAATCCGTAATTGCCGCCAAGCAAAACTCAAATCCTCATGATCCGCGTCAGCAAAATGCGTATAGATCCCTTCCGCCTGCAAATTAGGCAACTGCGCAGCGCGGACAAGCTCTGGGATATCCTGCACCCGAAAGCCCAGGCGCCTCATTCCGGTATCGATTTTCAGATGGATCACAGCCGTCTTACCCGCGCGTTGAGCCGCCTGGGATAACGCTTGGGCCTCGGTGAAAGTGGCTATCCCCTGAATAAATCCGTGCTCCACAACGCACGGATACG
>JAITOV010000134.1 GCA_031289735.1 Peptococcaceae bacterium
CCGCCGACCACGCCGCGCACCAAACGCCGCGTCGCCTCGTCCGCCAGATCGCCAAAACGCAGTGAATCCAGGATCGCGACCGGTCGCGCGCCCATGGCAAAGATATCGCGCAGGATTCCTCCCACACCCGTCGCGGCGCCCTGATAGGGCTCAATCGCGGACGGATGATTGTGCGACTCCATCTTAAATACCACCGCTAATTGGTCGCCGATATCCACAACACCAGCGTTCTCCCCCGGTCCCTGCAAAATGCGCGGCCCTGAAGTGGGAAATTCCCGCAGATATATTTTCGAGGTCTTATAGGAACAGTGTTCTGACCACATCACCCCAAAGATAGCGACTTCCAGCGCATTGGGTTCCCGTCCCAGCAATTCCGTGACCCGGATATACTCATCATCTGTCAAACCCATCTCCCGCCAAATCTCAGGATCCATGCCGCACACTCCTTTCCCAAGCCTTGACCAGCGATACAAACAGCGGCGCGCCGTCGATGCCGCCAATGATCTTTTCCACGACCCGTTCCGGATGCGGCATCATGCCCAAAACATTGCCTTGCTGATTGACGATCCCGGCAATATTGGCGATGGATCCGTTCGGGTTGCCAGCCGCGCTGACCTTGCCGTCCGCTGTGGCATAACGAAACACTATCTGGCTGTTGGCCTCTAATTCACGCAGCCCTGCCGCGTCAATCACGTAATTTCCTTCCCCATGATTCACCGGAATCTGGATCAGTTCTCCCGGATCATAGAGCGTCGTAAAGGGTAAATCCGTACGTTCCACGCGCAAGTATTGCGGCGCGCAGCGGAAATGCAGACTGGCGTTGCGCAGCAGCGCGCCGGGCAGCAGCCCGCACTCGGTCAACATCTGAAAACCGTTGCAGATCCCTAAGACCCAGCCGCCTTGTCCGGCGAAGCGAATCACATCCTCCATCGCCCGGGAAAAACGGGCGATAGCTCCACAGCGCAGATAATCGCCGTAGGAAAATCCGCCCGGCAAGACAAGCAAATCATAGCTCCGGGCCAACGGATCCTGATGCCAGAGAAGTTCCGGTTCTTCGCCCAACACCCGCAGAGCATGATATACATCCACTTCGCAATTGGATCCCGGAAAGCGAATGATTCCTATCCTCATGCCTCAACCTCTTTTTGATGCTCTTGTTCCAGCGTGTAATGATACGTCTCAATCACCGGATTGGACAGCAGCTTATGGCAAATCTCCTGAACGATCTCGTTGGCCTTCGCCACATTGTCCTCCGCCAAGCGGACTTCCATGAATTTCCCGATCCGCACTGCTTCAATCGGATATCCCATACTGCGCAAAGATTTCTCCACGGCGCTCCCCTGCGGATCCAAAATGCTCTGTTTCAAGGTCACAGTAATCTGCGCTTTCAGCATGACTGGTCCTCCTTTATTATGATCAATCGGACAATAAACCGACGCGGCGGAAAATATAATCCACCTGGCGCGTGTGATCCGTGTAATCAAACAATCCAGCGATCTCTGGCTGGGTTAAATACTGTTGAATCTCTTCATCCCGGCTGACCAGCGCCAGAAACTCTTCCTGGGTATCCCAAGCGCGCAGGGCGTTGCGCTGCACCCAAGCATACGCCGTCTCGCGGCTCAAGCCTTTGCCGACCAACGCCAGCATGACCTTTTGAGAAAAGATCAGCCCCAGTACTTTATCGATATTCTGTTGCATCCTCTCCGGAAAAACCTGTAAACCTTCGATCAATTGAATCATTTTCTGCAACATATAATCCAAGCCAATCGTACTGTCCGGCAGGATAATCCGTTCCGCCGAAGAGTGAGAAATATCCCGCTCATGCCACAAAGCTACGTTCTCTAACGCCGTCTGCGCATTGGCGCGCAATACCCTGGCCATCCCGCAGATGCGTTCAGAGATCACCGGGTTTTTCTTATGCGGCATAGCCGAAGAGCCCTTCTGACCTTTGCCGAAGGGCTCTTCGACTTCATGTACGTCCGTGCGCTGCAAGTTGCGGATTTCCGTCGCCATCTTATCTAA
Organism: Peptococcaceae bacterium; assembly: GCA_031289735.1. Taxonomy (GTDB): domain Bacteria; phylum Bacillota; class Desulfitobacteriia; order Desulfitobacteriales; family Desulfitobacteriaceae; genus JAITOS01. The sequence continues at coordinate 2,023 of JAITOV010000134.1, forward strand.
AGAACTGGCGACGCCAGCTAAGGTCGTTACATAATGAGCGTGGCGGTCACGCTGGATAATCTGAGTGGATACCGGCGCCGGATGTAAACCTAGCTTCGCACAGACATATTCTTCGACCCGCGGATCAATATTGGCGAACGTGCCCACCGCTCCGGAAATTTTGCCATAACGGATATGCTCCCGCGCAAATAACAAGCGCTCTTGCTGCCGCTTCATCTCGTCATACCACAAGGCCAGTTTCAAGCCGAAGGTGACTGGCTCCGCGTGAATCCCGTGCGTACGCCCCATCATCAGGACATCTTTATGCTCCAGCGCGCGCGCGCCCAGCAGTTCAATCAGCCGATCCAACTTAGCGGAGAGGATATCCGCCGCCGCCAATAGTTGCAACGCCAAGGCCGTATCCAGAATGTCGGAGGAGGTCATGCCCAAATGTATGTACTTCGCTTCATCGCCAACATATTCCGCTACATTCGTTAGAAAGGCCAGGACATCATGCTGGGTCACTTGTTCAATCTCTTGCACCCGTTCCCAAGAGAAATCAGCTTTGGCGCGGATCACTTCCACCGCCTCCGCCGGAATCTCGCCTAACTGCGCCCAACCTTCACAGGCGGCAATCTCTATTTTTAGCCATAAGCCTAAACGGGTTTCATCCGTCCAGACCTTGCCCATTTCCGGCAGCGTATAGCGTCCAATCATCCGAATACACGTCCTTTCTTATCATCGAGCTCACGAATTAAGTTTTTGGTGCAGAAGCGCGTCCTTGCGTTCAATCTCCTCAGCCATTTTGCGCCGGTATTCCGTTAGTTTTTCCCGTAAAGGCGGCGCGGCAAGAGCCAAAATCTGTACGGCCAATAACCCGGCGTTACGCGCCGCGCCGATACCGACCGTAGCCACCGGTACCCCCGGAGGCATTTGGACGATCGCATACAGCGCATCGACGCCTTCTAACGCTCCGCTACGCAACGGCACGCCAATCACCGGTAAGGTCGTCGCTCCGGCGATGACGCCCGGTAAATGCGCCGCCAAACCCGCGCCCGCGATGATGATCTGCCCGCCCTGCCGCTCAAATCCGGCTACCCAGTCCAGGGTGCGCTCCAGCGTTCTGTGCGCGGAGGAGATTTTCACCTCAAAGGATAACGCAAAATCCTCTAAAATCTTCACCGCCTCGGACATCACGCTCCAATCCGAATCGCTGCCCATGATCACGCCTACAGTTTTCAAACCTCTGCCTCCTAAAAACAAAAAATGATACCCCTATCCGCCAGGGACACCAAATAGGATTTTTCGCGATTTTATCTGGAATTCGCGCTTTAATTTTACCTGATGAGGTCATAAATAGCAAGGCTGTAACAAAGCGTACCTGGACGCTTTGGGGAAGTAAGTGGAACTAATCATATTAGTTTATAACTAACTGCATTAGATTGGTTGGTTAGCGTGTTTTGGGTCGTTG
>JAITOV010000160.1 GCA_031289735.1 Peptococcaceae bacterium
TACCGAGATTGCCAGCCTGCATTTGCAGAATCCGCTTAAAGGGAAACGTCAGTCGCTGTTGCCACGGGTGATTGAGAACCTGCGCTATTTAGAGAATGCTCATCGGAACATGATGGACTATGTACATCATGAGCAGGATCTGATTCCGGCGGCAGAATGGTTTTTGGATAATTACTATTTACTGAAGGATTTTAAAGCGGAGATCAGGCGCGATTTTCCGCCAAAATATGAACGCCAGCTGCCCTTTTTAAACGTTGGTAATAATCAGGGGTTTCCGCTGGTCTATGATTTGATGTATGAACTGGTGGAGCACACGGACAGTCGCGTACACGGCGCTGTATTGCGCGATTTTACCAATGCGTATCAGGAATTAGCCCCTCTGTCCAGCGGGGAAATCTGGGCGATCCCGATCATGTTGAAGATGGTGTTCTTGGAGAACGTACGCCGTCTGGCGGAGGAGATCCTCGTCACACAAGCGGAACGTCTCGCCGCCAAGAAATGGCTGGCCCCTTTTACAAAGGCCGGTCAGCCTGCCGGGCAGTGGCCCAAGCTCTTAGAGTCTGCGCCGCGCCCGTTACTCTTTACCGCGACGATGGCTGAGCGCCTTAGTTCGCGGATCAAAGATTTTGGTTTAGATGGCGCTCCACTGCTGCGCTGGCTGGAACGAGCCGTCAGCAAACAGGATGCAACGCTGGACGCGCTCATTAAACTGGATCATCAATGTCAAACCAGCTGCCAGTTATCGATGGGCAATTCGATCTCCGCCATCCGTTTCCTGCTGGATCAGGACTGGCCGAATTTTTTTGAAGAAATCAGTATGGTGCAGAAGATCTTAGCGCAGGATCCCAGTGCCGTCTACTTACAGATGGATTACCCGTCGCGTGACGCGTACCGGCATCAGATCGAAAGAAATGCCCGCCTGTGGGATGTGCCGGAGATCGAGTTAGCCCGCAAAGTTGTTGATCTGAGCCGTCAGGTTGCCCAGAATGATCCGGAAGCCGTTGCCGCGCATATCGGATATTACCTGCTGGGAAAAGGACAGCATGAATTTGAAGATGCCGTACGCGCCGATCAGGGACTAGCCCGGCTGCCGCAATGCGGGAGTATCAGACGACGCGCCTTTTGGTATTTCGGTTCGTTCGTCGTGATGATGTTTTGTCTAGGCGCTCTGGTCTGGGAGGGGGTACACAGGTATGCGCCTTCGCCGGGGCTATGGATACTGATCACACTGAGCACGCTGATTCCGGCCAGCGGCATTATCTTAACCCTGCTCAACTGGCTGGTTTCCCACCTTGTGCGCCCTGATTTTTTACCGAAATTGGATCTGCGCGAAGGGATTCCGGATGCCCTGCGTACGGTCGTGGTTATTCCTGCACTCTTGACCCATCCAACAAAAGTCAGCGAGCTCTATGAGCGATTGGAGATTTATTATCTGGCGAATCAGGACCCTAACCTGTATTTCGCGATTTTGGGTGATTTTTGTGATGCTTCTGAGGCCGGCAAGGCAGGAGACTGGGAGATTATTGCTCAAGCGCGCCTGGAGATGCAAAGACTCAACGAAAAATATGCGACGCATGCCTTCTACTTCTTGCACCGCCGCCGCGTCAGGAACGAAACAGAAGGGTGCTGGATGGGCTGGGAACGCAAACGCGGTAAGCTCTTGGAGTTCAATCGTTGGTTACTGGAAGGAGATCCGGGAACCTACGCATACCGGGAAGGAGATTTTGCCCAGCTCAGCGACGTAAAATACGTCATAACGATTGATTGTGATACCCAATTGATCCGCGACAGTGCCAAACGTTTAATCGGCGCCCTAGCGCACCCCTTGCATCAGGCCCGCTTGGATGACAGCGGTTCCCGGATTCTTTCCGGGTACGGTCTGCTGCAACCGCGCATTGGGGTGACGATCCTCAGCGCGGAGAATTCGCACTTTGCCAAGATTTTTACCGGGGAGGTCGGATTGGATCCTTATGCCTCTGCTGTATCAGACGTCTATCAGGATTTGTTTCATGAAGGTATTTTCACCGGGAAAGGCATCTACGATCTGAACGTCTTCTATCGGCTGACGAAGGATGCGTTTCGGGAGAATACGATTCTCAGCCATGATCTGATTGAAGGGTTAGTAGTACGAGCCGGACTGGTCACGGATATCCAGCTATTAGACGGGTATCCGGCGAAATTTCATGCTGAGATGCGCCGGCAGCACCGTTGGGTGCGCGGGGATTGGCAGCTGCTTCCCTGGCTGTTGCATCGGCTATCAGCGCTTTCCCGCTGGAAGATCACCGATAATTTGCGGCGCTCTCTGGAAGCGCCGCTGCAATGCCTGCTCATCGCCTTAGGTTTCACCGTATTACCCGGCAACGGCTGGCTGTGGTCCTTATTGGTGTTTGCCGATTTGTTTCTGCCGGTGATCTTGTATATGGCGGATCATTTGATGACGCATAATAATCAATGGCGGGATATCACTGCTGATTTGCAAGATGGCGTCTTGAAAGCGCTATTGCTCTTTGTCTTTTTGCCGTACAAAGCCTACATCATGGTGGACGCGATTCTGCGCAGCCTGGTGCGGCAATACGTGACGCATCAGAGCCTATTGGAGTGGGAGACGGCTGACGATACGGAACGGCGTCTCCGTAACACGCCCGCGGCTTCCTGGAGACTCATGTGGCCTTCCGTACTGATCGTTGGGTTGTTTGCACTGCTGCTGTCTGCCTTCGATCTCCGCCAAGCGTTCATCTTTGCTCCATTCGCGGTGATTTGGACGCTGGCGCCGTGGGTGGCTTATCAGATCAGTTGTCCTGCCGTGCCCAAACAGTCCGGACTGACCGAGGCGGATCAGCGGGAATTGCGTCTATTATCCAGACGCATCTGGGCCTATTTCGAAGAATATGTTACGCGGAACGATAACTGGCTGCCGCCGGACAATGTGCAGATCAACCCGGCCCGGGGCATCGCGCATCGCACTTCGCCGACGAATATCGGTGTGGCCTTGCTGGCCCATTTATCTGCTTATGATTTTGGCTATCTGACCTTAGCGCAAACGGTAGCGCGTATCGAGCGGACACTCCAGACGACGGAACGTCTGGAGCGCTGGCAAGGGCATCTGTATAACTGGTATGACACGCAGACATTGGAACCATTAAACCCCCGTTATGTATCCACCGTGGATAGCGGTAACTTAGCGGTTTACTTACTTACGCTGCAATTCGGCTTGCAAGATATCCTAGGCCGCCCGATTCTGAGCAGGGAAAACCTTCTAGGATTGCAAGATACCGCTGAGATATTGAGAAGCTGCCTGACGCAGGGCGAAGGCACATCGGAGATCGAAGAATTAGAGCCGTTTCTCGCGGCGCTTGCCAGCCTGGTGCGCGAATCCCGATGGCCGGTCACAGACATAACAGCTGTTCAGCCCACTACCCAGCAATGGCGTACTCTGTTAAATCTATGGCCGGAGCGTATACCTTCATTGTCCGGCGAAGGGCAATTATGGCTGAAACGTTTAGAGCGTATGCGGGCGGCGATCCAAGAGGAATTCGATCACTTTGCTTCGGCGAGAAGCGCTCCCGAGAGCGTTTCTGAGTGTACACCCCAGGATCTGCATTGGCCCATAGGGAATCAGGTAGCCGGCTTGCAGCGCCGTTTGCAAGAATTCGCTTTAGCGATGGACTTTCGTCCGTTATTCGATAAGGAAAAACAGTTATTTTCGATCGGTTACCATGTACAGGATGGACGAATCGATCAATCCTATTATGATTTGTTAGCTTCAGAAGCGCGCCAAGCTGGTTTTTTTGCCATTGCCAAGGGGGATATAGCGCAAACGCATTGGTTCCGTCTGGGGCGCAGCATGACGAAGGTCAAGGGACAGCGGTGTTTGGTATCCTGGAGTGGTACGATGTTCGAATATCTGATGCCGTTATTGATCATGCGTAATTATCCGGGCACAATCCTGGCTGAGACGTATCAGAGCGTAGTGCGGATTCAGGCTAATTTTTCCGCTGGCCAAGATCTCCCTTGGGGTGTCTCAGAGTCTGCTTTCTATGCCTTCGATAAACAATTGAACTATCAATACAAGGCATTTGGCGTGCCTGGTCTAGGCTTGAAGCGGGGATTAATCGATGATTTGGTCATCGCGCCGTATGCGAGTTTCCTGGCCCTGCAAGTTCAGCCGGGCTTGGCCATGCGCAATATACATCAGATGATATCTCTCGGATTTCTGGGCAGCTACGGCTTATATGAGGCGATCGATTATACCCGGGCGCGTTTGCCCCGGGATCAGCGTTTCCGCATGGTACAGAGCTTTATGTCGCATCATCAGGGGATGAGTTTGTTGTCCTTGACCAATGTATTGCGGCAAAATCATCTGCAAAACTGCTTCCACGAGCATCCGCTCATTCAAGCGACCGAGTTGATCCTGCAAGAGAAGATGCCGCTGAAGGTCTCCCTGAATCCACCTCCGGCAGAATATACCCTGACCGATGAAGTCATCAAGGAGGTGGCCGAAGAAGACCATCCGCTAATCCAACTGAAGACACCGCTGACCAAAATCCCTGTGACCCATATGTTAGGCAATGGTCAATACTCTGTCTTGCTGACGAATGCCGGTTCCGGGTTCAGTAAGGTTGGCCAGATAGCCCTGACGCGTTGGCGTTCAGACTTTACCAGGGAAAACTGGGGGATGTATTTCTACATTCAAAATCTCAACTCCGGCAATGTTTGGTCCGCCACGCATCAGCCCTTGGGTCATTCGGGGAAAGAATATCGCGTCTTTTATGCGCCGGATCATGTGGAGTATCAACGTCAGGACGGGAATATTCAGACCCGCACGAAGGTGGTCGTCAGTTCGGAGGATCCAGTTGAGATCCGCCGGATCTCCTTGACGAATCACAGTAAACACAGCCGTGATCTCGAAGTGACCAGTTATTTCGAGGTGATCCTGTCCTCCTTACAGGATGATGAAGCGCATCCGGTTTTTAACAACCTGTTTATCCAGACGGAGTTTAACCATCAAGCGTTATTGGCCACCCGGCGTTCGCACCGCCCGGGGCAAAATCCGCTATGGCTGATGCATACCGTATGCCTGGAAGATCGGGAGGATCACGCGGAAGGCGTCCTGCAATATGAAACGGACCGTTTTCGTTTCATCGGCAGGGGACGAGATCTGACCAACCCCCTGGCCTTGGAATTGAACCGCCCGCTTTCCAACACCTCTGGTTCTGTGTTAGAGCCGATCATGAGTTTACGACGCCGCATTCATCTCGAGCCCAATCAAACCCGGCATCTGGTTTTTTCTGTCGGTTTGGCGTACAACCGGGAAGAAGTCATTCATTTAGCGGAAAAATACCAGGAGTACACGGCTATTCAGCGTGCGCTGGAATTAGCCTGGACGCATAGTCAAATGGAACTGCGTCATCTGAATCTGTCACCCCTGCTCGCCAATAAATCATTAAGTTTGGGCGCCTACATCCTTTATGCTAATCTGATTCATCCACAACGCTCTGAGAGCATTCGGCGCAATGTAAAGGGACAATCCAGTCTTTGGCCCCATGCGATCTCCGGAGATCTGCCGGTCATCCTAGCCCGGATTGCCCAGGTTGAACATCTGGAATTCATGCGCCAGTTGTTAAAAGTCCATGATTACTGGCTGCAAAAGGGCATGATCACGGATCTGGTGATTCTGAATGAAGACAGCGGCGGATACATGCAAAATCTCTATGATATGCTGCGGGATCTGGTAGCTGTCGGCCATACCGGCGGTCCGGAGTACAATCAAGGGCATGTCCATATCCTGTTGCGCAAACATTTATCGGAAGAGGATCTCTATTTGTTGCGCACGGTAGCCCGGCTCACGTTCAACGGTGAGGACGGCTCCTTGCTGGCTCAAATGCGGAAGATCAGTCCGTTTGATCAAGCGGATATTGCCTTACCGCTGCCGGCGCCATCGGCCAGCCGGAGAAACACGGTGACGCGCCTGGGGAATAGCGCCGACCGATCGGATACGTCATTACCGCCAGATCACGAGGTCATGCAGTTCTTTAATGGTTTCGGCGGGTTTAACGCGGACGGGACAGAGTATGTCATCCAGCTGGGGGAACCCGACAGTACGCCGCTGCCCTGGATCAATATCCAGGCGAACCCCAACTTCGGTTTTCAGGTTTCCGCTACCGGCGGGGGATATACTTGGTCCGGCAACAGCCGCGAGAATAAGCTGACCACCTGGTCGAATGACCCGGTATTGGACTCACCGGCGGAAGTCTTGTACTTGAGCGATCAGGAGGAACCGGAAGGAAAAACGCTCTGGACGCTTACCCCTGAACCGATACGGGAAGCGGAACCGTATATCGTGCGCTTCGGTCAAGGATACAGCGTGTTTGAGCATACCAGCCACGGCTTACAACAGGAGTTGACTCTCTTTACCCCGCGTAAGGACACCATAAAATTCATCTTATTGCGCGTCGTCAATCAGTCGGGGCGGAGAAGGAATCTCAGCGCGACTTATTACGCCGAACTGGTTTTGGGGGTTTCCCGCGAGCAAACTGCGCCCTATATCGTGACCTCATATGAACCGGATACAGATTGCCTGCTGGCGCGCAATGTATATCAAGAAGAGTTAGCCGAGCGCTTAGCGTTTCTGCGTGTATTAGGCGCGCCGGCGATCTCTCACAGTGGCGACCGGACAGACTTTATCGGGCGGTACGGTAGTTTGCGCAACCCGGAAGGCTTGCGCACGACGGTTTTGAGGCAACGCGCCGGCGCCGGTTATGATCCCTGCTTCGCCTTACAGGCAGCGCTTTCTCTCGAGCCGCAGGGTGAATGCACGATTGCTTTTTTACTGGGAGAAGCCCATGACCAGGAAGATTTACAAGCGCTATGGGACAAATATCCGGATCCCAGCGCGCTGCTTCCCGCGCTGGAAGAAGTACGCTCGGATTGGCGCAATCTTTTCCAGGTCGTCCAGGTGCAAACCCCTGATCGCGCTATAGATCTGATGTTAAACCGCTGGCTGATCTATCAGACGACGGTATGCCGTCTGTGGGCGCGTTCGGCTTTCTATCAGTCCGGTGGCGCTTACGGTTATCGGGATCAATTACAGGATGTTATGGCTTTCAGTGTGCTGAAACCGGAATGGACGCGGGCGCAGATTATCTTGCACTCGCAGCACCAATTCCGGGAAGGCGACGTGCAGCATTGGTGGCATCCGGAACGCGGCAAGGGCATCCGTACGAAGTTCTCCGATGATTTGCTCTGGCTGCCGTATGTCACACTGGATTACCTGGAACATACGCAGGATTTCGGCGTACTCGAAGAAGTGACGCCATTCCTGGAGGACGCGCCGCTGGGCGACGGGGAAGATGAACGCTATTCCTTGCCGCGCCTAGCGGAAGAAGAGGGCAGCGTCTATGAACACTGTATACGGGCCATTGAGCGATCGCTGCGCTTCGGTGAACGCGGCCTGCCGCTGATCGGTTCCGGGGACTGGAATGACGGAATGAACCGTGTCGGCAGCGCAGGCCAAGGGGAGAGTGTTTGGTTAGGCTGGTTTTTGTACATTATCCTCAAACGTTTCAGCGCGCTCTGCGCGCAGCGTAACGACGCGGAACACGCCGAGCGCTATCAGCAGACCGCTGAGCAATTGAGCCAACAATTAGAACTCAACGCCTGGGACGGCGGCTGGTACAGGCGCGCTTATTTCGACGATGGAACTCCACTGGGATCCGCGGATAACAACGAGTGCCAGATTGACGCCTTGGCGCAGTCTTGGGCAGTCCTGGCCGGAGGTGAGAAAGAATCCCGGCTCAATGACGCGATGCTGGCGCTGGAAAACTATCTGTGGCGCAAGGACGAGGGCTTGATGCTACTGTTGACCCCGCCGTTTGATGCAGCGGAAAAGGATCCTGGATACATCCGGGGTTACCTGCCGGGTATCCGGGAAAATGGGGGACAGTATACACACGCTGCGGTCTGGGCGGTCATGGCTTTCGCCGCTCGAGGCCAAGGGGACAAAGCCGTCGCTTTATTCCAGATGTTGAACCCGATCCATCATGCCCGCACAGAAAGAGAGGCGCGGCGTTACAAGACGGAACCCTATGTGATGGCCGCCGATATCTACGCGAACGCACAGCACAGCGGACGCGGCGGCTGGACCTGGTATACCGGCGCGGCCGGCTGGATGTATCAAGCGGGGATGGAAAGTATCCTGGGCTTCTACGCGCAAGGAGAGAAAATCAGGCTAAATCCCTGTATCTCGCCGGAATGGCCGGAGTATCGCATCGACTATCGCTACCATAGTGCGCGGTATCATATCCTGGTGCGGAATCCGCAGAAAAAGATGCGCGGGATTAGCCAATTATTCCTGGATGAGCAAGAGATCACGGGCGTGGAGATTACCTGTGTGGATGACGGACGGGAACATCAGGTGGTCGCGGTGATGTGAGTCCGCGCGCGCTATCATATCCTACAGCCCACTTCATTTTGATCAATATAAAGTATCTTGATAAAGTATCTTGCAAAATTTTGCAAGATACTTTATATTGGAAGCATGAGGCCACATAAAGAGGCCGCAGCGACCGTGAGGTGTTACCAGCACCACACGGCGAATGTAGGAAGAACTTTCGAGAGCCACGCCTACAAACACGGGATAAACCCGCCACTACAGCACTATCAGTATAGCGTATTCATTTTTCCTTGACAAGTTGCTGGCTGGCCGGGAGTTCCGTGGAAAACGCTGGATATTTGTATGTAAATAACAGCGCGTAGGTATTGGGTATATACCCAAGTGCTATCTTGTTAAGGGTGATGTAAATCACTCTTAATTTTTTTAGCGCAGTCGCCCCGTCCGCAACGAGATTCGGCTGCCACGAAAGGAGAAGCACACAATGGGAATCAGCTACATTCAAGTTGGCGATTATCTGTTACCCGCGATAACGCTCAGCGACCCGCCGACCGTACCGCCCATCGGACGGTACGGCAAAATGCGGCGAACGTTCTTGAAAGAGCATTGCCCCGCGTTCTACGCTAAATTGCTCTTGTCGGAACAACTATATCCGCACCTGCGGGAAGCAGACGCAATCGCCGACGAACGGCGGCGCAACGGCTGCCCCGAAAGCATAATCCTGAAAGAAATCATCTGCGAAATTTAATGTCCGAAATAATGGGAAGATACCCAACACCCCCACGTCCCACGCTTGGGCATCTTGGGCATCTTCCCGCCTGTTCCTTGAAAAACACCGTCCCTGCGGCGGTCATACGGAACTTGCTTTTACTCCGGCCGCGCCGCGTCCAGTTTGGCTTTCAGCTTCTCGGCTTCGGCTTGCACATTCACCCACAAAGCGGCGGTGATGTTTTCCAGCGGAAATGTAATTTGAAGATTCTTGTGTCCCGCAGGCATCTCGAAATATGGCTGTTCCTCGCTTCCCGTCACCAGTTTCGCGCCTCCGATAATCGCACCGAGCAGGTTCAGGAGCAAAAGTCCCTCGTCCGTCGCGAGCAAAAGGTTGATGACCGACGTCGCCGATGTGAACGGCGTAAGCTCCAACGCTTCCTGCGCGTCCTCATCGAACTTCTCGACTACCGTGACAGCCGATTCAATCTCAATTTCTTTGAGCCGCTGAATCAGCCGTAACCTCCGGGCGGCGATTGGGATAAGCCCTGTTTCGGCGCAAACGTCCGACGTTTCCTTGTCCGGGTCGGCGACAAGCCCGATAAGGTAATCCGCTGAAATATTGTGCCGTTCGCAAATCTGGCGTAGCACGCCGATGTCGGGGACACGCGCCTCATGCTCGTAATAGCTCATCGCCCCGCGGGAAATGCCCACCGTATCGGCAAACTCACCCTGATTGTACTTGCCCTCGCGCAGCTTCTTGAGCCGCGTCGCGAAAATATGGCTGATGTCCATAGCAAACCTCCGTAAATTCCATTACCCCCAGTATACTACAACGAATGTGAAAGTCAACAGATAGTTTCACGAGCGTTGCACAACATTGTTGAATTTACGAAATAACTATTAACAAAGGTGATCGAATGTGCGATAATACTAACATCGTGAATTTAGATATTACAAATTCACGAACGTACACCAAACAACTGAATACCGCAGCCGGAAGCATACCGGGGCATAAGGAACGCGAGTCCGCGGCGTGGGCGCGGGGCGGGAATATGCACATCGGATTAGCCGACAGCCAAACACGGCCAATACAACCGTCCAGAGCGTGGAAAGGAGCGCGGACGGCGCCGTGTATGACAAGAAGCTATACGCGCCCAACCCAAACAAGGAGCGGCGCAGGAACGTACCGGGATGAAAGCGGAAAGGGCAACATCGTTGACGACCCACGAGCGTAACGATAACCACGCCTGTCAGCAATGACGAAAGTGGGAGGATTGCCCCGGCAGTCCGAAATAGAAGTACACTCAAAGTATAATTATTTTTCTGAAAAAGGAGTCAATGACTATGCAAGCTATGCAAAACGTAGCGGCTCAGACGCCTGCTGAAACCGCCGCCGATCCTTTCAAGTTGCAGAAGCGCATTGGCTCGACCGTCTACTCGGTCAGCGCGTATTTCGCAACAAACACAAGCGAAACCTTGGAGGACAAAATCCTCCGGCTCGCACGAAACGACGGGCTGGACTTTCAGTCCGTCCTGCTTACCATCAGGCAGGAGAACGCCGAACCAACGCGGACGGGGCGGCTGCCCGAAAGGAGCGGCGCAGTATGAACAAGACCAGCAAAATCAGCGAGCAGGAGAAAATAACAATCCTGTACCAGCGGCTCTCGCGCGACGACCCCAACGAAAACGGCGAGAGCAATTCCATCGCGAACCAGCGCAATATGCTGGAAAAATACGCGAACGACAACGGCCTCACGAACCTGTTGAACATCGACGACGACGGATACAGCGGAACCGGGTGGACCCGCCCCGGCTGGGAGAAAATCATCAGCTTAATCGGGGCGGGGCGCGTGTCCTGCCTAATCGTCAAGAACCTTGACCGCATGGGGCGCGACCACCTGCGCGTCGGGCTGTACATGGAGCAGTTCCAGGAACTTGGAATCCGCTTCATCGCCGTAAACGACGGCATCGACACGGCGCGGGGCGAAGACGATTTCACGCCGTTCCGGGCCATCCTCGCGGAGTGGTACGCCAAAGACTGCTCCCGCAAGGTGAAAGCCGTTTTTCAGTCCAAAGGCAACAGCGGCAAACCGCTATGCACCCAGCCGCTGTACGGCTTCGTCATAGACCCGGAGGACAAAACCAAGCGAATCATCGACCCGGAAACCGCGCCGGTCGTCCGGCGCATATTCCAAATGACGATTGAGGGCCTCGGCCCGTTCCAGATCGCTCACATTTTCTGCGACGAGAAGATAGAGCGGCCGTCGTATTATTTCGTCCGCGCCGGCATTCTGCCGCCGTCAAAAAGATGCGACATGGAATGCCGCTACAACTGGGACGGCTCGACGGTCATACACATCATCAAGCGGCGCGAATACATGGGCGACATGGTGAACTTCAAGACCTCAAAGGACAGCTACAAGAGTAAGCGGTACTCATTCAACCCGCCGGAAAAATGGCTTATCGTTGAGGACTACTACCCGCCGATTGTGGACAGGGAAACGTGGGCGCTCGCCCAGAAATTACGCAAGACGAAGCGCAAGAAGAACTCGCTTGGGGAAGCCAATCCGCTCACGGGATTAGTCTTTTGCGCCGATTGCGGAGCGAAGATGACAAACCGGCGCGGCGCCAGAAATTTTGGCGATGAAAACGGCGTCGGCAGAAAAGGCTACATCGACAGCTATGAGTGTTCCGCGAACCGCGTCGCCGCCGCGCGATTCATCAGCAAATGCAGCCTGCATTTCATAACCACGAAAGCGGTCAACAAAATGATTCTCGCAACGATAAAGCACGTCGCGCTGTATGCCCGCGAAAACGAAGCGGAGTTCGCCGAAAAACTCCGCGAAGCCTCCACGGTCAAACAGGCGGACGCTGCGAAAGAGAACAAACGCAAGCTCGCGAAAAATGAGCGGCGCATAGCGGAACTCGACATTCTTTTCCGCAAAGTTTACGAGGACAACGCCATCGGAAAACTGAGCGACGACCGGTTCACGGTAATGTCACGGGATTACGAGCGCGAGCAAGCGGATTTGCGCGAGCAGGACATCGAATTACAGGCGCAGCTTGACGCTTACGAACAGGACAGCCAGAGCGCGGCGAAATTCCTTGCTCTCGCCCAAAAGTACCCGGACTTCGACGAACTCACGCCGCAGATGCTTCATGAATTCATTGACCGCGTTTTCATACATGAGCGCGTAAAAATTGACGGCGAACGCCATCAGGAGGTGGACATATTTTTTAACTTCATCGGGCAGTTCACCGCCCCAAGCGAACCCGTCCCCGAACCGACGCCGGAGGAAATTGCCGCCGCCGAAAAAGGACGGGCGCGGAAGAAACATCTGCGTGAGTACCACAAGCAATGGCGCGACAGGCGCAAAGCGGAGCGAGCCGCCGCCGAACTCGCCGAAACGCAAACCGAAACGGCGTAAGCCGCCCACATCCTCAGCCAAGAGCCTGACGATTCAGAAATGGATTGTCAGGCTCTTAATTTTTT
>JAITOV010000166.1 GCA_031289735.1 Peptococcaceae bacterium
CTCATCAAAGCCCATTTTTCTCCCTCCCTTTCTCACTACATCTTGATAATCTCGCAACCATGCTTCGCCGCAGCAAAGCATGATTGCCGGATCACCGGTGAAGCGCTGCACATCTACCAAACATTTAATATCCACTCGCGATCTTTCTTGTACTCCATATCCGCAAAGAACGCGTTTGCCATAGAGTTCGCCAGAAATTCAGCCCCCTTATACCCCATGACCGTTTCCTTCCACAGTCCGGCGCGGTCAAACACAGGAAACCCTACGCGCACCATAGGAATTTGGTAATCGATGGCGATGAATCGGCCCTTAGAGTGCCCTAAAATCAGGTCCAGTTCCATACCCTCCTTCAGGCGAGATTCCAGTTCCCACAAATCAGCGTTGCTAATCACCTCGATTGCATCATCCTCCGCCTTTTCGCTGAGCGCCTGAATACGGGTATCTTTTTTATACGCTTTTACATCGTCGCCTAAGAGTAAGAGCACCGGCTTCATACCGCACTCAATGCAGAAATCCGCCAGCCCGATGACCAAATCGGGGTCGCCGTAAATCGCCACGCGTTTATCCGCTAAGAACATGTGTCCTAAGTCTACAATAGAATCAATGGCGCGCGCGCGTTCTTCCACCAATGTGCGCGGAATTCGTCGGCCCGTCAGATCAGAAAGCTGTTTTAAGAACTTATCCGTTCCCTCGATCCCGATAGGAATGGTTCCTACTAAGGACGGCACTTTGAACTTGCTCTCCAGATACTTTGCCGCTAACCCACCCTCATAAGCGTAGGGCGCAACGGAGGCAAAAGCGTTGGCGCTGTTCGTAAGATCCTCAATCGTGGTTCCGCCCTCAGCGAAGCTGGATTTATCCGGCATGATGCCTGAGTCAAAGGTTTCCGTATCCATCAGGAAATTAGCGGGAATCCCCATCTCCAAAAAGATGTGCTTTAATTGCCTAACGTCGCCAGGATTCACCCAACCGGTAAAGACATTCACCTTTTTACTGGGTTCGCCTAACGTGGCCAGAGATTTAACCAGCTGCTCCATGGCAATGTTATATCCAGCCGCCTGACTGCCTTTATAGCTGGGCGTGTGGATGGGTATGACCTTTAGATCCCGTTCAGGCATTTCTTCTTGCAGCCAAGCGTCCAGTTCCACGATACAAGCCTCAATATCGTCGCCGATGGTTTCGGTAGAGCACGTGGTGATGATCGGGATGACCTTGAGATTCGGATAGCGCAACGCCAGATTCTTCACGCCGTCTATGACGCGCTTCGTTCCGCCGAATACCGCGGCGTCCTCGTGCAGAGAGGAGGAAGCGATGTCAAAGTTCTCTTTGAAGTGCTGCGCGAACATGAGTCTCACGAAGGTGCAGCAGCCCTGCCCGCCGTGAACCAGGGCAATGCAGTCCTTGATGCCAATAGACGCAAACTGCGCGCCACAAGGCTGGCAATTGAAAATCGGATTAATACAACCGGTACGCGGCTTATCTTTTACCATTGTCGGCATTTCAAACACCTCCTTAATAATTTATTTCTGTACGTTCCGCGTTCAGTGAATGCACGACGGCAACATCCATCAGCCTGTCAATCACCTGATCACGGATCGTACTGATTTCTTCTAGGCTAAGGCTCACAAACCAGGGGAATTTTTTACTCAGCTGCTCCGTCAGTATCTTAGCGTCCGCATAATACGCGTTGGTCTGATTCGTAGCGCGATCGGCTTCCTGAGCGCTTTGCAGCTTGGCCACGTTGCCCATGATGTTTTTGATATTCGCCTCTCTGTCCCAGTTACGGGAAAAGAACTGCCACAAGCACCGTTCCATGACAAAGCCATAGACGGCATCCACTTTTTCTTCCATGACTTACACCCCCTTGGAAATGTCCCGCTTGGCCAGCTTGAACATTTTGGAATTGATCGCATTGTACAGATCTCTAGCCATGTTAACCGCCCCCTCAAAACCCATGTAGGGACCGTTGTGATAAGCATGGCCGTTGATGTAGGGTACGTGTACTTTTTTCACCAACTCGCCTACGCGAGGGCCGGTAAAAATCACGTCCGGCTTGACCATATCGATGACCTCGAAAAACTCCAGTTCGTTGCCGTCGTCAATATACACGGTACCGACGCTGCCGCGAGAAATAACCTTTTCGAAATCCTCCTGATGACCGAATTTTGAGGACATCGCCACCACCTTCATGCCCAAATCGTCTTCTAAAGCCTTTGTCCAGTGCCACAGACGCGGTCCGCCGGTCCAGATGGCGACTTTTTTGCCAGCCAGCTTTTCCTTGTACCCGTCGAGTTTCGGCTGATATAGCGTGGTTTCCCGTTCTATCAACGCTTCCACCCGGTCTTCGATATTGAAGAAAGCGCCGACCTTGCGCAGGCTCTCCTTGACATAGTCGAACCCCCACGTGTCCACATCCATACGGGGGATGCCATACTGCTTTTGCAGTTCGTTGGCGATGTATCCGGCTGAGCGGGCGCAGTTGGTAATGCTCAGCTTGGCGCGATGCATGGAACGGCAGGCGTCATACGTACCATTACCGGTGAAATGCGCGATTACCTGCACGCCGATTTCATCCATGTAGCGTTGGAGTACATAAGCATCCCCCTGGATGTTGTAGTCGCCGATGACGTTAATGGTATACTCGCTGGTTATCTCCGGCTCTACGGTACCGACCTTGCGGTTCACCCAATCAATGTTGAACACATGATGCCCTCTGGACTGAGAAACACCGGCAAAACCCGGGCACTCGATACAAAAGATATCTACATCGCCCAACTCGTCTTCCACTTCTTTGGCAATGGCTTTGATATCATCACCGATGAGAGCGGTTGCGCAGGTGGTATAGACCATCATCCGTTTTTTGTCCGGGAAGGCGGCAAAAGCTTCCAGCATGGATTTTTTCAGCCGTCCCTCGCCGCCGAACACCACATTGGATTCCTTCATGTCGGTGGACCAGGCATACTTGATCTGGAAATTATCCGTATCACTTGGATAACGTTTGGTATGCCACGTATTGTACGAACAGCCTACCGGCCCGTGGATAATCTGAATCGTATCCTTGAGTACGCCGCCGATAACCAGCTTGGCGCCGCAATAACTGCATCCGCGCTCGGAAAGTGATCCCGGAATGGTGGTAATATTAGAGGCCGGCAAAAACTGTTTGGTATCCTCTCCCGGCTGCTTAATATATACGTGTTTTTTGCGCTCTGGAATTTTTACATCAGCTTCCAGCAATACCATTGGCATAACGGATCCCCTCCTTTATTTTGCCCATCTTCATCATACAGCCGCATCCCCTTTTTCCAAGGTGTGTACGCTGATGATGTCTTCAATATCCATCACGAAGATTTTGCCGTCTCCGGCTCGGCCGTGGCTGTTGACCGTTAAAAAGATGTCAATCACTTTTTTGTAATCCTCATCCTTGACAATCATGGTAAACAGGCGCTTGGACATCAAGGAATGAATCTGCCCGATTCTGGCTACATTGGAAACCAGTTCGCCGTTAAGGACTCCGTTCTCGTTGAGTACCGGCCCGCTTAATGACATTTCGTAATCTACCGCTTTTTTACCGCGCCCCAGCACCTTGCGGCAGGTGAGACTTGGAAATCCAGCCTTTTCCAAGGTCTTTTTAGTCGCGTTCACATTACTCATGCGGATGATAGCCATAATTTCTTTCATATCGCCGCCCCCTCACAGTTCCGCTTTTTTAGAACTGATCGTATACGCCTCGGCAACCTTGTTCACAAAGATTTTCCCGTCGCCAAAAGCGCCGTTCGGCCCGGTGCGGGCAGTGTGTAAAATGGTCTGCACCACCGTATCTTTATCCTCGTCATGCACCACACACAGGATCATTTCCTTCGGGATCTCATCGTAGTACACATCGCCAACGACGACCCCCTTTTGCTTGCCGCGACCTGCTACGTCCATTTTTGTAGCCGCGGGAAAACCAGCCGCAGCCAGATCCGCCAGAACGTCCATCGCCTTTTCGGGACGGATAATCGCTCGAACCATGATCATGATTTATTTCGCTCCTTTCTTTCAAACATTAACCTATGTTCCATACATCGCGCCTACCATTCGATCGCCACCTGGCTCATGATTCTCCCCTCCTTTCTAATCTAAATGCAAATTGGCGCGGATGCGTACCAAAAAACGTTTGTATCGTCTTTGATACCAATCTGCGCCAATCTATCGAATATAGTATAGCACCGCGTTCTCCACGCCGCAACTTATTTGTACCATTCATTGCATCTATCTATGTATTTTGCTCCTTTCATGCTGTTCGGTCAATATATTTTGAGCACAACACAATATTTCATACCATTTTATTACATTTTATACAAATCAGACCTGGATACGGTTGACTTCGTATGCTAATGATGACATAATAAATATAATTATGTATACGCTATAACAAACAAAAGGGGCAAGACGACTTGGAACAAAACAGACCGTTATCGGTGCCGGAAGTTGCGGAAATATTGGCTATTTCCAAAAACACCGTCTATGACCTGATTCACAAACACGAATTGGCCTCTTATCGCATTGGCCGCAAAGTACGTGTGGATCTTGCCGATATTGAGGCCTATAAAAACAAATCACGGACAGATCCCAGTGGACGGTTAGTCGGAACACTGCATACGCCGACGCCTTCTCATGCCGTCACGACGAATAGCGCGGCGCCCAGCGCGCCGGTTTCCGCCGATATGATTATCCTGTGCGGTCAAGATCTTCTTTCTGATGTGCTTACGCAATATCTGCTTCGCCCACCTTATAATTTCAGAGCCCTGCGCTCTTATATTGGCAGTTTCAATGGTCTTCTCGAACTATACAATGGCCGAGCGACGGTTTCTTCGGTACACTTGTGGGACGGCGTAAACGACGAGTACAATCTCCCCTATGTACGCTATCTGCTACCCGGAATATCTTGCCGTCTCGTAAATTTGGCCTATCGAACACAAGGCTTTTATGTGGCCAAAGGCAATCCCAAGCAAATACTGACCTGGGAAGACTTGACCCGGCCGGACGTCCTGATGTTCAACCGCGAAATCGGTTCGGGGGTCCGTGTTTTGATTGACGAATCCTTAAAAAAGCTTGGCATTTCCCCTAAAAACATCCGGGGCTATGAGCGTTGCGAAAAATCTCATATGGCGGTAGCCAGCGTGGTTTCACGCGGCGAGGCGGATGTATCTGTGGGCAATGAGAAGAGCGCGCGCCAGGTAGATACCATTGACTTTATCCCTATTAAGCAAGAGCGGCTTGATCTTGTCATTCCCAAAACAGTGCCCGAAGTCATTTATTCAGCGATGCAGGAGATTTTAAATTCACACAGCTTTAAAGCCGAGATCAGCGGAATCGGCGGTTATGATATTTCACAAACCGGAACCGTCATTGCCGAGACTTAAACAGGTGCGCATGATGGATGAACAAAACCCGCTTTTGAATTTACAACTTTTTTCGGCCTATATCGCTAAAAACTGGAATATCGCCGCTGATCTACTCGCCAATCACATCTTTGCGGTTATCAGTCTGGGGCTTGCCGTGAAACCCGCTCTTCAGGAGGATTTATCCGCACTGTATGCGGCGGATATCCCGCGTTTCTATGCCTTGGGGTTCACCTGTCCCGCCGCCCGGCACGCTCTCCTACATCGGGGGCGCTTGGAAGATGAAGTTTATGCGCGCAAGATTTTGGCGCTTATTTGCGCGGCGGAAACAGATGCGTATTTACGCTCACGACTCATACGGTTATTACGGCGGGCCTTCAACTCCGCTTACCTTGCGGCTAGTCAAAGCGATATCAAGCATTTGCTCAAATCCTATGCTTCGGAAAAGGTTTTTTGTGAATCCGCAACAGCCCTGACGGATCGAGCTGTTTATTTTTATGTGTCCCTTTATTGCAGTCCAAATTCCGTAGATTATCAGCTGATTACCGCCGTTGCGCACACAATGATCGCCTATGAAAAGGATCTTGCCAAAGAACCGCCGCCCGCCTGGCTAACGGATGAGTACCAGGCCGCAAAAGAATTTTATTATCAAAACAGCGGCGAAGCTTTGACTAGCCGGATCCTAGAGCTTGAACAGGCGCTTAGCGCCAAGGAACAAGAGCATACGCTCGTAGCCGCTGAACGGGATACCCTGCGTCGCCGCAACGCGGAATCCCTGCAAAGACTTGAACGCATCGTGGATGAGCAAGCCAAAAAATTCGCTTACGAATTGGCGCGGCGGCAAACTGAAATTTCCAAACTCAACACAGAAATTGCCGAGGAAAATCAGTATCATCAGGAATTGTTCCGGCTGCGCGAGTACCTGTTACAAGAAAAACAGCCGTCGGAAGATGAGCGTCCGGTAGTTTCTCTTAGCGGCCTGATCCAAGATAAAAGCATCGTAATTTTCGGCGGCGCAAAACCTTGGCGGCGAAAATTGCGCGAAAAATATCCAGAGATTATCACGTTGAACGGATTTAACCAGAATTATGAACCATCTTTTTTACAAACCGCTGACTGCATATTGTTTTTTACCAACGCTTTGAGCCACGCTGTATATAACAAAGCGATGAATTATATCCGAACCAAGCATCTGCCTTTCGGGTATATTTCGCGGACGAATTTGGATTTTGTTGAACGAGATATTTATGAGGCGCTAAAAAATACCGGTATTTAGCGACCTCATAAATATCTCGTTATTGTAATTGGGATATCCCTCTTAATCAGGTGCATCATTTCACGCCAAATCCTAACTTATTGTGTGTACCGCGCGTCCTGTACTCCAATATAGCGTTGAGTATATCTTCAATCAGGTTGATGACTCCAACGAATCCGGCATAGCCGTTTTTGCTGATTGCGATCCTGTCAAGGACGGGGTGGGTGAGTGGCAGAAAGGGTATATCAAGACGTTCCGATAGCGTTCTTACCAAAGAAGAACCAACGAGCATAATTGCGTTGCTATTTTGCACAGTTTTCTCAAAGTCAACCTGATCCGTGCTATTCGTCACATCAAAGGCGACCTCGACGGACAGACCCAGCTCGTTGCGCAAAAACGAGGACAGCCCGGAAAGCCTTACCTTGTCAAGCATTATCGCAATTGGCATATCCTTTATATCGTTCAGATATTGTCTTATGACGCGCATTTGTTTCAATGCGCATAATTCATCGCCGCCTGGGTTTGACGGCGCGGGCAAATGAAGCTTTTGCGCAATGACGTTCACGAAATTTCTACTGTTTTTCAGCCCATACGGATATGGAAGCGTCACATAAGGCGTCCCGAAGAGGTTTGCAAGTGTTTTACCAACCGTCTCAAAACCCTCGAAAACTACGTTCAACTCAGCGGCAGGGGCATTTAAGACGTGTGCAAACGTGTCATACGGCAAAACGGCATTGACTTTCGCAATACCGTCCAGCATAGACGCCAAGCCTGACAAATCAGCTTCCGCTCGATAATCATCGGAGAACATTCCAATAAGATTGATACTGCCGCAAATGACTTCCTTCGGCGACATTGCGTCCATCAGAGTGTTCAGCGCTGCGATTGCGCCTTCTGAGCTGTTTCCCTTGAAGCCCGCTGCATTGATAATGAAAACTTTTGCAGCGTTGGCGCTCGACTGCGCAAGAGTGCAGCCATCGTCATTCATCAAGTAAGGCACACAACCGGTCAACACAAAGATTGCGGAGGCTTCATACAGCCGATTTGGCGACGTCTAAAATCGCCGGCTTTGGCGGCAAATGTACCGATAGTGGAATCCGCATCCCGCGCTTCCATGCAGAATCGGAACCGCGCCCTCTATCGCGCTGACCGCATATATCGCGCCCACCGCTTTCCCGCTCGGAGAAAAACTGTGCGCGTAGGGAAGGCGATTGTAAAAATATGCGTTTTTATAATACTCTCTTAAATTTTCGTTCATCGCCCCAACGCCTCCTCGAACTATTACGGATTCCACTGCCCCGCGAACGCCCCCGAAAACTCGATGGGCATATACAGCGCAAAAAACTCATCTAAATCCGCCTGCGGTTCTATGGCGGCAAATTCCTCCGGCCACAGCATTTTTGCCATATACTCAAATATCGCGAAGGAAAACGGATATACGGTACCGTTAAAATGAACGCTGTACAGCTTTTTATTCTGAACGGCGGGGAGGTTATCCCACCCCGCGCGGGCGGTTACATACTCGCCGAGATGCGCGCTTGCCGCCTCGGGCGTAACGAAGTACCCCATACGCATAATGTTCGAGGTTTTATCCCAGTTAGATCCGCCTATTACCATTACGTCAGGGTCGGCGTTTAATACGACTTCTGGGTCGAGTACATCGCTGCCATGTCCAACGGCGATATTATCCGCACCCAGACGCTGCCATAAAAGCCCCCAGCCCGATGACGTGTCGCCTCGCGAACCGCCGATTTTGCTGGGGATGGTGTTTCCGCACTCAAAGTATAAAACGGGCTTTTTCGCGCCGGAGGCAAGCAACGCGTCTATCCTTTGGAGCAGAGCGTCCGTTTTCTCGTCCGCGTACCTCACCATTGCTTGGATACGTTCGGAATAACCCAACATCTCGCCCAGCATCTCCATGCTCCGCTGCTCTCCGTGGAACGGTTCGGTGTTGACGTCCGTAAATACAACGGGCAAGCCCATTTCAATCATTTTCTTCACACACGCCTTTGACTGAAATTGGACGTCCACGATGATTATATCGGGGAACAACTCCAGCATTGCCTCCACATCTATATTGTCCTCATAAAGCCCGTCCATAACGAGTAATTTGTTCAAATCATAAATTTCGGAAAACTTTTTGTAGTTGTCAAAATCGTTCTTTTCCACACTGCCACCCAGGGATATGACTTTTTTCTCAAAATCATCGCCCAATACGGCGGCAAGCATATTCAGTTCCATATACCGCACCGCGACGATTTTGTCGATTTGCGCGGGAAGCGTAATGGTTCTCCCCGCCATATCGGTGTACGTTTTCGTTTCTGCCGCCGGATTCGTGTTCAAGGAACCGCCCGGCGGCGTACCGCACCCCGCCAATATAACCGATAAAGCAAGCGCTAAACACAGCAAACCATTCATCCTTCTTCTCATATCGCAGCCTCCTCGTAATCTATTGCGCACGCGCGGGACATTTCTCGCGCGATCCCCACAAACTCTACAACCGGCCGCCCTTCGCGGCTTCTGTGAAGCTCGCAATCGACGGCATAAACCTCGCACAGCGTGTCCTTTGTGATAACGTCGCCGGCCTTTCCTTGCGCGTAGACCGCTCCCCGTTGCATGACCACGACGGAATCCGCGTATCTCGCGGCTAAATTTATGTCGTGTAGCACAATAATCGCCACCATTTCCTTCTCCGCCGTCAGTTTGGCAATACAGTTTAGGAACGCGAATTTTTTGTGTACGTCAAGGTGATTCAGCGGTTCGTCGAGCATCAGTATCTTCGGCTCTTTGATAATCGCCTGCGCCAGAAGGGCCATTTGAAGCTGTCCGCCGCTTAGCTCGTCGACACCCATATGTGCGACGCCGCCAAGTTCCAGCGCGTTTATCACGTCCTCGACGCGGCGCTCTTGTGCCTTTGTCACAAACATAGTCAGCTCATTTAGCAGCCCCAAAAGTATCGCTTCAAAAACCGTGACGGACGCGCCCATAAGCGACGTTTGCGGCAGGTAGCTTAGGTTCGACAGATAAAAATCCTTGTCGCTTCGTCTGATTCGTTTGTCGTCGTAATACAAATCCCCGCTCCAGTTCACTTGATTGGCAAGACACTTTATCAGCGTCGATTTACCCGAACCGTTCGGGCCGATGATGGCGGTGATTTTCCCTCCGAACCTTGCGCATATGTCGGTGATTTGAAACCCCGACGCATACCTATAGTTAACATTTTCAGCCCGTAATTCCAAACCGTTCACCTCTTGTTCTGTAAAATCAATATCAGCAAAAACGGAATGCCTATCATATTGGTAATCAAGGCGATTGCGAATGTTACGCCAAATATCGGCGTTTTTGACAAGATGGACGCCGCCGAAAGCAATATCGCGCCCACCAAAAGCGCGGCGGGTATGTAAAACCGCTGCTCCTGTCCGATAATCCGCTTCGCGATATAGGGTGCGACCAAACCGATAAAACCGATTGTACCGATAAAGCAAACCGAAACCGCCGTGATAACCGACACTAAAATCATCATCTTCGTGCGCAGCTTGGAAACGTCTACCCCTAAAGCCTTGGCGGTTTGCTCGCCCATCGACAGACTTGTCAACTTCCACGATTCCCTTAGCAGAAGCGGCACACAGACGAGCAAAACCGCGAAGACGATTGCGTCCTCAAGTAGCGTCGCGCCCACAAGCGAACCATAAGACCAGTTTGTAATGCCGCGAAGCGTTTCGTCCGGGACAAAATAGCTGAAAACCGAGTTTAGTCCCGTGAATAAGAAATTCATGGCGATTCCCGCTAAAATAATCGTCGCCCTGTCTTTCTTGATTTTCCCCACCGCGTAAACGAGCATCGACGAACCGAGCGCGAACACAAAGGCGAATATCGGCGTTATGTAATTTTGCAGAGTCTCCGACAAGACCGAATATCCCAGGACCAACGAGAGCGCCGCCCCGAAGGACGCGGCCGACGAAATGCCGAGTGTGTAAGGGCTTGCCAAGGAATTGTTCAGTATCGTTTGCATTTCCATGCCGGCGACGGCAAGCCCCGCTCCCGCCAAAATCGCCATCAGCGCGTTCGGCAGACGAACCGTCCACACGATAATATGTATCTTTTCGGTCGCCGCCGCAGCTTGGAACAGCGCGGTGAACAAGTCACGGACGGAGAGGCTCGACGCGCCCGTCATCATATTCTGATAAAAACAAAGCGCCAGTAAGGCGAACAACCCCACCAGGCAGAGCAGCTTGCGCGTTGTGACGCTTCGGTATAACACATTGCGCGCTGCGCTCATCTCTCGTCCTCTCCTCCTGTGGCGCAAATCCCCAATATTTCGTCAAGCGCCCTGATATTCGCCCGAAGCTCATCCTCCAATGAAAACTTTCAGCAAGCCCTAATCTAACACTTTGCGCTCTAACGCCGCACGAACAATCTCGCTGAGCGGCGGCAAGTGTTCCAGATGCAGCGTAAACGGATGATGACAAACATGTTCCATGGCTCCAACCAGAGACTCTAAAGCCGTATTTCCCGCCCGTTCTCCGATTCCAGCGGACGTGACACTGACCAAAGGAACACCGCTCTGATAAGCCGCCAACGCATTGGCGACAGCCAGGCCAAAATCGTTGTGTGCGTGAAACTCTAGCGGGAGCGGACACCGCTGCGTCAAATCCGCAAAAGTTTCCGTCACCACAAAGGGTTCCATCACGCCTACTGTATCCGCATAGCGGATACGTATGGCTCCGGCTTTCTCCGCCGCCTCGGCATATTGGAGAAAGAACTCTCGGTCCGCGCGAGAAGCATCCTCAGCCCCCACAATCAATATACCGCCGGAACTCCTGACATATTCCGCCACCTCCCGAAGGCGCGAGATGATCCAAGCTCGGTCGCGCTGTAGTTTTTGTTGAATATGAAAATCCGATACC
This sequence comes from Peptococcaceae bacterium, assembly GCA_031289735.1. Taxonomy (GTDB): domain Bacteria; phylum Bacillota; class Desulfitobacteriia; order Desulfitobacteriales; family Desulfitobacteriaceae; genus JAITOS01. Next base: position 11,547 of record JAITOV010000166.1, read on the forward strand.
GGCAAAGAAACGTGAATATACTCAAACCCGCAGGCAAAAGATTGCTTGACATCGTTGATATCCGCTCGGTTCCAAGCAATCATCTTCGCGCGCGCGTTTACTTGCAGCATGTTGCGCAAGATATCCTGCTCATCTGTACCCAGCGCGGGAATGCCCGCTTCAATCCATTCCACGCCCACCCGATTCAGTATGCGAACAATCTCATATTTTTCTTCCGCTGAGAAGACAATCCCCGCGGTCTGTTCTCCATCGCGCAGTGTCGTATCCACCAGCTCAAAGCAAGAATTCGCCATACCGCTCACTCCCGGCCTGTTCCTTAAACCGTACACAGACTTCCCCACACAGATTCTCTGCCGCCAGATTTTACCGGGGTCAATGTACCAATCGCGTCAGCGCGACATTGTCCGCAATGGTACATCTGTTTCATATGCAACGCGCCTTTACTACGCACCGCCGCAAGTTCTTCCTCTGAAAGCGGTTTTAAACCTTCAAACTTGCTTCCAGCTACGGGAATCATCCGCATAACGTTATGAATATTGACGCCCATACGCCGCACTGTTTGCGCTATCTTTTCAATCTGTTGATCGTTGATCCCGCGCAGCGTCACAGTGTTTACCTTGCACACCGCGCCTTGATTTTTCAAGGCTTTTAGCCCGGCGAGTTGGTTGCGGAGCAATAGCTCCGCGGCTTCGATCCCCGTGTATACGCTCCCTAAATAATCCACATATTTGTAAATTTTTGCCCCAATCTTCGGGTCAACCGTATTCAGAGTTACCGTAACGTGTGACACGCCGATCTCAGAGAGTTCCTGCGCATAATGCGGCAACATCAGGCCGTTTGTTGATAGACAAAGCGTAATATCCGGATCGATCTCACGAACCAAGCGGAATGTTTCCAACGTTTCGCTTGGATTGGCCAGCGCATCGCCGGGACCCGCTATCCCCACAACCTGCAAATGATCCATTTTCCCTCTGTAATACGCGAAACGCTCCGCCGCCCGGATCGGCGTCAGCACTTCCGCAGTCACACCCGGTCTGCTCTCGTTCGGGCAATCATATTTGCGCACGCAATAGTTGCACGAAATATTGCATTTTGGCGCAACCGGGAGATGAATTCGCGCGTTTTTCCCAGCGCCGCAATTGTAGCAGGGATGCGCCATTGTTTTGTTTTCTAACATAAACATTCTAAAGTAGCCCCCTTTTCAAAACAGGCGGCAACAGCCGCCCAACCAGCAAACGCTACGATTCTCCCGCTTCGGACCGCTCCGCGTAAATCTTGACCTTGACGCAGTCCTTGAACTGTTCCGCGCGGGAGGATAAACCCAAGACCGGCAGCTCGTCGTCAAACCAGTTAGGGACATGGTCGCAAAGCATCTCTAATATTTCAAAGGAATTTTCTTTGAAGAAAGGAAGCAGGATCTGTTTGGAGCTATAGGAGGTTTTCCCATTCATCACATCTCTCAGA
>JAITOV010000174.1 GCA_031289735.1 Peptococcaceae bacterium
CAAGAAGATTGAGGATACGAACCGTAACTTGCAACGCTTGGCGGATATTCTCTCAGAGCTGGAGAGCCAGTTGCAACCCTTGGCGCATCAGGTGGAAACAGCCAAGCGTTGGTTGGATTTGAACCGGGAACAACGGACATTGGAGATTCAGTTCGTCGTCAAAGAACTGACCCTGATCGACCAGCGTTTGCGGGCGCTGAACGATCAGGCGGAAGAACTGGAACACGATTGGGCGCAAAGTGCGGCGTTGCTGGCTAACAAAGAGACGCTGCATACGCAACTCAAACAGCGGCTTCTATTAATTGAAGAAAAGATCCAGATTAGTAAAGAACAAGTGTATCAAGCGGAGCAGGCGCTGGCGGAGAATCAGCACAAAATTCAGATGCAAGCAGAGCGGATCCGTTATCGTAATGACGAGATCGCCCGTTTGCATAACGAATATACGGATATCCAGGGGAAACAGGATGTGCTGACAGAAAATCTGCTGACCTGGCAGGACAAACGCGCACAGATCACCGTTGCGTTGCAGAGTGAGCGGCAAGAGGTATCCCGGCAGGAACAAGAGATCTCCTCGCTCCAAGCGGCAAGCGACGAACAGGTATTGGAACGGCTGAAGGCGGAGCTGTTCGAAGCGATGGCTAAACAGGCGGAAACCTCGAATATGCTGACCGGTTTGCGGCAGCGCGCCGAGTCTGTGGACAAGCAGAGCGCACAGAACACGCAGGAGCGCAGTGTTTGGGAGTCGGATTTGCGTAGTGTCCTGGAAGCCATCCGGCTGGATGAAGAGCAATTGCGGCAAACGCAAGAACGCGGCAAAGAGCTGGATGCTATACGCGCGCTGGAACAGGCGCAATTGCAGCAATGGGAAGAAGAGATCCGCACGCTAACGGATGAAGCTGAGCGCGTTTCCCGCCGCTTGGCGGAAGCGGCTGCGCGCAGGAATGCGCTACTATCTTTGGAAGACTCTCTGGAAGGGTATCAGCGGGGAGTTCGTGAAGTGATCTTGGGGAAACGCCAAGGCAAACAGGAGTTGAACGGTGTATACGGAACGGCCGCTGAACTGATTCAGGTCGAGCAACCGTATGAATTAGCATTGGAGACGGCTGTCGGCGGCGGATTGCAAAATATCATCGCCCGGGATATGGTTGCGGCAAAAGCCGGGATTCGTTATTTAAAGCAGAACCAATTGGGTAGAGCGACCTTTCTGCCGTTAGACACGATCTGGGCGAATCCCCTCCAGTGCAGTACGGCAGTGCAAAAGACGGTGGGATTTATCGGCAGGGCGGTCGATCTAATCACGTTTGACGCGCAGTACCGTCCGGCGATGGAGTCGCTGTTTGGGCGGATCATCGTGGTAGATAAACTGGATACGGCGACCGAAGTAGCGCGTTTGACGGACTATCGGGTGCGGGTGGTTTCCTTAGACGGAGACTTGGTGAATCCAGGCGGGTCCTTGACGGGCGGGAGCGCGCAGCCGTCGCGCGGGAATTTGCTGAGCCGGGCCAGAGAAATTTCCGAACGCACGCAAGAGATGCAGAAATTGCAGGAGCAAACGCACAGGCAGAAGGAACAATTGACGACATTACTGGAGCGGAAACAGGAACAAATCCAGCGCATCCAGGAAAACGAAGCCGCTGAGATGCAGCTGCGCGAGCGTCAAGCCACATTGCGCGCCGCCCTGGATCATCGTGAAATCCAAAAAAAACGCGGCCAGGAAGAACTCCGTTTCCAGAAATTAAAAGGCCGAGATCTGGCGGAAGAGGGTCAAACCTTACAACAGGAGGTCCAACGCACAGCGGACGCCCTGCACGCCTGCGAAGATCAGGTCAGTCAAGCGCGCGATGCTTTGGCCAAGCAAGAACTGAGTGTCAGAGAGGCGACCTCGATCCTGAATGAGCTTGCGGAGCATTTGACGCAGCATAAAGTTGCCGTCGCCACATTAGAACAGGAGCACAGTCAAGCCGCCCTGCTGCTCAAACAGACAGCGGATCAGCAACGGGAATTGGCCTCTGAGGCGACAGAAAAACAAACAGCATGGCAGCTGACGCAAGAGACGCTGCTGAGCGAACAGGAGGCAGTCGAATCACTGAGCGTTGAGGCCGAAGACCGGGAAGCCGGTCTAGCCCAGATGCAACTGGGGTTAGATCAATTGCGCGGACAGCGGCAAGCCCTGGCGGCTGAAATGGCTGAAGCGGAGCGTAGCGTCGAGGCTTTACGCCGTGCCGCACAGGACGCGGAGCAGAGGAAGCACCAACAGGCGTTGAATTTGGTGCGCTTAGAGGCGGATTGGGAAAATGGCTTGAACAAATTAGCGGAGGAATTCGATTTGCACTGGGAGGATACGGAAGCGTACAAAGAAGCGCCTGAGCGTTCGTCTTTGGCGGCGCGGCTGGCCGAGCTGAAGATGGAGATTGAGTCGTTGGGCCCGGTGAATCAAGCCGCCTTGGAAGAGTATCCTAAACTGGAGGAGCGCTATCGCTTCATGAATGAACAGCGTCAGGATTTGCTGGATGCGCGCGAGACCTTGGAATCCTTGATCGGGGAACTGGATGTGAAAATGAGCGAACGCTTCGCTAAGGGCTTTGCCGCGGTCAACGAGGCTTTTCAGAAAACTTTCCGGGAATTATTCAATGGGGGCGCGGCGGAGCTGCGTTTGCTGGATCCGGCGGATTTGCTCGCTACAGGGGTAGAGATCATCGCTCAGCCGCCGGGCAAAAAACTGCAATGGCTCTCCCTGCTCTCCGGGGGTGAGCGGGCGCTGACAGCCATCGCCTTGATTTTCGCGTTATTACGGGTGAAGCCCAGTCCGTTTTGTATATTGGACGAGATTGAAGCGTCGTTGGATGATGTGAATGTGCGCCGTTTTGCCGCTTATTTGCAGCAGCTATCTAGAGCGACTCAGTTTATTGTCATTTCGCATCGTAAAGGGACGATGGCTGAAGCGGATGTATTATACGGAGTGACGATGGAACAATCCGGGACTTCCCGTTTACTGTCGGTGTCTATGTCTGAGGAAGCGACGGGAGACGCCTTCATCTAAGCACAGAAGGGAGAAACAGCGTGGCAGGATTTTTTGCACAATTAAAGCAGGGTTTGAGTAAGACCCGGCATGATTTCATGGATAAAGTGGGCCGGGTATTGAGCGGCAGGAAGATTGACGAGGATTTGTACGACGATTTGGAAGAATCCCTGATTCGCTCGGATGTCGGGGTGCAGACCGCGCTGGATCTGGTTACGGCTTTGCGCGAAAAGGTGCGGCTGCGCAGACTGACGGAGGCGGAAGAACTGCGTGAAGTGCTGCGCGAGCTGATTGCCGCGAAGCTGGACGAAAATATCGTCTCAGAGGACAGCGTAGCGCAGGGATTGCGGGTGATCTTGGTCGTGGGGGTCAACGGCGTTGGCAAGACGACGACCATCGGTAAGTTAGCGCATCAATATGTGCGGGATGGTTACAAGGTCCTCATGGCTGCGGGAGATACGTTCCGAGCGGCTGCCATTGATCAATTGGAAATTTGGGGGCGGCGTAGCGGCGTCGATGTGATTAAGCAATCTGAAGGCGCCGATTCGGCAGCGGTGGTCTATGATGCCATGCAGGCGGCCAAATCACGCAAAATGGATCTGCTCTTGATTGATACGGCCGGGAGGCTGCATAATAAAGTCAACTTAATGGAGGAATTGCGCAAGGTGAAACGCGTGATTTCCCGTGAGATTCAGGGGGCGCCGCACGAGGTTTTGCTGGTCTTGGATGCGACGACTGGACAGAATGCTTTGCAGCAGGCTAAGCTCTTTCAAGAAGTCGCCGGGGTTACAGGGATTGTTCTGACCAAACTGGATGGGACGGCCAAGGGTGGCGTGGTATTAGGTATTCAAGGAGAAACGGGTATTCCGGTGCGTTGGATCGGGATCGGCGAGGGAGCGGAGGATTTGCGCCCGTTTCATGCCGGTGACTTTGCGGCGGCGTTATTTGCCGCGGATGATCAGGAGGAGGAAGGCGCATGAGCTGCGCGATTATTGGCGGTACGGGTGTAGAACATCTGAGCTTGGAGCAAAGAGAAGACCACAGTGTGCATACCCCGTATGGCCAGGTAGCGGTTGCGGCGGGTTATTTACAGGGACAACAAGTATTCTTCCTCAGCCGGCACGGCCATGATCATTCGCTTCCGCCGCATTTAGTTAATTATCGCGGGAATCTATGGGCGCTGCATCATTTAGGCGTCAGCAAAATCATCGCCACAGCGGCGGTAGGATCGATATCTCCGGCGCTACAGCTCGGTATGCTGGTGTTACCGGATCAGTTTATTGATTTTACCAAGCAGCGGGCAACAACGTTTTATCAGGGAGAGAACGGGGTTCTGCATGTGGATATGTCAGAACCCTATTGCCCGGGTATGCGGGAGGTCATACGGCGTTCAGCCGCTCAGCTAGCATTAGCGATGCACTCCGGGGGAGTCTATGTCTGTACGGAAGGGCCGCGTTTTGAAACTCCGGCGGAGATCAGGATGTTCCGGCAATGGGGTGGGGATATGGTGGGAATGACCGGGGTACCGGAAGTCGTGCTTGCCAGAGAACTGGGCATGTGTTATGCTACGGTCGCGATGGTAACGAACGCGGCGGCCGGGATAGCCGATCATCCGTTAACCCATGCGGAGGGTGTAGAGGCGACGCGCTCCTTGAGTCAAACCATAGCCGATTTATTCGTGAACATCTTGGCCAATGTGCCGGAAGAGAGATATTGCCGCTGTGCGCAGGCTGCGCTAGAACGCGGGAAGTTTTAAGGAGGGGAATCATGATGAAGGCGATCCAATTGCTTGGAGATGCACTCATCATCTTGGATCAGACAAAATTGCCGCTGGAAATTTCTTCTCGGACGGTGCGCACGTATGAAGAGGTAGCGAGCGCGATTCGCCAGATGGAAGTGCGCGGCGCTCCGTTAATTGGCGCGGCGGCGGCCTATGGTTATGTGCTGGGCGCGTTAGCGTACCAGGGGGAACTGGCTGAATTTGATTCTTATATGCAACAGATACAGGAAACATTAGTCCAGACCAGGCCGACAGCGATCAATCTATTCTGGGCGTTGCGCCGTATGGAGGATTGCTTACGGGAAAACATGCGTCTGGAAGATATCGCGGCGATCCAAACCAGACTCATGGCAGAAGCGGATAAAATCGCTGCGGAGGATGTTCAGGCGAACTATGCGATCGGCGAGCACGGCAATGAAGTGATTCCGAAAAACGCGAATATCCTGACCTACTGTAATACAGGCAATCTGGCGACCGTGGAGTATGGAACCGCTTTAGGCGTGATTCGCAAGGCATTCTCATCAGGTAAGACGATCCATATCTTTGCCTGTGAGACCAGGCCTTTCCTGCAAGGAGCACGCTTAACAGCCTGGGAACTGATGGAAGATCAGATCCCTGTGACCTTGATCGCGGATAATATGGCCGGTTTCCTGATGCAAAAGAACAAGATTGATCTGGTGATTGTCGGCGCTGACCGGATTGCGGCGAACGGGGATGTAGCGAATAAAATCGGGACCTATTCACTGGCGGTCTTGGCCCAGGCGCACAATGTGCCGTTCTATGTAGCCGCGCCAACGGCGACGATCGACTTGAAACTGACCGGAGGTCAGGAGATCCCGATTGAAGAACGCTCAGCCAAGGAAATCCTTGAGGTGTTCGGAGTTCCTGTGGCGTCTCCGGAGGTTCCGGTCTATAATCCGGCCTTCGATGTCACACCGGCGAAATATATCAGTGGCATCATCACGGAGAAGGGGATCGTCACCGCTCCCTATGCGGTCAATCTATTGAAAGTCATGGTGCGCTCATAATGCTCAGGGAAGAGATCGTTGCGGCAGGACGGGAGATTCTGCGCAGTGGGCAGGTCGTAGGAACGTGGGGGAATGTTTCGGCCAGAGAATCCGCGGGCAACGCCTATTGGATCACACCTACCGCGATGGGCTATGAAACCCTGACGGTGGAAGATTTGGTGTTGCTAAACCTGGATCAGCAGATTGTGCAAGGACGGAGAAAGCCGTCGTCTGAGTCTCTGCTGCATCAGGAAATCTATCGATCTAGGAGCGATGTCCAAGGGATTGTACATACGCATTCGATCTATGCGAGTGCGCTGGCTGTAGCCGGAGTGCCGCTGCCTGGCATCACAGCAGATTTAGCGCAAATCACCGGCGCGCCGATCTTGGTCGCGCCATTTGAGCTGCCGGGTAGCCGGGAACTCGCGCAACGGGCCGTAGAAGCACTGGAGAACCGCAATGCGGTGCTGCTGGCGAATCACGGGATGATCGGGGTAGGCCGGGATGTAGCGGAAGCTGTGCGCGTCTGTCAAGTTGTGGAAAAGAGCGCTCAGATTTATTGTGTGGCGCAGGCTTTGGCTAAACCGCAGGAGATCAATCAGCGGCAGCTGGACGTGTTGCGCGACAAATATCTGTTTGATTATAAACAATAAGCATCTGTATCGGGTGATAGAGCGTATTCGTGTAATATTTCGAGTAAAGAGGGTGTACGGATGTCTGGGATTTTGCTTAGGGGTATGATCTTGCCCATGACCGCGCCGGATCATTTCTTCCCGGAAGGGGAGATCGCGATTCAGGATGAGCGGATTATCAGTGTGGGAGCGAGAGGCTCTGCGCCGGAGAATTTTGTGGCGGATACCCTATTGGAGTATCCGAACGATGTGTTTCTGCCAGGATTGATCAATACGCATACCCACGCGGCCATGACCTTCTTACGCGGATATGCTGAAGATCTGCCGTTGATGCAGTGGCTACAGGATAAGATATGGCCCTTCGAAGATCAGATGACGGATGAAGATGTCTATCAGGGAACCTTGTTAGCGCTCTGCGAGATGATTCGCGCCGGGACGACCACCATGTCGGATATGTATGTAGCCATGCATCGGGTGGCGGATGCTGTCTTACAAGCCGGTACACGGGCGGTACTGGCGCGCGGCTTGATGGATTCAGGTCCGAACGGCGAAAGCGGTCTACAGGAAAATCTGGCTTTAGTCAGGGCATACCACGGCGCCGGCGGAAGGCGGGTGACGGTGATGTTCGGTCCGCACGCCCCGTATACGTGTTCGGGTCCATACTTACGCCGGGTCAAAGAAGCAGCGGATCAAGCGGGTGTAGGCTTGCACATCCATGTAGCTGAGACCTTGGATGAGCTGCATATCATTCGTGAACAGTACGGCAAGACGCCGGTACAATGGCTGGATGAACTGGGCGTGTTCGGAGGGCATGTGGTTGCCGCCCACTGCGTGCATCTAACGGACGAAGATATGGAGATTCTGTGCCGCAATCATGTCTGTGTGGCTCATAATCCGGAAAGCAATATGAAACTGAGCAGCGGCACAGCACGGATCTATGATCTGTTGCGGCAGGGGATTACGGTAGGATTAGGAACGGACGGCGCGTCCAGTAATAACAATTTAGAACTATTTGGGGAGATGCGCAGCGCGGCGTATCAACAAAAACTCGTATCTGGCCCGACGGCTTTGCCTGCGTATGAGATATTGCAGATGGCTACTGTGAAGGGGGCGGAAACCCTGGGTTTGTCACAGGTTGGATCTTTACAACCGGGCTATCAGGCGGATATCATCAGTGTGAATTTGGAGCAACCTCATTTTTATCCCAGACATTCTATCCCGGCGCACTTGGTGTATAGCGCTCAGAGCGCGGATGTCAGGACGGTGATCGTAGCCGGAAAACTGCTCATGCAGGAGCGGCATCTGTTGACATTGGATGAAAAACAGATTTGTCATAGCGTGGAACAGCGTGCTAAAGCTATTTCCCGGGCTTAGGCGGACCATTACTAGGCCTAACGTCCTAAGAACATTTGTTCTTGGAAAAAGAACGATTGTGGATAATGTGCATAAGCCTGTGAGTAATTGCCTGAAGCGGCTTGAGGAGATGCGCTTAAATTATGAAAAATGTCGATTGTTATGCACAATGGCTGTGTATAATGTGCATAAGTAGTGTACATGGCGTTGTTTTAACCTTTTTGGTGGGGATAAAAATTGCGTGATTTTACTGAGGCGAATAGAACACAGGTTCAGCCCTTTTCTGGAACAATTGGGGTTACTTGAGTTAAATACTGGTAAATTCTTGATAATATCGCGAAAAATGCGGGACTATTGGTCTAGTAATGTGCAAGAAGTGTGTTTAAATTGGCAAATATTACACGTGAATTAGAAAAAAAGATCGTACGAAAGGCAGTTTTGTCTTGCCGAGACAGGTTAAGCGCAGCAGAACGCAGTGACAAGAGTCGCCTAATTCAGGAGCGTATTATCGCCTTGGCGGAGTATCGTGAGGCTCGTTCCGTCCTGCTCTTCCTGAATTTTCGCACTGAAGTGGAAACGACAGCCCTGGCGGAAGATGTGCTAGCGCGCGGTAAAATTTTGGTCATACCGCGTTGTACGGTCCAGTGCGCGTTCATTCCGGCGATTGTTCGGGATTTGACTCAGGATGTGGCGCTGGGGACGTGGGGGATCCGGGAACCCCGCGCGGAAACGACGGAGGAGATTGATCCGCGCCAGATTGACCTGGCCATCGTCCCAGGGGTAGCCTTTGATATGTATGGTCGCCGTGTCGGGTATGGAGCAGGGTATTATGACCGCTTTCTCCCGCTTCTGCGCCCGGAAGTTCCGCTGCTGGCAGCGGCTTTTGAGTGTCAATTGCTCGCTGAGGTTCCGACGGAAGAGCATGACCGCAGGATCCATTGCCTAATCACAGAGGATCGTGTGATTCGTTGTGCTGCCGAGCATCTGTGATACCATTCGCTAAACAAGCAGCAAGAAAACTGGCTTGTCACTCTTGGCCGGCTGTGGCATAAGATATAGCAACAGTGTGGGACGAGGAGTGAACAACAGTGAGGGTTATCGTATTGATTGATTATGAAAATATTTGGGGCGGGCTATCAACGCGCGGCTATGAATTAACGCCGGAGAAGCTTGCTGACTTCCTGAGAGAATATGCGCATAAAAAAGGTATTGAGTTTGCGGCGGTCTATGTCTATGCGAATTTTGACCGTGAAGAATTCTGGCGTACCCAGACTGCGTTTGAGAAAACTGAGGTTTTTACGCGGCATGTTTTCAGCAAGAACAGTTATACACAAACAGATTACCGTCGTAATGCGGCCGATCTGGAACTCATGCTGGAAGCACAAGAATTATTACTGACTCGCAATAGTGTGTTTGACGCCTTCTTTATTATGACGGGTGATGGAGATTTCTTACCATTGATACGCAGAATCCGCGCCTGGGGAAAACAAGTGCGGGTGATCGGGATCCAAGGCAGTATGCATAAGAGCTTGCAGAATTACTGGGAAGCGGATGAAACGTTAGAGGAAATGCTGCAATTAGGTTCGCCGGAGAACTATGATCCGCAGGAGGATTTGCCGGCGGCAGTGCGGATTTTGGCGGAATTGCAGTTGAAAATGCCCTACATTGCTTCCACCAAGGCTAGAACTGCTTTGAAGACCCGTTTGAATCGCTCGCTGCCGCAGGTTAAGCAATTCATCCGCCGCGCGTTGGCCGACGGCTGGTTGCTGAAACTGGAGCATTCGGATGCCAGCCTGCGGATCGGACGCACTAAGATCTATATCATTCATCCGGAACACCCTCAGGTGAGGCAATACCTGAGCGAGGATGTCTTAAAGGCGTTAAGCCATTCTTATAGACAGTTAAACGTTGTTTAAAGAGCAGGGATCAGTCAAGCTCCTGCGCCATAAAGGAATAAAATGGTTTTGCGCCGGTTATGCTAGCTTACAGCCGGCGTGTTAAAAAAACTTCGCAAAACCTCAAAATTTCAACGAAAAACATTTGCATTTAGGCGAAGTATCATGTATGATATTTAAAGAATGTTAGCACTCATCGTGATTGAGTGCTAACAGAGAAGTTCGAGGAACAGATTTTAAGGAGGGATATAGCTAATGACCATCAAACCACTAGCAGATCGAGTCGTTATCAAAGCCGTGCCGTCGGAGGAAAAGACCAAGAGCGGGATTATTATGCCGGATACGGCAAAAGAGAAACCCCAGGAAGGCGAAGTTGTAGCTGTCGGTTCCGGTAGAGTGGAAAAAGGGGCGAAAATTGCCCTGGAAGTGAAGATCGGAGACAAGGTTATCTATTCCAAGTATGCCGGCACAGAAGTGAAATATGATGGCGTCGAATACTTAATTCTCAAAGAAAGCGATATCTTAGCGATCGTTGGTTAAGAATGCGGATTTTAGTAGTTATATTTTAAGGAGGAACATAAGGTGGCAAAACAGATTATTTTCAATGAAGAAGCTCGTCGTGCTTTAGAACGCGGCGTGAATGCTTTGGCGGATGCGGTCAAGGTAACATTAGGTCCCAAAGGGCGTAATGTTGTCCTAGATAAAAAATTCGGCGCTCCGTTGATTACCAATGACGGTGTGACGATTGCCAGAGATATCGAAATAGAAGATGTCTTCGAAAACATGGGCGCTCAATTAGTTAAAGAAGTGGCGATTAAGACGAATGACGTCGCCGGAGACGGAACGACGACTGCCACGCTGTTGGCGCAAGCAATCGTGCAGGAAGGGCTGAAGAACGTAGCGGCCGGCGCGAATCCCATGGGTCTCAAACGCGGTATTGAAAAAGCGGTGAACGTGATTGTTGAAGATATCAAAAAGAATGCTAAACCGGTAGAAAGCAAAGCTGCTATCGCTCAAGTCGCTTCAATTTCCGCTTCTGATCCGGCAGTGGGCGATCTGATCGCCGAAGCTATGGAAAAGGTCGGGAACGAAGGCGTGATCACTGTTGAAGAAGCTAAAGGGATGACGACGGAACTGGATGTCGTGGAAGGTATGCAATTTGACCGCGGCTATCTGTCCGCTTACATGATCACAGATGCGGATAAGATGGAAGCGAGCTTAAATGACGCGTTTGTCTTATTGACAGATAAGAAAATCAGTGCGATTGTCGATATTCTGCCCATCCTGGAAAAGGTTGTCCAGTCCGGTCGTCCGTTGCTGATCATCGCTGAAGACATCGACGGCGAAGCGCTGCCGACGCTGGTATTGAACAAACTGCGTGGAACCTTCACTTGTGTTGGCGTAAAAGCTCCTGGCTTTGGTGATCGCCGCAAACAGATGTTGGAAGATATCGCGGTTCTGACCGGTGGTACGGTGATCACCGAAGACCTTGGATTGAAACTAGAAAACACGACGCTGGAACTGCTGGGCCGCGCGCGTCAAGTGCGCGTAACCAAGGACAATACAACGATCGTCGAAGGCGCTGGCGATGCGGATGCCATCAAGAAACGGGTAGAATCCATTAAGAAACTGATCGAAGAATCCCAGTCCGACTTTGACAAGGAAAAACTGCAAGAACGCTTAGCGAAACTGGCCGGCGGCGTAGCGGTGATCCAAGTCGGCGCGGCGACGGAAGTTGAATTAAAAGAAAAGAAACTGCGCATCGAGGATGCTTTGGCTGCGACTCGGGCGGCCGTGGAAGAAGGCATCGTCTCCGGCGGCGGAGTAACCTTTATCGACTCGATTCCTGCTCTGGACCAACTCCAACTGACCGGTGACGAAAATACCGGCGTGAACATCGTGCGGCGCGCGCTGGAAGAACCGATTCGTCAAATCGCGAACAACGCCGGTTACGAAGGGTCAGTCATTGTGGACAAAGTTCGGGCGACCGATCGCGGCATCGGATTCAATGTGCAGACGGAAAAGATCGAAGATCTGATGGCTGCGGGAATCGTTGATCCGGCGAAGGTGACTCGTTCCGCTTTACAGAATGCAGCTTCGATTGCTGCGATGTTGCTCACGACTGAATGTTTAGTCGCGGATCTCCCGTCGAAAGAACCGATGGGTCCCGGCGGAGCTCCTGGCATGGGCGGCATGGGCGGCATGATGTAGGCAATGCGCCAACCGTTGTGGCAACACTCGTTTAGAACGATATTGACAGAATGAAAGACGCCGCTTATGAGTTGTTTGAACTTATAAGCGGCGTCTCTGTGTTGCGCAAAAGTTTTCCTTTTCGTTCTCGTGGAGGAATAGGTCAGCCTCAGGTAAGCATAGTCTTGATTAAGAACTCCGCCAGGGGGATGGAAAAAGATGAATAAAAGACGGTTGTCGGTGGTCATTGCAGGGATCTTAATCGTTATCGCTGGGCTGGGCTTAGGCAAAGTAATGCTGAAGCCCCCGGATCCGGTCAAGCTGGTGAGCAAAAGTTTGGAGCAGATCAATCGCGCTGGTTCATTTCGCTATGCGATCAGCCAGCATCAGGAGGTATCCGGAAACGATCGGGTGATGACGCAAATTCAGGGTGAAAAGGAAGGTGAAAACGTTAGGATCACAGGGAACTTTATTGGCAGCGATATTGAAATGATCAAGATCAACGATATCTTGTATCACAAAGATCCGTTTAATCACAAGTGGATTCAATTTGCCGATGCCTTCCCTTTAGAAGAAGTGTTCCTGGCAGAGCTTAATCCCTTGGCTTCTTTGCAATTTAAAGAATTAGGCGAGGTGGTGCTGAACGGAACAGAGGTAGTGAACGGAGACAAGACGTATGTATGTAGTATGAGACCGAGTGTACTTCATCAGGTGATGGAAGAATTTTGGGTGGATTATGAGTATACGCTCTATGTGAAAAAACACGGCGGGGCTTTGGTCAAGGCTATCATTACCGCCAAGAGTAAAGATAAGTCGGAGCCTATGAGCCTGGTGATAGAATTCTCAGATCTGGGCCAGTCTATGAAGATTCAGGCGCCTGTCGAGTAATTGACAGGCTTTTCCTTTTTGTGCGCATACATACGCGCGTCAGCGATCTCCATTAACTGCTCATAGGTTGCGCCATCTGTGGGGAAGATAGACACGCCATAACTGACTCCCAAAAAAGGCACATGAGCGTCATTGATGGTCTTCGGGAATTCTCCTAATTTCGCTACAAGTTCCTGCTCATCCGAGTCAATCAATATGCCGATAAATTCGTCTCCGGCAATTCTGTAAAATCCGCCGTTATTGCCAATGATTTTTTTTGTTTCTTGCGCAAAGAATGAAAGGTATTCGTCACCCGTGCTATGACCATACCGATCGTTAATCTGTTTGAAATTATCCAGATCCATAAAAACGAAGGAAAAAGAGATTCCCCGGCTGATCAGTTGGTCCACATCCTTGGTTAGCAGGGATCGGGTTCTAAGTTGAGTTAAATTGTCATGATAGGCCATTTGCTCAAGCGAAACGATTTGGTGATTTTTTTTGATCACATGATAGGTACTCAAATTGAAACAATAGGCGCAGACGGCAAATGCGCCCAAAGCCACGATCCTGAGTATATTACTTTGCCAATAGACAAAAGAGAGATTAATTATGAAGATGCCACAAAACCAGATAATACTCATCCACATTAATGAGCGGGTTTCTTCATCATTTAATCGGCTGATTGTCACGAGAAAATCAAGTTTCAGTTTTTTATAAAACCAGGTAAAACTAAGTAGATAGAAAGTAGTTTGGATGACAAACACTGTGTAAGTATAAGGAAACCATTCGATTAAGTGGCTGACATGTACGGATATGGAAAACAGAAGAAACGTGTAAATCCAGACCATACTGCCTAGGCAAACGATTTTGGCAAAGGAATTTTTATATAGCAACTTGATGGGTATGACAAATAAGAACCCACAAAAGATAAACAATCCATTGCCGTTGCCAAAGTTAGGTAAATGAAAGACAATGAGGGACGACGGAATCAACAAGACAATAGCCAATAAAGTAAAAATGCTATAGGTTTTCGTCGCAGAGTATTTTTTTTCGGAACACTGATCAATCAGGAACAAATTAACAATCAGCATTTCCAGAATATTTAACAACATGGCGAATGCTTCGATCAATATCAACTCTTTTCTAATGTTTATTCAGCACTAGTATATTTCCCTAAACCTCTGCTCGCGCCTCCGGTCGCTTGTCAAAAATGATGAACAGCGCCGTACTGAGAATGAGCGGCAGGGTAAACAGCAGGAACATACTGCGGTAGCTGGTCAGCGCCACGATAAATCCCGCCACATTGCCACCGATAAAATAGCCGATGTCCAAGCCGATATAATGCGTATTGCTGGCGCTGCCTTTTTGCTCGGCGGGCGCTCGTTTGATGCACTCCGAAATAAACGCCGGTTGCGCGCCGGAGGTGCCAACGCCCATGAGCAGCGCCGCCAGGATGAAGTGCCACAGGCTCTGGGCAAAAAACACCGTCAGCAAGGCGGCGACGACGAAACCCTGACAGGGGATGATGACTTTCAGAAAGCCGTAGC
>JAITOV010000089.1 GCA_031289735.1 Peptococcaceae bacterium
ACGGGGCAGATAACCGCTAGGTTCTAAATGCCCTTGCAGTAAAAACAGCCAGATATTCTGAAAAACCCCTAGCAGAAAACCAATCGGCAGCTGGAGCCATTGCTCTTTCTTAAATTCCCGGCGCATCAGCAGTATTTGACAGGTGAGAAACAGCGGAGACATAAAGAAGGTACACAGGCCAAAACTGAGTCCTGAAACCCGATGGACCGCATACGGGATCGTCGCCAGCGGGGTTGTACCCAGCGCGGATTTGAGTGTGAGCACCACCCCTCCCGCCAGGAAAAACAAACCGGTCAGAAAGAGAATATAACGTCTCAGGCGTTCCTTCATACTCATACGCATTCACCCCAACCTTATGATCCATTAACGGTGTTCTTTCAGCCCAAAGATACACCGTATTGATATCCTATATTCAACGCTTTTTCATTCAATTCCTTTAATTCATGATTCTTTGTACTGATCCCGGCCAGCGCTGCCTGGATAGCAGCGTCGGAGACCACCGGAGTCACGGCTTGGATCACACCCAGCATAATGATGTTGGCTACGGAATCTTTGCCCATCTCATGCGCCATCTCATTGATCGGCACGCGCAGAATCCGAATATCCGCCCGGCTCGGCAATGCCGCGGTATCCGGGATGATCGAAGAATTGAGGAACATAAATCCGCCCGGAACGACGTGCGGCAGGAATTTCTTGTAGGAGGGCGTATTCATCATCACCGCGATGTCCGGCCGGGAGACAATCGGACTGCCGATCTTCTTCGCCGCAATAATTACTGAGCAGTTCGCCGTACCCCCACGCATTTCCGGTCCATAGGAAGGCAGCCAGGTAACCTGTTTGTCTTCTTCCAGACCTGCCTGCGCCAGAATCCGCCCGATGAAGAGGACGCCTTGTCCGCCGAATCCGGCAATCAGATATTTTTTCATGGCCCTGTGACCCCCTCCAGCGCCGGTTTCTTTAATTCACCCAGGTGAAACTGCGGTTTCATCTTGCTCTCCAACCAAGACAAGGCTTCAACCGGCGTCACGCCCCAGTTGGTTGGACAGGTCGAGAGGATGCTGACAAAGGAATATCCCAGGCCGGCGATTTGGACTTCAAAGGCTTTGTGTATCGCCTGCTTCGCGGCGATGACCTCCTGCGGGCTTTCTACGGACACCGAAGCGACATAAGCCGCACCGTCCACTTGACTTAGTAATAACGGCAAATCCAAGGGCTGCCCGTTGAGTTCCACATCCCGGCCATACGGTGAGGTCGCGGTTTTTTGACCGACCCATGAAGTCGGAGACATCTGTCCTCCGGTCATCCCATAGATAGAGTTATTGATAAAAATCGAGCTGATCTTCTCGCCCCGGGCCGCAGCAGAAATCGTCTCCGCCAACCCGATGGCTGCGCCGTCACCATCACCTTGTAAGGAAAAGACAAAGCGATCCGGCCGCGCTCTTTTGACCCCTGTCGCCACAGCCACAGCCCGTCCATGCGCAGCGCCGACAATATCACAAGCAAAGTAATTCTCACAGAATCCGGTGCAGCCTACCGGTTCCACACCGATCGTCCGCTCCAGCAGATCCATATCTACCAGAACTTCAGCGATCAGCCGGATGATGACGCCATGTGTACAGCCGGGGCAAAAATGCGTGGACTGATCCGTCAAACCGCGTGTTCTTTCAAATACCACACTCATTAGCGCACACCTCCGGCATTCAGTTCATTGTGCAGCGCCATCTTGAACGCTTCGGCTACATCCTCCGGATCCGGCGTCATGCCGCCTTGACGGCCAAAGAAGTGGACCGGCGTACCTGATCCGACGGTTAAACGCACATCGTCGACCATCTGACCAGCGCTCAACTCGACGCTCAGCCATCCCCTAATCCGGGAGTATTTACGCATACCGTCCGTAGGAAACGGCCACAAACTAATCGGCCGGAACAAGCCGATGCGGATGCCCTCCGCGCGCAAAATATCGACGGCGCTCTCGGCGATGCGGCCGCTAATACCGAACGCTACCAGAGCGAACTCGGCGTCGTCCATCCTATACGTATCATAACGCTGCTCAGCCGCACGCATCCGCTCGATTTTCTTAGCCCAATGCAGGTTATGCAGCTCACCGGCTTCATTGGCCAATACATAACTAACAATATTTACTTTCGGCTTATCCCCAATCCCCGTAGCCGCCCAGGTTTTTGGCGGCAGTGCTTTCGGCCTATAGGGCATGAATTCCACCGGTTCCATCATCTGGCCGGAAATCCCCTCTAAAGCCAGAATCACCGGATTACGATATTCATCCGCCAGATCAAAAGCCAAATAGGTTAATTCGACCATTTCCATAACTGTCGCAGGCGCTAAGACGATCGGATGATAATCTCCGTGCCCTCCCCCCTTCGTCAATTGAAAATAGTCAGCTTGCGTAGCGCCTAGACCGCCTAATCCCGGCCCGTGGCGCATAACATCCACGATGACCACCGGCAGTTCCGCAGCAAAAATATACGAGACCCCTTCCTGCATCAGGCTGAATCCCGGTGTGGATGTCGCCGTCATCACCCGTTCCCCGGCGGCGGCGGCCCCATAGACCATATTGATCGCCGCGACTTCGCTCTCCGCCTGCAAGAAAGTCCCTCCTACACGCTTCATTTTTTTCGCCATGTATTCCGGTATTTCGGTAGAAGGGGTAATCGGATAACCAAAAAACAAGCGACAGCCGGCTTGCAGCGCCGCTTCGGCAATCGCTTCATTGCCTTTCATCAATGTTTTCATCTCTCATCTCCCTCTGCGCCGCGATAAACTATCAACGCCATATCCGGACAGACCAAGGCGCAAAAAGCACACCCCACACAGCGGTGCGCTTCTTGCACGGTCACGGCAAAATAGCCCTTGGAATTCGGCTTGTCGTCAATTCCTAATATCTTCCGCGGACAAGCATTGACGCACAGCCCGCACCCTTTGCATACCTCTGTTAGAATCTCGATCTTACCGGCCAACGTCTGACTCTCCCTCCGTGCGCCTGTATTATAAACCGGCTTGTTTTCTCAAAAGTTCCGCTTTGTCTGTTTTTTCCCAGGGCAAATCCAAATCCAGCCGTCCGAAATGCCCGTAAGCGGCTGTCTGACGATAAATCGGCCGCCGTAAATCCAAACTTTTAATAATCCCCGCCGGACGCAGGTCAAAGTTATCATAGATCAATTGGACAATCTTCTCTTCGGACACCTTACCGGTGCCAAACATCTCTACCATGATCGAGACCGGATGCGCTACGCCGATCGCATAGGCAATTTGTAATTCACACCGCTCCGCTAAACCCGCAGCTACGATATTCTTCGCTACGTACCGGGCGGCATAGGCCCCCGAACGGTCCACTTTCGTCGGATCTTTACCCGAGAACGCACCGCCGCCATGCCTGGCCATACCGCCATAGGAATCAACAATAATTTTCCTGCCTGTTAAGCCTGCGTCGCCATGCGGCCCTCCGATGACGAAACGTCCGGTCGGATTGATTAAGTACTTGGTCTCCGGTCGCAAGAGTTCTCGCGGCACGGTCTGCTCGATCACCTGGGCGATCACATCCTTGTGGATCTGCGCATTGGTAATCTCCGGATGATGCTGGGTAGAGATCACGATCGTATCGATATAGAGCGGTTTGTGCTGCTCATAGGCGATCGTTACCTGCGTCTTGCCATCCGGCCTGAGATAATCCAGGATTTTTTCCTTGCGCACAAAACTCAGACGGCGCGCCAGACGATGCGCCAGATCGATGGTCAACGGCATGAAACTCTTCGTTTCGTTTGTCGCATAACCGAACATCATGCCTTGGTCACCCGCGCCAATCGCTTCGATTTCCTGATCGTCCATTTCTCCGGCGCGCGCCTCCAGGGCACGATTGACGCCCAGCGCAATATCCTCGGACTGTTCGTTCAGAGAAGTCAGCACCGCGCAGGTTTCCGCATCGAAACCGTAGGCGGCGTTGGTATACCCGATCTCGCGAATCGTCCGGCGGACAATCTTGGGAATATCGATGTAGCAATGGGTCGAGATTTCACCGGTAATCAGAATCAGTCCCGTCGCCACAGAGGTTTCACAAGCCACACGGGCCAAGGGATCCTGGGCGAAGATCGCATCCAGGATAGCATCCGATACCTGATCGCAGATTTTATCCGGATGTCCTTCGGTTACAGATTCTGATGTGAGCAATTTTACCATTCTCTACCACTCCTCTATTTTTTCTCTATCAACTCCGCGATCTCCCGCACCAAGATGCGCGCGATTTCTATCTTAGACATTTGCACAAGATCTTTTCTCTGTCCGTCCGGATAGAGAAAACTCACGATATTCGTCAAGCTTTCAAAGCCCGCTCCTGGTTTTGTCACATCGTTGGCCACCAGCATGTCCAGGTTTTTGCGGCGGATTTTCTCCATGGCATGTTCGATCAGACGCTCCGTTTCCGCAGCGAAGCCCACCAGGATTTGCCCTCGCTTGCGTTTGCCCAGCTCCGCGAGAATGTCCGGATTGGGGATCAATTCGATCGTCAGCTGATCGCCGGTCTTTTTGATCTTCTGATCAGCGGACTGCGCCGGACGATAATCCGCGACAGCGGCGACCTTGACGAGAACATCTGCACGATCATAGCGGCTCAGCACAGCCTGGTACATCTCCTGCGCGCTGACCACCGGCGTCAGTTCCACGCCACTTGGCGCCTGCAAATGAGTCGGCGCGCTGATCAGACAGACTTCGGCGCCGCTCTCGCGCATAGCCTCCGCCACAGCGTAACCCATGCGACCGGAACTGCGATTCGTGATAAAACGCACGGGGTCGATACTCTCCTGAGTCCCGCCAGCCGTCACGATTACTTTTTTCCCGTTCAGCGCGGAAGGCGGCTGGAAATATTCCCGCACCTGCGCCACGATCTCCGCCGGTTCGCTCATCCGCCCGTCGCCTTCACTCCCGCACGCCTGAAATCCGCTGACCGGTCCGATGAAACGAACGCGGCGCTCTTTGAGCACGGCGATATTCGCTTGCGTCGCCGGATGATGGTACATCACATGGTTCATCGCCGGCGCCGCAAACACCGGTTTATCCGTGGCTAGCAGAACGCTAGTCAGCAAATTATCCGCGATTCCGGCGGCCATCTTCGCCAAAGTATTGGCCGTCGCCGGGGCGACTAAGATTAAATCCGGCCGTTGCGCCAGAGCGATATGTTCCACATTCCACATCTTCGGTTCCGCAAACGTGTCTGTGTGTACGGACGTAGCCGCCAAAGTGCGCAGGGCCAGCGGCGTGATGAAACGTACCGCCCCGTCCGTCATGACCACATGCACCTCAGCGTGCAATTTCTTTAATCGGCTGACAATTTCCGCCGCCTTATAGGCCGCGATGCCGCCGGTCACGCCGACCAAGATCGTCTTACCGCTTAACACTATTTCTGTCCCTCATAACTACTAGTGATATGCAACTTCTGCTCAGCGATCTCGCGCAAGGCGATGCTGACCGGTTTTTCCCCTTTTGTCGCCTCTTCATCGGTATTTTCCATCAGACTTCTGGCACGTTTGGCGGCGGCTACGACCAAGGAATACTTACTATCCACATTTGCCATCAGTTCATCCAGAGACGGTTGTTTCATTCAGCTTCCTCCTTGAAATCACACAGATTATGCAATATCCTGCATTTCTCTGCCACAATAATACTGACCAACTTCTCTACAGCCGTCGCCACTTCATCATTAACGACGACATAATCGTAGCGGGAGAGG
>JAITOV010000093.1 GCA_031289735.1 Peptococcaceae bacterium
CGCCCCCCCTCCCACCGCCCCAAGAACCCCCCCCCCCCGCACCCCCCCCCCCCCCGGCCCGGGGCGATAGCAAAGATGCTCGCGCGACTTGTGCTAAACGAACAGGCATACGGTGAAGCGTTCAGCGTATGCACATCAGAGCATCATCCTTGGCAGTATATGGCGGATATATATAAATCTGCAATCGGGCTGGAAACTCGGATTTGCACTATGCAAGACTATAAGACGAAAATTCATCAGGGACACTACTCTCAGCTGTTGTATGACCGTATGTATAATCGGGTTATGGATAATTCCAAAGTTTTGGCTGTAACAGGGCTTACGCAAAGCGACCTTACTCCGCTGGATACGGCTTTGCGGCGTGAGCTTGCCACTTTCCCTAACATAAAGTCTGGAATCAACGTAAGTCAATGTGCAAGCCTTGATAGGCTTTTGAACACAAAAACGCCGCTTGATAATATTGGTAAACACGACAAGATGTGCTATTTTATTCACTCGAATCCGGCCTTGAAAAAAACGTATTATTTTGCAAAAAAAAATAAAAAAATTATAAAAAGTGTTATGAAAAGAATATTGCCGCAACGGTTAATACAGATTTATAAAACATTCAAAAAGAGTCATTATACTCTGGTTTTCTTGCCCCCTCCTTGACATTCCCCTGCCCGAAAGGTACAATAACACAAATAAGCGACAATAACGATGAGCGGGAATAGTACGAAGCGTTCAGCCCATGACAGAGAACTGCCGGATGGTGCGAGGCAGGATGGGGCGGCTTGGGAACTCGCCCGGGAGTTTCCGATTGAAAGCCGGTAGGTAGTATATCGGTGTGTAGGCTCGGACGGGTCTTCTCCGTTATGAGGAAGGGATATGTACTGGGAATCATTCTGTGTAAGTTTTTGGGTGATTTTTCGCCATATTCACTGAGTGCGGTTGTTAGACCGTGATTTGGGTGGTACCGTGAAGTAATCCTTCGCCTCAAAACAGGGGCGGGGGTTTTATTATTGTGAGGAGGCGTTTTAGCATGAGAAAACTTTATGTATTTGACACGACGCTGCGTGATGGGGAACAATCCTTGGGGATTACCTTGAATGCCCGGGAGAAGATTGAGATTGCCCATCAGTTGGTGCATTTAGGGGTAGATATTATTGAAGCAGGATTTCCCGCGTCGTCGCCGGGAGATTTTGAATCCGTTAAGACGATTTCGTGTCAGGTCAAAGGGGTGACGATCTGCGGCTTGACGCGAGCGGTGGAGAAGGATATCGATCTATGCGCCGAGGCTCTGCGCGATGCCGAAGCGCCGAGAATTCATACCGGACTGGGTGTGTCCCCGATCCACATGGCCAAGAAATTGAATATGACCCCGGAACAGGTGATTGAACGGACGCGAGTCGCCGTGCGCTATGCCAAGAAATACGTACAGGATGTAGAATTTTATGCGGAAGATTCTTTCCGTAGTGAGCGGGATTTTCTGGTGCGCGTTATTCAGGAGGCGATTCTCTCTGGAGCGACGGTGGTCAATATTCCGGATACCGTCGGATATGCCAGCCCATGGGAATATGGTGAACTGATCGCTTATGTGATGCAGAATGTGAAGGATATCGATAAGGCGATCGTCAGCGTACACTGTCATAATGATTTAGGCATGGCGACGGCGAACGCTCTGGCCGGCATCCGCGCCGGCGCGGAACAGGTTGAAGGAACGATTAACGGGATCGGAGAGCGCGCGGGTAATACCTCGCTGGAGGAAGTGATCATGGCTGTCGTGACGAAGCCGGAAGCGTATAACATAGTCAGCAATATTCATACAAAGGAGATTGCGGCTACCAGCAGGCTGGTGTCCAGAATCACCGGCGTCACCGTGCCGGATCACAAAGCGATTGTCGGAACGAATGCTTTTATGCATGCTTCGGGGATTCACCAGGACGGTGTGATCAAGGATCGCGATACCTATGAGATCATCAAACCGGAGGATATCGGGGTGATGCAGAATGTGATCAGTTTGAGCGCGCGGTCCGGACGGCATGCGTTGCAGCATCGGATGGAAGAACTCGGGTATCATATCGAAGGGGAAGAACTGGACGATATTTATGAGCGTTTCCTCAGACTGGCTGACGCCAAGAAAGAAGTCTTTGATCAGGATATCTTTGCGCTGATGGGCGATAAGCAATCGGTAGCGCAGAGTATCCAGGTAAAGAGCATGGCATTCTCAAGCGCTATCGGGCATTCGGCTACAGCTACGATCACTTTGGAAGTGAACGGCGCTCTGGTGACTGAGCAGGCGGAAGGCAATGGCCCGGTCAGCGCCTTGTTTAATGTGATCGACCGTATCACGGGGAACACGGCTGGGGTAGAGGATTATTCGGTCAAATCCGTTTCGCGGGGACATGAAGCGATTGGCGAGGCGACGGTTAAACTGCGCAATGCGCAAGGGGGCTTATTTGTGGGGAAAGGCTTTTCTACGGATGTGATCGAAGCGAGCGCTAAAGCGTATATCAACGCTGTCAGCAAGTATGGCGGAGCATAGATTCCGCAGGTTTGTTGATATAAGGAGAGTGAGATGACGAACCGGCAAGTGTTGGTTGTGGGCGGCGGAGCCGCCGGAATGATGGCGGCGGGTCAAGCCGCGCAAAATGGAGCGACGGCCTGTTTGCTGGAAAAGCAAGAGCGTTTAGGTAGTAAAATCGCCATATCCGGTAAAGGGCGTTGTAACCTGACGCAAGCGGCGCGCGCCGCAGATCTAATTCAGGCGTATCCGGGGAACGGGCGTTTCCTGCAAGGGATCCTGCATGAATTTGATAGTGAACGCTTGCGGCAGTTCTTGGCCGGGTATGGGTTGGAGACGAAAATCGAACGCGGCGGCCGGGTGTTTCCGTTATCGGACCGGGCGGAGGATGTGGTTCGGGCGTTGAGCGGGTTTTTACGGGAAAACGCCGTGCGGATCCAATACCGTCAGTCCGTCCGGGAGATCCTTGTAGATGACGGCCGGGTATGCGGCGTCCGTACCGCACAGGGGGTGATCCCCGGGGGTGCGGTGATCGTCTGTACAGGGGGCGCTTCTTATCCGGCGACGGGTTCTACGGGGGATGGATATGCGCTGGCCCGGATGACGGGGCATACGCTGATCGAGCCGCGTCCGGCGTTGGTCCCGTTGCGCGCCAGAGAGAGTTGGGTCAAAGATCTGCAAGGGTTATCCCTGCGCAATGTTACAGCTTCCCTGTGGATTCAGGGCAAGAAAAAAGCCGCGGAATTCGGCGAGCTGCTATTTACCCACTTTGGCGTTTCCGGTCCCATCGTTTTAACGCTCAGCCGCACAGCCGGGCAGGCTGTATCCGCGGGCGAGGAAGTGATCCTGCGGATCGATCTGAAACCCGCGTTGCGCGAAGAGCAACTCGATGCCCGGATCCGGCGCGATTTTTTCAAATACACGAATAAGCAGTTCAAACACGCGTTGGAGGATGTGCTGCCGAAGAGTCTGATCCCGGTGATGATTCAATTATCGGGCATTGCTCCGGATCAAGTCGTGCATCAGATAACGCGGGAAGAGCGCAAACGCCTGGTGAACTTGCTCAAAGCGCTGCCGCTGACCGTTACAGGCGCGTTGCCCATCGAGGCGGCGATCGTGACGGCCGGTGGCGTGAATGTCAAGGAGATCGATCCGAAGACACTGGCTTCACGCAAAGTAGCGGGATTGTATTGGGCCGGGGAAGTCGTGGATGTCGATGGAATCACCGGCGGATATAATCTGCAAGCGGCTTTTGCGATGGGTTATCGGGCCGGCCGGGCGGCGGCGCGTTACGTCGCGGACGCAAGATAAGAATGATTCGCAGGCGCCGCTGGGCGGTGTTACGGCGGACAGATGGCGCATAAACATTCTGTGAGGTGATGTTCATGCGTGGCAATCTATCGCGCAGGATGCAGACCATAGAAAAACGCGTCATGCGGATCGTGGTGTGCGCTTTGTTAGTGCTGACGGTCGTGCAAATCGGGAGGGCGCGTGATCCTCTGGAATTCTATCTGGCTGTTGCCAAAAAAGTGGAGTCAGCCGCTATGGAGACGGATCTAGCCTACCCGGTCGCGGCGGGAGCGCAAGATCCGGCGCAGACAGCGCCGGTATTAGGTACGTTGACTTTGCGGGCGCAGCCGGCGGCGGATGTGCGTATCTGGCAGCATGACAAGCTGCTGGGAACGCTACGCCAAGGAGATGTGACGGTGCAGGTGCAAGCCGGTCCGGTCTTATTGGACGGACGCTCGCTTGCGGGAGTGGTCAATGTTCAGGTTATCCGGATATCCGGGGCAGTCATGCAGCCTACACTTTATCAAAATCTAATGATCCAGGGAAATATTCAAACCTTACTGGTGACGCCGTAAGAAAAATGTCATATAATGGCCATAGAGAACGTACACTGGGAGCTGGCATACATCATGAGAAAAACAATCACTCAGAACCATATTTTTCACATTACGGATCAATCAACCGAACAGGCTTTCTATGGCTGCATGCAGCAGTGGTATGGGACAGAGTTCAAACGCCGTGCGGGCTGTGGGCCTTCCGTTGCCTCTAATTTAGCGTTATACTTATTTGAGACGCGTTCACCGGGGCTGTTAGGGTCCGATGTACGTAGTACGGCTGGTTGTGTTAGATTGATGGATGAAATGTGGGAATATGTGACGCCGAAGATCGGCGGGGTCTCGACGACGAAACGCTTTTACGCGGGCTTGGCCGATTTCATGAAGCACAAAGGGGCGCCGGCGTCGTATGAATATTGCAATGTGCCGGTGCAAAAGGCCAAACGTCCAGGCTTAGCGCAGGTCTTGAGTTTTGTCGTTGCGGCACTGGACAAGGATACGCCGGTAGCCTTTTTGAATCTCTGCAACGGCGCGGAAAAGGAACTGGATCAGTGGCATTGGGTGACGGTCATTGCCCTGGACCTTCAGGACGATCAGAACAACGCGCAGATTGAGTTTATGGACGAAGGGCGCATAGCAAAGATCGATCTGGTTTCCTGGTACCGTACGACGTCATTGGGCGGAGGATTTGTTTACTTTACTCTTTAAAAGCAGCGGATGATGTGAGACAGTAGATGGATAAAGACACCCAAACACCGGTGTCTTTTGCCGTATCAGCAGGGATGAAGGTAGTTGAGTAGATCAGGGGAAAGAAGATGAAACAGATGACGACCCAGAGTAAGAGGATCAGCGCGGCCGCTTTGAAGATGGCGATGACGGACAGCAGGGAAGAGGAAACCCAGTTGAAGGCTTTTTTTGCCGTTCAGGGAGTCAAGACCGCTGCTGTGGATTACGGTGGAGAATATAACTCGGCGGTGATCAAAATGATCGAGCGGGCGGTGATTGCGGCCAAACGCGAGAGTGTGATTCAAGAGACGCACGGCGAAGAAGGAGCTGTAGCCGGGGCGGCGCGCGAGGCGCTGAGTCAGATGATGCCGAAAGCCTTAGGTTTAAACATCGGAGGGAAGATCGGGATTGCCCGTTATGACGAACATCTGACGGTCGCGGTTTTTTGCGCGATCGGGCTGTTGCATTTGGATGAAGTAGCCGTGGGTATGGGTCATCGTGTCGTACCGCGGGAAGTGGGGGTGATGAAACGTGATTAGGGGGATACGTGGCGCCACCACCGTAGAGGAAAACAGTGCGCCAGCTATGCGGGAAGCGACGCAAGAAATGTTGCGGCTGATGATGGAACGCAATCATCTGAAGACAGAGGAGATTGCCGGCGCGATCTTTAGTGTGACCCAGGATCTGAACGCCATCTTTCCGGCAGCGGCGGCGCGGGATCTGGGCGGCTGGGATCAGGCGCCCATGCTGGATACACTAGAGATGCCGGTCGTAGGTTCTTTGCCCAGATGCATCCGGGTTTTGCTGCA
>JAITOV010000176.1 GCA_031289735.1 Peptococcaceae bacterium
CGAAAAACATCTTGCGCAGGTTTTCCACTTGCTGTTCCATCTTGGTCTGATAAGGAATCCGGCCGAGCTTGGTCACGCCATCTACCAACTGCGCTACTTCTACCCCAAACTCCTGCTCAAGATCTTCCAAGGTATACTTCGTGTCTTCTATGACGTCATGCAATAAAGCCGCAGCGATCGCCGCTTCATCTAATTCCATCTCCGCCAGGATCAGCGCCACCATCATGGGGTGCTCGATGTAGGGCTCACCGGAGTTGCGGAATTGTCCACTGTGCGCTTCTTCCGCAAACCAATACGCTTTCTCCACCAACGCCAATCTTCCTTGCGAAGACAATTTATGCAGATGTTCTTTTAATTCTGCCCAAGACACGCTTATTACCCCTCTTTTGCCCAATCCAGATCTTTCGTTTGTGCTTCTTCATAATACTTCTTGGCGCTGCGATAGCGCCAGGACGATTCCAGAACCAGTTTTTTATCCTGTGGCACTAAATATAAGCGGACATATTCTGTGCCGCCCGAGAACTGCACCAAGCCTAGTTCCTCAAATATCTTGACAGCGATACGCTTGCGCTGCTGTTCTTGTGGTAAATGCAGGATGAACGGACTGCTACGCGCCGACAATTCCTTTAATTCATGATACACCTTCACCAGTTCTTCACGCGGCACATACTCCTGCGTGTATAGTTGAGCAGCTTCCTGCGCCGTTTCGGTTGGCTCGTCCAATGCTTGCCCGGCGTCAGCCCATCTGGCGCAGGACTCCAGATCGCGCAGCACCAGTTGCAGACGTTCCCGATCCTGATAGTGATTCACTTCCAGGGTGAAGAGTATATCCAGAGCGTGCATCTGCTGACAATCGGCGAACTTCGGTCCCTGGCGAAAGGCGATCGCTTCCCATTCCCCTTTTTTACCTAACTCCAGTTTCAGATGTTCCCCTGCTTTACCGACTTTCCGTATATTATATACCGGCAATGACCTAGCTGCCAATAATGGACTGCGGTTTCCTGCTCCGAAAGGCGCCAGCATTTCCAATTCCCGATAGAACGATCCGTCCAGTTCATTGGGATACACTGCCAAATCAACCGAGACCTTCTCGGAAAATACCGCTTCGTCTAATTCACGCGCGGCGTAATTCAAGCCGTTACGCAAAAGGTCGATATTCTCCGCCGGTAAAGCAAAGCCGGCTGCCTGACGATGCCCGCCGTATTTCGTTAACAGCTCCTTTTGCCTATCCAGGTTTTCCAAGACATGATAACCGGAAATACCGCGGGCTGACCCCTTGGCTGCTCCATCCTCTACCGTCATCAGGAATACTGGACGATAGTATAGCTCCGCCAGGCGGGAAGCGACAATACCGATCACCCCAACATGCCAGTGCGACGCGGATAGAACGATGACCCGAGGGATTGCGTCATCCTTAGCCAGTTGGGCTTGAGCTTCTGCCAGGATCTCTTTTTCAATCTGCTGGCGCTGCCGGTTTTCCTGGGTTAATTGTTTCGCCAATTCCATCGCTCTGTCCTGATCTCCGGTCAGCATGAGTTCCAAGCCCAGTCTGGCGCTATCCAAGCGGCCTGCGGCATTGATGCGCGGCGCTAGGATAAAGGCAATCTGTCCGGCTTTGAGCGGTTTCCCGCTTAAGCCGCATTCCAGCAGCAGCGCTTCCAATCCCAAATGCTCCGTCTGCTCCATCTGGGCGATACCGGCATGAACCAGGATCCGGTTCTCTCCAGCCAACGGTACCACATCCGCGATCGTACCCAGCGCCACCAGATCTAATAGACCGATTTCGCTATAGGTTAGGGCGGAGGCATCGCCCTCAGCTCTCAGGGTTTCGAGCAGCGCCTGAACAAGTTTAAAGGCAACGCCCACGCCTGCCCAATCCCTAAACGGCAGATCCGGTTCCAGTTTTGGATCGATGAGCGCCAGCGCCGCAGGCAATTGACTGCCGGATTCATGATGATCCGTAATGATGACGTCTATACCCGCCTGATGAGCTAATTCAACCTCTTGCACGGCCGTGACGCCGCAATCTACTGTCAGTAATATCCGCACACCGGACGCCACAGCCTTCTCTATCACCGCAGCATGCAAACCATACCCTTCATTCTGGCGGTTCGGAATGTATGTCGCTACTTGAAAACCCAAGTCAATCAACGCCTTATAGAGTAACGCTGTCGCCGAGACTCCATCCACATCATAATCCCCGTAGATTAAGATTTTCTCTTTGGCGCGCCGCGCCGTCAGCAAACGCTGTACGCCCTGACGCATATCCTTAAAACAGAAGGGAGAATACAGGGATAATAAGGTCGGTTTCAGAAACTCCACCCCCGAACGCGCGTCCCGGATACCACGCTGACACAAAAGTTCCGCGACCATACGTGACACGCCAAGCTCTCTGCTCAGGCGCTCTGACAAAGTCTCATCTGTGGCCATTAAAGACCAGATTCTCTGTTGTGTGTCATTATTCTTCATTTTTTCACAGCTCACACCATTTTCCTAATGATATCTTACGGAGTCTCCTGATCCGCTCCGGGTCCGGCCTCGCCGGGTCCGGGGGCGGGATTCATGGGACAACTGCCTGATGATTGCGCGGCAAAAATCGCTTGCTCTCCGTCCTTGGTTTTTCTCCTTTTCTTCAGTCTGAATTCCCGCCAAATCGCCAGTAAAAGTACAATGAAAGCGCCAACTAAAGTTGATACCAGGATCACGATCACCAGGGGAACGCCTGCTGTCAACCAGGCAAAATGAATCGTCACCGGGGCGGCGTTTTGCAGTGCGAACACCGCTACGATCAGCGCACAGATTAAAGCCAAGACCAAAATGAACATCCGGATCGACTCCTTCCTTTTCTCCGTTTACTTCTTTAATTTTTATTCATTATCATTGTACACTGAAGCGCGATTTTGCTCAAGCGGATGCCCCTATAGCAACCGTTTGCCTGCCGATATAGAGCGAGCGCGGCAGATTGCCGCGCTCGTCAGGAAAAGATGGAGCAAACTTCAGCTCACAACACATACTGCTTCAGCTTATCCATCAGGTCATCCAGGTTGAAAGGTTTGCCGATATGATCGTTCATCCCTGCGTCCAGGCATTTATCGATGTCTTCACGGAAAACATTTGCCGTCATCGCCACGATCGGAATAGCTTTTGCCTGTGCACAATCCAGTTTTCTGATCCTTTTCGCCGCTTCGTAGCCATCCGTTTGCGGCATCTGTACATCCATGAAAATCATCTGATACTTATCAGGCGCCTCACGAAACATACGCACGGCTTCTTCCCCGTTATCCGCACAATCAATCCGCAAACCAGTCGGCTCCAACAAGGCCCGGACGATCTCCTGGTTGATTTCCACATCTTCAGCCAACAGAATCCGACAGTCACGCAAACGTTCCAGGTCAGGCGTGGTCAGTTCAGATGTTTGCGCAACAAAGGCAGGCTCATGTTCACTGGATAACAACCACTGCAAGCGAACGGAAAAAGTGAAGACAGATCCTTCTCCCAGGTGAGATTGAACCTCAATCTCACCATCCATGAGCTCAACAATTTTTTTAGAAATGGTCAATCCCAAGCCAGTTCCGCCAAATTTTCGCGATATCCCGCTCTCCGCTTGCTCGAACATATGAAACAAACGGGTTTGCTGCTCCGCACTAATACCAATACCATCGTCACTTACGGCACACTGAAGTACACAATCAGCGTTATCTTTTTTCAGTAATACTATTTTCAGTCTGATCATACCCCGCTCCGGGCTGAATTTGGTTGCGTTGGCAAGGAGATTGGTGATCACTTGCGCCAGCCGCTGCTCGTCCCCAATCAACGTAGGAGGGATGTTTTCGTCAATCTCGGTAATCAGGGTTTGCTGCTTTTCATTGATTTGAAATTTGACTACACTCATCACTCTTTGCAGCAGCTTAGCCACGCTAAAATGGACGGGTACGATTTCTAATTTATTGGCTTCGATCTTCGACATATCCAAAATATCACTGATAATGCCCAGCAAATGCGTTGAGGCTTCGCTGATTTTATTAAAAGCATGATCTTTTCCTTCCAGATCTGACACAGACTGACCGATCGCGGTCATCCCGATGATCGCATTCATCGGCGTACGGATTTCATGGCTCATATTGGCCAGAAAATCACTTTTAGCCCGCGAAGCTTCTTCAGCTTTCACTCTTTCCGCTTCCATGCTCGCCTGGGATTTTTCATATCCGTATTTTTGATACTGAATGATGATACCGACTACCAAACCGGAGATAACAAAGCCCACCGCTACATCAAAATAGACCAGCAGTTCCGTGTTGATCGGTGTAACCAGCACATTGTAATAGCGATAACTGAGATAGATACAAATTACATTATTCACCATAAAGCACAACATCAATAGTAAATAAGTAATTCCATGAAACAATACGCTGATGAATATTACTCCGATAATCGCATAGAGCAATACAGCGCTATAGATACCGCCATTGAAGAAAAACAATACCGGAAACCCGATATTTACAACCGGCAACGCGAGTAACAGTTTGTTGCTGCGATAATTGGTCTTATCCGTCTTTTTAAGAAAGAAGATCAAACAAACAGGAATTAAACAAGTAAAGATGATCGTCCCCAGGTCAGGAAATTGGATAATTGTGGATATACAGCCCAGAAAGCCGCCAATAATGCCCAATATCAAGGCAAAATAAAACAGATCCTTCTCGGCTAAGAGTGAATGCCGGCTGGCTGCCTTACCAAGCATATAGTGATGTAAAAATCCGTTGATCTGTTCATGCATATATTTATTTTTATTTTTCATCTCCATCTCGCGACTTCCTTCTCTGGCAAATTAAAAGCGATTCCTTCCTAGATTTGCCGCTTATGCGCTATAACGGCAACCCAAATAAAACCTATGCCAAAGAGTCCCGATCCGGTTCAATAAAACGAATATGTAAACTAGGTTTCCAGGGATTACGCGCTCAATGAACAATCTACGATTAATCTTTTATATTCTAAGCGCCTTTCCTAAAAATGTCAAGACGGCAGAGCTCGTCCTCGGTCCAGGGGGTGCGTGATACAGGGAACAGCGCAAAGGACAGAGAATTCGAGAGAAAGATGCCCGCTTGACGAGCGTTACCGGGATCACGCGCTCAAAGACAAAAATAAAACCTGCTAAGCCTTCACCCAGCGGGTTTTAAGGTTATTAAATTGGTCGGAGCGACAAGACTTGAACTTGCGGCCTCTACCACCCCAAGGTAGCGCTCTAGCCAAACTGAGCTACGCCCCGGCATTTCAAACATAAATAAAAATACCATATGCGCTTACATTTTGCAAGCTATAAGTTTGCCCGATCAGCTCTAGCTTTGCCCAATCAGCTCAATTTTATGAACCCCGGGGATTTCATTCAGCTTCGTAATCAGGTTTTCCGGCTTGTCTACCATACCCGCGGTCTCAATGGAAACAGATACATTCGCTACGCCTTGCAGCGGCAATCCTTGATTGATCGTTAGCACATTTCCGTTACAAGCAGCGACCGAATTCAGCACTGTTGACAACACCCCGGATTTGTTTTCCAGAATCAAAGAAAGGGTTACGATCTTTTCCTTACTGGCATCATAAAATGGAAAGACTCCGTCTTTGTACTTATAAAATGCACTACGGCTTAAACCGGCCCGTTCCACCGCTTCATGCACGGTCTCCGCTTCTCCTTTGGCGATCATTTCCTTCGCGGCGGCCGTTTTCAAAATGGCTTTGGACAATATTGTCTTGCTGACAATGAGAAAATCCTTGTTCTTTCGCGTCACGATG
This sequence comes from Peptococcaceae bacterium, assembly GCA_031289735.1. GTDB lineage: Bacteria > Bacillota > Desulfitobacteriia > Desulfitobacteriales > Desulfitobacteriaceae > JAITOS01. The sequence continues at coordinate 5,785 of JAITOV010000176.1, forward strand.
CACACTTCCATCCTATGCTCAGAGTCGCCGCTGTGCTTTCTATCCTTACAGATAGATTATACACGTTTGACGGACTGCGATACAAGGGATGGGTGGGGAGCCTGTGCGCCTTCAAGCCGTCAAGCACAGTCTCCCGTAGAACATCTAGCTTAAATGATAATGCAGATCAGTCCTCCACTACCGTCGTTGACGATGCGCTGCAAGGTATCTGTCAGTTTATGCTGCGCATTCTCCGGCATACGATACAGTTTATTCTGAATCCCTTCGCGGACCAGATCGTGCAGGGATTTGCCGAAGATATTGGAATCCCAAACTTTCTTTGGATCCGATTCGAACTCATCCAGGATATAGCGCACGAGCTCTTCAGCCTGCTTCTCTGTGCCGATGAGTGGGGTGATCTCTGTCGTAATATCCGCGCGCATGATGTGTAGGGACGGCGCGCTGGCTTTGAGTTTGATCCCGTACAGTCCGCCCTGTTTCACCAGTTCCGGTTCTTCCAGGAACATTTCGTCTAATTGCGGCGTCACAACCCCATACCCGTTATTCCGGACTTCTTCGATCGCCACAGCCATTTTGTCCCATTCCCGCTTCGCCCTGCTGTAATCCAACACCAGACGCATAATCGTATGCTCCCCTTCAATCTCCAAGCCGGTGATTTCATTCATCACTTCTTTGAACAGCTCATCGACGGCGGTCATTTCAATCTCGGCAATACCGGCGCCCAGATCCATTTCCTTCAGGATGATATCCTGCGCATACTGGCATTCCGCCAGTTTCTCCAATGCGGCGTCAATGTCGCGGATCCGCTGGATCTCTTCGATGGCTAGACGTACGGATTCTTCAAATTCGCTGCGCACAGGATGTGCTGTTTCTAATTCTTCGACCCATTTCGGCAGTTCGATATTCACTTCAGCGATCGGGAATTCATAGAGGACTTCTTCTAGAATCTGAATGATATCCGCTTGAGTCATTTCTTTGCAATTGATCGGCAAGATCGGCGCGCCGTAGCGTAATTCCATCGTTTGGCATAATTCCAACGTAGCTTCGTCGTGCGGAATCTGCGTATTCAAAACCACCAAAAAGGGCTTGCCTAACTGCCTTAATTCTTCAATGATCCGTTCTTCCGCTTCAATGTAGTTCTCGTGAGGTATGTCCGAAATCGTTCCGTCTGTCGTCACTACGATGCCCAAGGTGGAATGCTCGTTAATGACCCGCCGCGTTCCGATCTCCGCCGCTTCCTGAAAGGGAATCGCTTCCGGACTCCAGGGCGTGCGCACCATCCTTGGTTCTTCCCCATTTTCATCCTCATACCCCAAAGCGCCTTCGACCGCGTATCCTACACAATCGACCAGACGGACGTTCATGTGTATGGTATCCCGAATCGTGATCCCAACAGCTTCCGATGGAATGAATTTGGGCTCTGTAGTCGTGATCATCCTGCCTGCTCCGCTTTGCGGCAGTTCATCCTTTGCCCGCTCTAATTCAAATACATTGCTGATATTGGGCAAAACCAAGAGCTCCATGAAACGTTTGATAAAGGTGGA
>JAITOV010000177.1 GCA_031289735.1 Peptococcaceae bacterium
GCGCAGGGTATGAACAAAGTACGGTACGACTGTTTACTATATCTGAAATGATTGATGTGCTTGAGAAAAATGGCTCAGCAAAGTCGCTTGTGGGTATCTGAGGGCCGCTTGGTGGAAACGTTCTTAATAATGTCCTGCAATTTGATGTGGGCTTCGCCGACGCAAAGAACAAACAAATCCAATGGCAGGCGTTTCAAAAACGTATTCGGGTAGCCGCCGACATCGCCTTGCCGGAAGCGCTGGAGCGCATACGCACTTTTATATGAAGCATTATGATCCGTAAACGGGATCGTCATCAAATTTTTTCACTTTCCACTGGATGAAATCTATACTTAGGTATATACTAATATTGAGGTGATAAAAATGCCTACAGCAAAACTATTCCAAAACGGACAGAGCCAAGCCGTCAGGCTGCCGAAAGAATTCCGCTTTGAGGGCAGTGAAGTCGGCATCGGGCGCGTCGGCGGTTTGGTTTTCCTTTACTCCGCTGATCAGGCTTGGGAAAACTTCCTTAACGCGCAGCCGATGACTGATGATTTTTTTGCGGCTATGGAGCATAGGCGCGAGAGCGACGCCCAAGCGGAGCGCGAACAGTTATGAGGTATATGCTCGACACAAACATCTGCGTTTTCATGCTCAAACAGGAATCCGGCGTACTCCGCAGGTTTCAGGCTGCCGCGAGCGACGGTATTTGCATTTCCGCGATAACGCTGGCGGAGTTAGAGTATGGCGTAGCAAAAAGCGCCCGCAAAGAGCATAATACAGGCACTCTCGCGGCTTTTCTCGCGCTGGTTGAGGTGCTGCCTTTCGACATCCCAGCGGCAAGCCAGTATGGGCAAATCCGGGCGACACTTGCGCGTGAGGGCAATGTAATCGGCTCATTGGATATGCTCATCGCCGCACACGCGAAATCCGCAAATCTTACGCTTGTTACCAACAATACCCGTGAGTTTAAGCGCGTGGACGGGCTTCGGTTGGAGGATTGGCGTTGAGATGGGGAAAGCTCGCTACGCTGCGCTTGAGGATCCCCTGTAGCGCGGCAATCAGGATCCCGTAATTCGTGAACGGCACCTTCTGATCCTCCGCGCTGGCCTGGCGGTGTTTCATTTCCCGGTCGTTCAGCATACAGCCGCCGCAATGGATCACCCAGCGATAGGGCGACAGATCCTCCGGGAATTCCCTGCCTGAAGTAAAGGAGAACTCCGGCTGCACGCCGCTGTATTGTTTGATCCAGCGCGGCAGTTTGACCGTACCGATATCATCGCATTGACGATGATGCGTACACCCTTCGCAAATCAACACCGCGTCCCCGTCCCGCAAGGCGTCCAGATATCTGACCCCGCGCAGCGCCGGATCCAGTACCCCTTTATGACGGGCCATCAAGATGGAAAAAGAGGTCAGCGGAATGTCCGGCGGGGTCTCCGCCGCCACCTTGGCAAAAACCTGGCTGTCGGTGATCACCAGGTTGGGACGGCGGCCAAGCTGCGCTAAGGTTTCCTTCAACTCAGACTCCTTGACCACGATCGCCGCCGCGTCCGCTTCCAGGATATCGCGGATCGTCTGCTGCTGCGGCAAAATCAAGCGGCCTTTGGGCGCCGCCGTATCGATCGGTACGACCAGCACGACAAAGTCCCCCGGATGGAGCAAATCGCCCACGATGCGCGGTTCGGCCTCTTCCGTGGCTGTCAGCACGGCGATCCGCTCTTTGAACGCCTGAATCCCCGTCCCCTGCCCGGCGCTCAGATAGATCTCGTTCTCCCCGGCTGGCGGGATCTCGCTTAACAAATCGCATTTATTATAAGCCACGATATAGCGTAGTTTCTTGTCCTTCAACAGACGGATGACTTCCTCGTCCAACGGGCTTTTCCCTAACGCAGCATCGACCACTAATACGGCGATATCACTCTGATGGAGCACTTGACGGGTCTTACGCATCCGCAGTTCACCCAATGCCCCTTCATCGTCCAAACCCGGCGTATCGATGATCAACACCGGGCCCAGCGGCAACAGTTCCATCGCTTTGCGCACCGGATCCGTCGTCGTTCCTTTGACCGGGGAGACCACGGCCAGATCCTGACCGGTGACAGCGTTCACTAAGCTGGATTTGCCAGCGTTGCGGCGGCCGAAAAAACCGATATGCACTCTTTCGCCCGAAGGCGTCGCGTTCATTTCCACACTCTCTACCTCCTGTTTTACGCAGCCGTTCTTATTTTTCTACAGCCGGAAATCCCGGCTGCCGCCTTGGATCGCCCGCAGATGGTCCCCCACCAGGAGACGTACTTTTTCGTTGGGTATCTGCGGGATTTCCGCCGCAATCAGGTTTTCCCCTACGGCCCGGGTATGCGGCGCGGCGTAATCCAGCAGATATTCCTGCAAGGTCATCAAGGCGTTCGGATGACAGCAATTTTGCAGCTGCCCGCTTTTGCACAAGGACATGAAACGATCCCCTGTCCGCCCTTCGCGATAACAGGCCGTGCAAAAACTGGGAATGTGCCCCCGTTCGATCAGCCAGGCGACCACTTCATCCAGGGCGCGTGTATCGATCACCTCAAATTGCGCCGTTTCTCCATCTTGCGCTTCCGGCGCGCAGTAACCGCCTACAGTGGTCCGGCTGCCGCCGCTGATTTGGGAAACGCCTAATTCCAAGACGCGTTCACGGCACTTGCGGCTCTCACGGGTAGAGACGATCATGCCGGTGTACGGGACGGCGATCCGAATGCAGGCGATGATCTTGGCGAAAATATCGTCATTGATGCCGTTGGCAAACTGACTGGGATCGATCCCGTCGGCTGCACGGATGCGCGGCATACTGATCGTATGCGGCCCGACGCCTTGCGCGGCTTCAAGGTGTTCCGCGTGCATCAGCAGCGCGGCAAATTCATAACGATAGCGTTCCAGGCCAAATAATACGCCCAGACCCACATCGTCAATACCGCCGTCCATCGCCCGATCCATCGCCTCCGTATGCCAGGCGTAATCGTGTTTGGGACCGGAGGGATGCAGTTTTTCATAGCTTTCCTTGTGATAGGTCTCCTGGAATAGAATGTATGTTCCAATGCCCGCTTCCTTCAGTTTGGCATAATCCTCCGCCGTCGTGGCGGCAATGTTCACATTGACCCGGCGAATCGCGCCATTGTGATGTTTTACGCTATAGATAGTTTGAATCGATTCCAGGATATACTCCAGCGGGCTATAGACCGGGTGCTCGCCCGATTCGATCGCCAGGCGCTTGTGCCCCATATCCTGTAGCGCGATGACTTCTTTGACGATTTCTTCCTGCGTGAGTTTCTTGCGCGGAATATGCTTGTTTTGCCGATGATACGGACAGTAGGCGCAGGCATTAATACAGTAATTCGATAAATACAATGGGGCGAACATGACGATGCGGTTCCCGTAAAAATCCTGTTTAATCCGCTTCGCCAGCGCGTAGATTTCCGCGTTCTTATCCTCCAGATCGCATTCCAGCAGGACAGACGCTTCCCGGTGGGACAGCCCTTTGCGCTGCCGCGCTTTCTCCAAGACCGTGTCAATCAGCGCGGCATTGCGCCGGTGCTGAGCGGCGTACTCCAGAGTATCCAGCACCTCCTGATGATCGATGAATTCTTCCGCTCGCCTAGATTTTGGCTTAAACATAAACTTCCTCCTGTTCTTCCGGGTCGGTGATCACCCTTCCCGTCAGTGTATTTGCGGCAAAACCGGCGCAATCACCGCGCGCGGACACCAGGTTATAGCCGATGTTCCGCATCCGGTTTTGCAGACAGTGGCGGCATTCCGCCGCTTCATCCCCTGTACAGATCTTGTTATCATACAATAAATATTTATCCCGGACCCCCACGGGGGATAAGTTGGGCATGACCACATTGGCCCCGGCCATGACGCCGCGTTCACGTCCTTGCGGGTGAATCGTCCCTAAGGCCGTCGTCGCCGGGAGCAGCGCCCGCGCTTCCAGCAGACGGATCAGCCCCAGCATGAATAAGGTCAATTCCAGCGTGCCCGCCTTCTGCGCGGCATAGGGCGTAGCTTTGTGCGGGATAAAGGGGCCGATCCCGACCATCTGCGGCCGCAACGCTTTGATGAAATACAGTTCGTCGATCAGACACTCCGTGCTCTGCCCCGGAGAACCCACCATGAAGCCGCAGCCGACCTGATAACCGATCTCCTTCAGCTCGTACAGACAGCGGACGCGCTGGCTCCAGGACATGGACGCGGGATGCATGTGTTGATAGTGCGCTTCATTGGCTGTCTCATGGCGCAGCAAGTAGCGCTCCGCTCCCGCCTCAAACAAGCGTTGATAACTCGCATAGCTGCGTTCCCCTAAGGAGAGTGTGATCGCGCAATCCGGATAAGCGCCGTGTATCGCGCTGACGACCTCCGTCATGCGCGCATCGCTGAAATAGGGATCTTCCCCGCCTTGCAGCACAAAGGTGCGAAATCCTAACGCGTACCCCTGGCAGCAGCAAGCGAGAATCTGATCTTTACTCAGACGATAGCGCTCCGCTTGAAGATTACTCCGGCGTATACCGCAATACAGGCAATCATTGCGGCAATAATTCGTAAACTCGATCAACCCGCGCATATAGACGTCTTTGGCATAGAACCGCTCACACGCCGCACGCGCGCGTTCAAACAAATAATCCGCTAAGCCCGGCGCCTCCCGCCCTTCGATCAGCGCCCTGAATTCCTGCCGGGCCAGCATCCGCCCAGCCGCTAAGCGATCGATCAGGCGTCTCATCTTGCTTCAGCCGTTTCTGCCCCGTCCGCTGTAATCACGCTGGAATAGGCTGTTTTTACACTGACGCCCGCTAAGCGCCCGATCTTGCCCGATAAGGCGCTGATCGTGTCCGGCGGGGCGTCCAGCGCAATACTGATGACATTGATTTTTTTCTGCCGATAGGGGATACCCATGCGGCCAATAATATACTCGGCATGTTCGTGCAACAGCCGGTTCAACGCTTCCACCGAACCAGGATCTCCGACAATGACCGCGATGACCGCTACCCGTGTTTCCATATTTCATTCCGCCTTTCTTCGTGCAGCTTGCCGTCAGCGCTAAATAAAAAGCGCCCCCGGAAGGGCGCCAAGCATGATAAGCTGTACGAGCGTATCTGCGAACTAAACGATGCGCGCGCCTTCCGTCTCGAGATGGGTCTCGACGTCAGATGCATCTTTCATTATTAATTTATAATCGTTTAAAATAAGTATAGACGTTTCTGTGGAACCTGTCAAATGATTATTATCACAATACGCAGCTCTACTTCAGATACGAGGTATCCACCAGCGCGTCAATCAGCGCGCGCGTGTCCGTCTCCGGCTTCAAGAAACCATGCGCCTGCAAGAATTCGGCTGAAGATTTCAGGCTGTCTATGTTGCCGGCGTCGATCGGCAGCGTGAAATCAAACTTCGGATAGAGCGCCCGCACGCCAGCTAACTCCATCTGATTCGTCGCGGCCATGATCTCCAGCGCTTCGTCCGTGTTGGCGTCGATCCACTCCAGCGTACTCGCCTCCGCCTCCAGGACTTTCTGCACGACGTCCGGATATTGCGCGGCAAAATCACTCCGGGCGGCGATCACCGCCTGACCCAGGATCAGACCTTCGGCGTTGCGCAGCAGCTTCGCCTGCTGACTGCCGATCATTTTCGTCAAGAGCGGATCCGGCAGTACCGCGGCCGCCACTTGATTCTGGACTAAGGCATTCGCCGCATCCGCTGATTCCATACTGATCAGTTCCACATCGTTCTCGTTTAACCCGGCTTCCACCAAGGCTTTGATCAGCATTTCCTGCAGCATCGTCCCCTTCTGCAGCGCGACCTTTTTCCCCTTCAGATCGGCTACGGTTACAACCCCGCTATCCGTTCCCGCCAGAAGTCCGATCCCTTTGGGGAATTTATTATAGCTGGCAATCACCTTAATATCGTTACCTCCGGCCTTGGTGACGATCGCCGAGACGTAGTTCAGCGAAGTGGCGATATCGATGGACTTCGCCGCCAAGGCTTCGACCGTAGCCGGCCCTTCCAGCAGGTACCACTGGACCGCAATCCCCTCCGCCGCAAACGCCTCCTCGAAGAAATGCTTCTCCAACGCCACAGCCGCCGGCACATTCAACGGGCGGGTTGAATACGAGATATTCACTACCGCAGGCTTCGCCGGAGTCCCCGGAGCAGGATCGGAAGATCTCGCGCAACCGGTGCCGGACAGCGCCGCCACGCATAATAGAAGCAGGAACAACACAGCGCGTCTTTTACACATCATTGTTTTCATATGTACCTCCATAAAATTATTTCTTTGCCGGTCAAACATCCGGCAGCCACAACGGATCTTCAAGCTGTCAGCTGGGTCAGTATATATTTCTTCAAACGAATGAACTCCGGCGCATCCGGATCACGCGGATAGGGCAGATCCACCTCAACGACCTCTCTGAATCGGCCGGGCGCGGAAGTCATGATGCAGATCCGCTGGCTCAAGAGCAGCGCTTCGGCGATGCTGTGGGTCACCAGCAGAATCGTCTTGCCCGTGCGCCGCCAGATCTCCTGCAGTTCCGACTGCATATGCGTACGCGTCTGCGCATCCAAAGCCGAGAAAGGCTCGTCCATTAAGAGCGCTTCCGGCTCAAAAGCCAACGCCCTGGCCATGGCCACCCGCTGAGCCATCCCGCCGGACAGTTCATGAGGATACGCCTGGCGGAAAGCGCTTAATCCGACCAGTTCCAGTGCTTGTTCCACTACCCGGCGTGCAGCTTCATTCCGTTGCTTCAGGCCAAAGGCAATATTCTGCTCAACGTTCAGCCAGGGAAATAACCTGGGCTCCTGAAAAACCACAGCCCGGTCGCTACCCGGCCCCGAAACCCGCACGCCGTTGCAGAAAACCTCACCGCCACTCGGCTGCTCCAATCCGGCGATGATACGCAGCAGCGTCGTTTTGCCGCAGCCACTGACCCCTACGACCGAGAGGAACTCCCCGCGCGCCGCAGTCAGCGAAACGGAGCGTAATACTTCAACCTTTCCCCACTCTGTATAAAAAGTCTTGGACGCGTCCACAACCTTGAGTTGCTCACCTGCCATCATTTGCCCCCTTGAGCATACATCCGTTTCCCAGGCCTGAGTTTATTTTCCAACTTTTTCAGGGAAAAGTCAATCAACATCCCGGCCAGGCCGATCGTAAATACAGCCACGAAAATCTTATCCGGTTGCGAGAGCTGGCGTCCGTCATTGATCAAGGCGCCGATACCCGTAGCCGCCGCAATCAGTTCCGCCCCAACCAGCGCCCGCCAGCAATTGCTTAATCCCAGGCGCAATCCGGTAAAGATCGCCAGCGCCGCCGAAGGCAGATAGACCCGGCGCAGCATACGCAGAGGCTTCAGCATAAAAGCGCGTCCCACCTCAATCAATTGCGGATCGACCCCGCCGACCCCCTGCACCGTATTCAAAAAAATAGGAAAGAAGGCCGCGTACACGATCACCGCGATCTTAGACGCTTCACCGATGCCCAACCAGAGAATAAACACCGGAATCCAGGCAATCGGCGGAATCTGCTGCAAAAAGGTCAGCGTCGGGCTGACCCAGTAACGCACATTGCGGGTTTTGCCGGCCAGAATCCCCAGCGGCACAGCACAAAGCGCCGACAGCACAAAGCCGGTCAGCAAGCGTTTCAGGCTAGCCCACAGACTGGCTTGCCATAATCCGTTGGCCAGCATATTGAGAAAACTCTTCCCCACAGCACTCGGGGCAGGCAGGAAAAACACATCCACGCTGCCCAGGCGCACACCGATCTCCCACAGGCAGAGCACCAGAACAGGGAACGCGGCGCCTCTGGCGATCTTGTAGCGCATCTGTTGCCTACGAACGCTATTGATCATAGGTGATCAAGGAACGCACCGGGTAACCAGAGAGCTTTTCCCGTCCGTTCAAATACGTTAATTCAATCAGATACACCAATCCCACGACAATACCGCCCAACCGCTCAATCAGCTGGATGCTCGTCCGCGTCGTTCCCCCGGTCGCCAACAGGTCGTCCACCAGCATCACCCTTTGCCCCAGACGCACAGCATCCGTATGTATCTCTAATTGATCGTTGCCGTATTCTAACGCATACCTTTGCGTAATCTTCTCGTACGGCAGTTTCCCTTGCTTGCGGATTAAGGTCAGTCCTGTGCCCAGAGCATACGCTAATGGAGCACCCAGGATAAATCCCCGCGCTTCACATGCGGCGATCCGGTCCACTTGCCAATCTTGCACTAACTGAATCATCCCGTCGATTGCCGTCTGAAAAGCCCGCGCATCCTGAATGACTGGCGTAATATCGATAAAATCCACACCCTTCACAGGATAATCGAGTACATGTCTGAACCGTTCACGTAAATCCATGCTGTGCCTCCCACCTAAAACAGCGATATTCTATTTATATCATACATATCGTCTGATCTCACCTATTTCATCAAAAAGGCGCAACGCAAACGTTTAAAATATTACGTTCGCGCTACGCCCGCAGGCGCCTAGGGTATAGTTGACAGCCTAGGCCCGTACTTCCCGGCAAAACTGTCCCTTTTGCTGAATCGAGCTGATTTCCTCACGGATCAACTGCAACAAACGGGGAAACACCGCCTTAACGTCCTCCGAGAGTTCCATCCCCACTTCCATATTCTTCGGCTGAATGCCGAAAATCAATGTCTCAGGCGCATGCCCTAGCATCTCAGCGACCTGTAAGACCTCGATGATACCGACTTGATGGAAAGATACTTGAAACTCCGCCGGGAAAATGCTCAGTTCCCGCGGCTGAAAGCGGAACAGCGCGCCGGGATCTGTCTGGGCCTGGATCGCGTCAACCAAGATCAGAAAATCCACTTCTCTGATCAGATGCACGAGTTCCAGGCCGGCGGTACCCCCTTCCAGGAGTTCCACATTCTCCGGCAGTCCGGCTGCCTCCAACTCCTTCAGGAACTGAACCCCACACCCCTCATCGGAGAGCAGAACATTCCCGACGCCCATGATCATAATCTTCGCTAGGGTCTCAGTGCTCATGACTCTTCTTGATCTTACCAAATAGCATGAACCAGAACTGCTCCATCGCTGCTGTGAACACCAGATACAAATGCACGACGATGATGAAGATGAAGATCCACATGATCAGATAATGGAGCGTACGCACGGTCTCTAAACCACCCAGCATATAGCCAAATTTTTGCAGGGTTTGGGGCCGATAGAGAATGAATCCCGTAATCACCTGACACACGCCCAAAACCTGCAAGGCAATATAGGCGAGCTTCTGCATACTGTTGTATTTCACAAAATGCGGTTCTTCCTTGCGGATGAACAGATAATACAGCACTTGCGGGATAAAATTTTTCCAGTCTTCTTTCGTCAAGACGAGCGTTTTGAAATCATGCTCTCTACCAAAGATCGAAATAAATCCCCGCGCGATCCCGCCGACGATGAAGATAAACATAAATACAAAGTGCAGATTACGCATCAGGTTCATCGGCATGCCTTGGAACGGAAACCGGATCATAAATCCTGTGAAGATCAAAAACGCAAAGCAGATCAGGTTCGACCAATGCAGAATCCGCTGCGGCAACGGATGATCTTCAGGACGTAATGTCTCGGACATAGCTATACCCCCTTTTCTCTTCTCCGGAGATTATATCCTGAACTTATGCACTTCGTTGGTGTCCGGGTCAATCAAATGAATGGCGCAAGCCAGACACGGGTCATAGGAACGCAGTACACGGGCGACATTAATCGGGTTCTTGACATCCGGCACCGGCGTCCCAATTAAAGCCTTTTCCGCCGGGCCCAACACGCCCTTTTCATCCCGCGGCGCGAAATTCCAAGTCGTCGGTACGATCATTTGATAATTGGCGATTTTCTTGTTCTTAACCCACACCCAGTGACCCAGCGCGCCGCGCGGCGCTTCAGCCAATCCGGCGCCTTTGCCTTCTTTCGGCGGCGCCCAATGCTCGGTATCATGAATGCGGAAATTCTTCCCGGGCGCCATCTCCGCGCGCAGGGCTTCCACCCAGTTGCGCATTTCCCGGCACAGCATCACGGTTTCAAAGGCTCTGGCGGCGTGGCGCGCCACTGCGCCTAATTTGATGTTATATTTGCCGACGAGTTCCAGCAACCCTTCCGGCTGGTGTACCAGCATACGGGACAGCGGGCCGACTTCCAGCGGCAATCTTTCATCGCCATAACGCGGCGCCTTCACATAGGTATAGGCATTCGCCTTCGCCAGGTCCGGCGTCGAATCTCCGTCATACGGATGCAACGGCGGATTCTCCTTATACCACGCATAACTTGGATCTTCCTTCATCTTCCGCTCGTCGACCGGCAGGATCTTGCTCAGGTCGCCGTTCAGGATCAGCCCTGCTTTGAAGAAGGGATCTTCGCCGCGTTTATCCGTACGGTCAAACGCGCCCACGGAGAGAAAATGACCGTACCCCACGCCGATATTCGCTTGCGCCAAGGGCAGCAACGGACCGGTACCGAAGGTAATCACATCCGGGTAATAGACATTTTCGATGAAATCGATCTGTTCTTCCAGCATCATGGCGTATTCATCCAGAACATGCGGCGTGGGATAAATCGTGACGCCGCCCACGACGATCGAAGATTGATGCGGCTGCTTACCGGCGAATAAGGCGGACATCTTACGCGCTTTCGCTTGCATCTCCAGCGCTTTCAAATAGTGCGCCACAGCCGTGGTAACTAATTCAGGATCATCCACACAGAACTCATCCGGTTCATACCTGGGCGTCAATGGCGCCGTATCGTTGCGGTTGACCAGGGAAACGATCTTGTCCTTAACGCCTAACAGGCCAGGATCGCTGCCCTGATAACGGGCCACCGCCATAATATCCAAATAATCTAAGGCGCTGAGATGATAAAAATGCAGCGGATGGTCATGCAACCACATCGCTCCTGCGATCAGGTTACGAATAATCCGGCCACCGGCCGGCACTTCAGCCCCAAAGGCTTCGTCCAGCGCTAAGGCGGAAGTCCAGCCATGGGATCCGGCGCACACGCCGCAGACACGTTCCACAACATAGGAAGCGTCTCTAGGGTCGCGGCCATTCAGCAAAGGTTCCAGTCCGCGAAACATCTTACCAATAATGTGGGCGTCGGTCACGACGCCGTTCGCTACTTCCACTTCTACTCTTAAATGACCCTCGATCCTGGTAATCGGATCAATGATGATTTTCTCAGCCATTTATTTATCTCCCCCATGTTCTTTTGATTTCTTGCCGATACGGCCCCGAGCGATATTGCCCACCGTACTGAAGGCCAAATATCCAGCCGCGACCACACCGACGCCCGCGCCGATCAGATCCGGGCTGACTTGTCCAACCACGCCGGGAACATGGAAGTCGTCGTTCTTGACATACAGAGGATTGAATTTGGCGTAGAATCCTGTTTCACTACATCCGGAGCAAGGCGAACCGGCATTCAGGCAGAAGTTGGCGTTATCATTAAACCACACAGAAGCGCAGTCCGTATACGTCTTCGGCCCTTTGCACCCTTTCAGTAGCAAACAATAGTCTTTTTGCGCCGGATCGTTCCAATCCTTGAGGAATTCCCCATTTTCAAAGCGACCGCGCCGCGGACAGTTGTCATGCAGCAGCATGCCGTAATAGGCCAAAGGACGGCCTTGAGAATCCAATGGCGGTACTTCTCCGTAGGTTAAGAAGTAAGTCAGCGTACCGATCACTGTCTGAGATTTTACCGGACAGCACGGCAGATTGATCACCGGAGTCGCTATACCGTTGTTTTTCAGCAAATCCCGTACACCGATAGCCTGCGTAATCTCCGAGGCTCCGGGAATGCCGGCGCCATCGCAGGCGCAACTGCCTACGGCTACGACGGCCTTCGCTTGCGCCGCCGCTTCCAGCACAGTCTCACGGAAAGGTTTGCCGGCAACGATACAGTAGTCGTCTTTGCTCGCATCCGGCGGAACGGAGCCTTCCACGATCAGAATATACTTCCCCGCCGCTTCTTTCAAAGTTTCCGCATACGCTTCTTCGGCCACATCGCCGGTTCCGGCCATGATGACTTCATGATAGCGGATCGATAATTTATCCAGGATTAGGTCCGCCGCCGACGGCTTAATCGTGGAGATCGTCGAAGTCGTACATCCCGTACACTCCATACCGGACAACCAGATCACCGGCGGTTTTTCCAGCGCTTCCCCTACGGCTTTTGCCGCTTGGGGCGCTACGGTCGCCGGCAAGCCGAACGCCGCCGTCGTGACTGCCATAAGTTTCATAAAATCACGCCGCGAAACTCCTTTAGCATTCAATACATTAAATTTACCCATGGGACACCTCCGTCATTCTCTTATCTTCGTTATTTATAAAAATAATGACACATAATGAAGACACTCTTATTCTATTTTACATGAGTTTGCGAAATCCTTCTATGGTTATTCTAGGATAAGCAATTGTTTGGATTATTTTTAAAATATTTTGAAAAAAACATGATCTCTTACATCTCTAACATACGCTGCACAGACAACGCGGCGAATGCCGCTGTCTCAGGATCCACTTGCACTTGATTGACGACATTTCCTGCCTGAAGGTTTTCCAACGCCCATAAAAGCACATGCTCACGCAAACGGTTCATATTGCGGCAATAACTCAAATACGGATTCAAAGAGCGGATCGTCTTTCCCGGATGCGCTGCAACCAAACGATGAATCAGATTGCCTTCCGTCCCAATCGCCCAAGCGCTGCCCAGAGGCGCGTCTGTCACCTGTTGAATGATATATCCCGTCGACCCCGCGTCGTCAGCCAAAGCGACAATTTCCCGCGGGCATTCCGGATGCACAATCACGCGCACCCCAGGGATCTGCTCGCGTACGCTACGGATCTGTTCCGGCCTGAAACGCTGGTGCACACAACAAAATCCCTGCCAGACAATCAAGCGGGGCGGCTGTTTCGGCAAGATGTTGGTGTCCGGATTACGATAATTCCATACCAGGATCTCATCCGGCCGCAGGCCCAGCCGCAAACCGGTATTCCTGCCTAAATGTTCGTCCGGCAAGAATACAAGCGACTTCTCCGGCGTCAAGACGCGTTCGAATACGCGCTCCGCATTCGCCGAAGTACAGATCATTCCCCCTTCCCGGCCACAAAAAGCTTTGATATCCGCGTTGGAATTGATATAGGCGACCGGGACAAAGCGGTCGCCATAAGCCTCGCGCAATAATTCCCAGCACGCTGCGACGCCTTCCGGTTTCGCCATATCCGCCATCGGACAACCGGCCTGCAGATCCGGTAGAATCACCTTCTGACAGGGCGATGTTAACAAATCCGCGGTCTCGGCCATAAAGTATACGCCGCAAAAGACGATAAACTCGGCGTCTTTTTCCTGAGCGGCGATCTGCGCTAATTTCAGGGAATCTCCGCGGAAATCACTGTGGCGAATGACCTCGTCCTTTTGATAATGATGCGCTAAGATGACCAGCCGGCGACCGAACGCTTGTCTGACTTGCGTGATCCGCTCGTTCAGTTCATTTTCCGATAAGCCCTGATACTCCCGCATTTCTCTGACCATAGCGATATCCTTCCTTACGTCATACTCTGCGCCAAAAAATTCATACTCAGGTCCATGGACTTCAATGAATGGGTCAGCCAGCCTAATGAGATATAATCCACACCGCTGGCGGCTACCGCCGCTATCTGGTCCAAGGTAATCCCGCCGGACGCTTCACTCAGAACCCGTCCGGCGATCAAATCCACGGCTTGACGCATCCGTTCAGGCGGCATATTATCCAGCATGACGATATCGGCGCCCGCCGTTAAAGCTTCCTCGACCTGCTCCAGGGATTCCGCTTCCACTTCTACTTTCACCGTTAGTCCCGCATAGGCCCGTACACGCTCAACTGCCGCCCGGATGCCTCCGGCCGCTTGAATATGATTATCTTTGATCATCGCCGCGTCACTCAAGGTAAAGCGATGATTCCGTCCTCCGCCGGCTGCCACCGCATATTTTTCCAAAGCCCGCATTCCCGGCGTCGTCTTGCGCGTATCCACGATGACCGCCCGATAATCCTTGACCGCCTCCACGGCTTGCCGCGTACTCGTGGCTATGCCGGACAAACGCTGCAAGAAATTCAACGCCGTTCTTTCCGCCATGAGCAGTGATCCCGTAGGGCCTTGTACACGCGCTATGTCCTCCCCTTTGTGCACCTGTGTCCCATCCGCAACCAATGCCGCGAAACGAATCCGCGCATCCACAATCTCAAATACAGCCCCCGCCACTTCCATCCCGGCGATCACGCCATCTTGTTTCGCCGTGATCAGCGCCCGGGAAGTTTGCTGCGGGTGGACAATCGCCTCTGTCGCCAGGTCGCCATAACGCATATCTTCCAATAAAGCGGCGCGTATCGTTTCTTCATACTGCACACGAAGCATGCTTAAACCTCCTTCCGGATTAGGCGCGGGCGAACGGTTCGTCATCAATCGCCCAAGAGCTATGGCATCTGGCTAACGAACCTTTCGGCAGGGGATAATCCGAACGAAAATGTCCGCCCCGGCTCTCCCGGCGCGCCAAGGCTGCCCGGGTAATGATCGTCGCTACTTGAATCATATTGATCAACGCATACTCGTCAGCTTTCGTATCGGCAGCCAACACTTCCAACCTATGCAGCGCTTCACTCAAACCGGCGGCATCACGGATAATCCCTACCTTGCGCCACATCGTTTCCTGCAAACTCCGCACACGCTCGTCCTGAGCGGAAACCGGCCGCGTCTTTCTATCATGCCTCATCTCGGGCAAAGAAGCCAGGATTTCCTGATCATGGATCATTGAGCACTCGTATTCCGGCAAGCGTTTCACGCCTGCGCGGATGCGTCCGCCAAAAACCAAGCCCTCCAACAGAGAATTACTGGCCAGCCGATTTGCCCCGTGCACTCCCGTACAGGCCGTCTCACCGCAGGCTAACAGACCGGTCAGCGAAGATCGTCCATAGGTATCCGTTTGCACGCCGCCCATGATAAAATGCGCCGCCGGCGTCACAGGAATCCATTGCCGCGCCGGGTCCAGAGATACTTGGCGTAATTTCTCATAGATTCCCGGGAAGCGCTCGGGAAAGTGTTCAGCAATCTTCGTCGCATCCAGAAAAACCCGCGTTCCTTGTTCTTGTTCTGCTAAAATCGCCCGGCTGACTACATCACGGGGCGCCAACTCCGCCGCTTCGTGATACTCAGGCATAAAACGTTGTCCCTGCGCATTCACCAGCACCGCGCCTTCGCCGCGGACAGCCTCAGAAATCAGAAATAACGGCTGCTCATTCAGATTCAAAGCTGTCGGATGAAACTGGATAAATTCCATATCCGCCAAACGGGCGCCAGCTCGCCAGGCTAAAGCGATACCATCTCCGGTAGAAACCGGGTTATTCGTTGTTCGCCCATAGATCGTACCGCAACCGCCGCTAGCCAAGACGACCGCTTGACCTAAACAACAGAGCGCCTCTTGCGCATCCGCGGCGATCAGGCCGAGGCAACGTCCTTGACGCACGATCAGATCTAAGGCGTCTGTCTCGGAAAAGATTTTAATCCGGCTGTTTCTTGCCGTCTCTTCGCGCAGCGCCCGCCAGATCTCCGCGCCGGTCTGATCTCCATAATGCAGAACCCGTGGTTGAGCATGCGCCGCTTCCAAACCCAGATCCAGTTCCCCGGCTGCATCGCAATCAAAGCGTACGCCACGCCGGATGAGTGTACGAATCACACGCGGGCCTGCTGTGGTCAACAATTGTACCGGTCTGCGCCGGGAAATCCCCGCCCCAGCCAGCAGTGTATCAGCGCAGTGCAGCTGACTGGAATCCGTTTTGCCTATCGCGGCGGCAATCCCACCTTGGGCCAGCACAGAATTACAATCGTCAACTTTTTCTTTGGTCAGGATCGCCACCGAACCTACAGAAGACAATCCCAACGCCGCCTCTAATCCTGCGACTCCGCTGCCTATAACAAAGAAATCTCTTTTTATTATACGCAAGGTGTTCACTTCCTTCACATCTCTTTTCTTTTTATCAGATGTACAATTAAGTGTCAAGCGAATACACAAGTTTGTAAGAATAATAACGAGCAAAGACCAATAATAAAGAGCGCTTTAGCGAGAGTTTCCCCGCAGAGCGCTCTAATCATGCTTCATTTCGCGATACCATTATTTTGCTTCATTTTTCTTCAGCGTGTTCAACTCAGCTTGATTTTGCGCCGCAGAGACGCAGGTTGCTGAACAGCGCTTTCTCACTGGTGAAGCCGAGAATACGCGCAATCTCCACCATCGCCACGTTCTTTTCCACCATGTGATTAACCAAGGTATGGCGAAAGTCCGATATACTCACCGAACGCTCCAGATCTTCAGACAGATGGTTAATAATCTTCCCCAGCCATAACCCGGTAATCGCTTCCCCTTGGCGCCCTGCCCACAGCGGCGCTTCCGGCTGAACAATCTTCATCGTTTTGATATAAGCGCGGACCGCCTGTTCAGTTTCCTCCGTTATTTCTAGTTCCCGTTCACCCATATTATTGCGGATGATGACCTTAGCGCCTTGGAAATCTTGAATCTGCATGTTCAATAGTTCATCAGCGCGCATACCTGTATCACGCAAAGTCAGAAAAACCGCGCGGTTACGCAAAGAGGTACACTGAGAAGCGCGATTCATAATCTCCATTTCTTCATGACTCAACGCCGGGATCTTCGCCTGCTTATGGCTTTTTCGGTGTTCCGGATAGAATACCATGGGCAAATGCCAGCTCTCTTTCAACCATTCAGACAGCGAGATCAGAGCCAATCTCACATCCTGGCGCCGCGCCGGTTCGGTCATATTGTAAAACAAACGAAAATCTTCTTGACTGAGATACTTAGCGTCATCCAAGGTTAGGTCTCTGGCAGCCAAATAATTAAAAAAGACTTTCACGCCTGTTTTCACTCTAGCTCTTGTGTATGAAGATAATGAGACTTGTTCATAAAAAAGCGCTAAATCTCTCATCAAAACCCCTCCATTCATTTCTATATGTTTATTTATCTGATGCTTAAGCTTTTGATCTTTTGTTTTCTCCCTAAATCTAATGCAATAACTATGCCAACTTTTAGTTTCTCTATTATTTAGATTATTTTCCTTGTTTTAAGCCTTTTTTCACAAATCTTTCGCCACTTACTTTCATTTTCTGGCAAATAATCATCCTTATGCTTTGATTTATGTAAATTATTTTTACATCTTAATTAATTTTACTATATTACGCGAATTGACATCATCTTTTTCGTCCTTTAGAATGATATATATAAAAAAGACAGGATTTGACGCAACATGGACAGGCAATACAAAATTATTAAAAGTTCTTACGCCGATATCGTAGCTAACCAAATTAAACGCATGATCATCAACGGCAGCTTCTCCACCGGCGACCGTTTACCGACCGAACAGGAACTATCTGAAATGTTCGGAGTCGGACGTACCACGATCCGGGAAGCCATTACCGCCTTATGCGCCATCGGTCTCATCGAACGTCAAAAACACGCCACTTTTGTCAAAAACATCGCCAATATGTGCTTGGAACCGATCCAAAATTTTATTCTGCTGAAAAATATCGACCTGGCTCAGATATTCGAAGCGCGACTGGCGCTAGAACCCAGCCTTTGTGGCTGGGCTGCATCACGGCGCACAGATAAGGATTTAGAAAACATTATCACCTTTCAGCAAGAACTGGCAGAGATTGAGCAAACAGCAACCGCGGAGTCCGCTCAAACAGCCGACCGTTTTGTGGAAGCCAATTTCAATTTTCACTTTGCCATCGCCAAGGCTTCCCAAAACATCATCCTCGCCGATCTCTTATTATCGATCGTTCAAATACTGAAAGACCGGCAAAAAGAGATCATGGATGTGCCCAACATCAATCAAACGATTATTCAGGAGCATGGGAGTATCGTCAGCGCTATCCAACGCCAGGATCCCGTTCAGGCTTCCGAAAAAATGCGCATCCACTTGGAAAAAGCCTTGCAGAATCATTTGGCTTTGCTTGAGCATCCGTCTATTACATTAAATAGCGCACATACATATACCCCGTGCTGATCACAATCGTCAAGATCATCACCGGAAAGGCATATTTAAAATAATGGATAAACGTAATTTTATAACCGGCTTCCTCGGACATCCCCGTGGCGATAACATTGGCACTAGCCCCAATCACCGTACCGTTCCCGCCCAAACACGCGCCCAAAGCCAGGGCCCACCAGACCGGAGTCAGATTCATTCCTGTGAGTGCGCCCATATCCTTGATCAGGGGGATCATCGTAGCCACAAAGGGGATATTATCGATAAACGCCGAAGCAATGGCGGCGACCCACAAAACAACCATCGTTGTTAACAGCAAATCTCCCTGAGTCAAATCAATAACACTCACTGCCAGGAGATTGATAATGCCCGTTTCTTTAATCCCCCCTACCATGATAAATAACCCGGCGAAGAAGAAGATCGTTTTCCATTCCACTTCATGAAAAACATCTTCTGTTTCCAGCCCTGAGATGAGCAGTAACAACACCGCGCCGGTAATGGCTATCGTCGCGGATTCGAAATGCAGTAAACCATGGAAAATGAACCCTAATATCGTAATTCCCAGCGCAATGAGGCACTTCACGAGGAGTCTGCTATCCTTGATACATTCATTTTCATTCATCCGCAATACTTTTCTCTTCGCCTCTTCCGTGGTGACCAACTTCTTACGGAAGATGAGAACCATCAGATAGCTCGTAAGCAGCAATATTGGAACCGCAATCACGCTGAGGTTTTTGATAAACTCAATAAAACTCAACCCAACCGCGCTGCCGATCATGATGTTGGGCGGATCGCCGATCAATGTAGCGGTGCCGCCAACATTAGAGGCAAAGATTTCTGCGATGATAAACGGTATTGGCGGTACCTTCAGATCCTCCGTGACGCTCAGCGTGACCGGCAGAATGAGCAGAATCGTGGTTACATTATCCAAGAGGGCTGACAAAACTCCTGTGATAATGGAAAGCAGGATCATCACTTTGACCGGTTCACCTTGCGCGATTTTAACCGTTCTCACCGCGAGATATTCAAATACACCGGTTCTCTTGGTGATCATAACGATCACCATCATACTAATCAGCAAGCCCAGCGTATTATAATCAATTTCCATAAAAGCGGTTTCCTGACTGAGGATCTTCAAAAGGAGCATCAAGGCCGCTCCAGCGAGAGCAACGACCGTTCGGTCCAGCTTATCCCAAATGATTAATGCGTAGGCCGTGACAAATATAATAGCGGATAGAATCATCTGTGTGTTACCTTCCATGTTGTACCTCCAAAGTCGCAAAAGTCTGAACAAGAGAGTCAGTTCATTTAAATATAACACACTACCCGGTTCCAGTAAAATCAGTTCAACATAAATTCTAACGCGATTTGTATAAATCCTGTATAAAGAAACCAGTGAAAGCAAAGTGAGCAATCGCTTCACTCCAAGCGATCGCTCTATCATTACGTGCATCCGCTATTACATGTTATACGGCAATACCAAGGCGATTTTCGGAAAAATGGTCAGTACCGCTAAACAGAAAATCAATACGCCAAGGAACGGGACGACCCCTCGAATGATCTGCCCCATGGGTACAGAGCTGATCCCTTTGATCACGAACAGATTCAAGCCGACTGGCGGCGTGATCATTCCCATTTCCACGGCTAAGGTCGAAACGACCGCTAACCAGAGCGGATCAAATCCCAAACGCATTAATGTCGGATACATAAACGGAACCGTCAGAATAATCATGCTCAATGGGTCGATTAAACAGCCCAGGATAAACCACAGAAGGTAGATACAGCAGATCAGCACATATTTATTCACACCCATACCGATGATGATATCAGCCATCGCTTGCGCCAATCCCAAATAACTGACGACATAACTCAGTGTCATCCCGCCGAAGATCAAACAGATGATCATCGAACTGGTGCGCGCTGATTGCCTCAGAATACTCTTCAGCAACGTCCAGTTTAGGCGGCGTTTCGCTAACAGCAAAACGAACGCTCCCACCGCGCCGACACCGGCTGCTTCCGTCGGGGTCGCAGTGCCGGTATAGATCGAGCCAAGAATGATCCCGATCAAAATCAGCGGCGGAAAAATAACGCCCATATCTTGTAAAAAAGTTGTTTGCGAGCTTATCTCCAACTGTGCCGCCCGGCTTTCTTGGGAAGCGCCTACGCTGGCAGGCCAGATCAAGCCACGCAACAAGATAAAGACAATCAGCATCGCACTGATGAACAGACCTGGCAGCAGTCCTGCAATAAACAGCTTAGCGATTGAATTCTCCGTGATGATCCCATAAATAATCATGGCCATGCTGGGCGGAATCATAATGCCCAGCGTTCCCCCAGCAGCCACCGTGCCAGCCGCCAGAGACG
>JAITOV010000171.1 GCA_031289735.1 Peptococcaceae bacterium
CACAAACCCGCGCTTTCACACAGGAGAAAATCCAGGTTTTGTTCTTCGGCCCAAGCGCAGCACTCGTCGATATTCACACTGAAATAATGATCCGGACAAAGCCCGCCGGACAACCCCACTTGCACCGGAATCCCATGTTCCGCGTACACTTGATCATCGCCGGTCGCCAAGCAATCCATCTTGATCACTCCGGCGCTCCGTCCGCGTCTCCGTAGCGCCCCTATGGCGTGCAGCAACACAGCAGTCTTGCCGGTAGCCGTCGGCCCGCAAACCGTAATCAGCCGCATTTTTCCTACTCCTTTTTCACCGCGTGAGCATAGTACATGAGGATGCCGAGCAGCACGCCGCCGGCGATATTGCCCAGACTAATCGGGATCAGAGTATGTAAGACAAACCCTCCCCACGTCAAGCCGGAAACATCCAGGCCGGAGGCTAGGAGAACCTGCGCATACTCCGGATTTCCGCGAGCAAATATTCCTGCCGGAACATAATACATATCCGCCACACAATGTTCAAATCCCGATGTTACAAAAGCGAGAATCGGCAGATACGACCCCAGAATTTTCCCCGCCGTATCCTTCGCCGACATCCCCATATAGATCGCCGCGCAGACCAGCAAATTACAGAAGATCCCCAGCACGAAAGCCTTCAGCCAAGTCAAAGAGACCTTCGCCGCAGCCACGCGCGCCGAATAAACAGCCAATCCTTGCGCCCCGATATCCAGCTGGCCGAAGTTCGCCATCAGGTAGGCTAACAGCACGGCGCCGAGCAGATTGCCGATATAGACAATCCCCCAATTGCGCAGCAACGCCGGCCAGGTGATCTTCCCTCGCATAGCGGCTGTAACCATCAGGGCATTCCCCGTAAATAATTCCGCTCCCAATAAGACAACCATGCACAAGCCGATGGGAAACAACGCTCCGGATACCAGACGCTGCATGCCGATGTTACTCACTGCCTGCGCCGCCGTCGAAGCGGTCACGGCCCCCAAGCCAATGAAGATCCCCGCCGCGACACCCAACCAAAGCAAGCGCCACATGGATGATCCGGCCTTATCTGGCGAGGCTGCGATATATGCTTCTGTCAATTCTTGCGCGTTTAACATGGCCATAGCGGTATTATATCATGATCCGCTGCCAGCGTCACGAAGAGCGTCTCAGGCTTTCATCATGCCCGAGCGACACCGCATTGTTGAGCGTACTATCATAAGGTTGTCCTAGCGTTACGCCGGATTCATCCGGCAATATATCTGATTATATCATCCATGCTGCGATTGAAAAGAAATCCTTGCACAATCCCCGTGCGTATGCTATATTTTAGGAAATCGCATATGGAAACTTTTAAACCGTTGACGCGGGAGTAAAAGCATTTCGTGCACGTACAGGGAACCGGGAGACTGAGAGCCGGTCGGACGCAGAGTGTTAAATGGGCCGCTGAGGGCGCAGTGAAAAGCAGCAATCGATATATCGAGATCTGTCTGAGTAACGGGCGACGTGAGGGCATACGTAAGTTGCCGGGAATATGATGGTATTCTGCAAAGTGCGGGAGTAGCGCGAGCTTTTCCCGAAGCGAGGTGGCACCGCGGATTAGTTATTGGCTATCCGTCCTTGACGTATTGTTAAGGACGGATTTTTGTTTTCCTTAACCATACGGGAAGTAAAATGTGAGGTGAAGAAAATGAACATGTTGCCGAATATCCACGCAGCGCAAGAGTTGGCGCGGAGCTATCCGCTGATCCCGACGTGGCGCGTCATTCCCTCCTTGACGCGCCAGCCGCTGGATGTCTTCCTGGCGTTGAAACGCCTGAGCAGGCAATGCTTCGTACTGGACAGCGCCGAAGTCAGCGAACGCGGGCGCTGGACATTCCTCGGATATGACCCAAAACTGGAAATCACTTGTCTCAATGGCCGTCTGACCTTGCGTAGCGGGGCGGAGCATTCCTTCACGACGAAACAGCCGAATGCGGAAATCCGCTCGGTTCTCGCCCAATACCGCGCGCCCAGAGTCCCGGAACTCCCGCCGTTCGCCGGTGGACTGGTCGGGTATTTCGCCTATGATTATATCCGCTATAGCGAACCGTCACTCCAATTGGATGCCGTCGATCAGGAAAATTTCCACGACCTCGATCTGATGCTCTTCGATAAAGTGATCGCCTTCGATCATCTGGAAAACCAGATCTTCCTGATCATCAACATCCGCACAGACGCTCTGGAGGAAAACTACAGCGCCGCCCAGCTCGAACTGGAGAAGATGGCCCATATCGTCAATGAGGGAGAAATGGTTCGCCCGGAGCCGTTACACATGCTTTCCGAGTTCCGGCATTTATTCGACGAAAACGCCTATTGCCAGATGGTGGACAAGGCGAAACGGCACATCTACGAGGGGGACATCTTTCAAGTCGTACTCTCCAACCGGTTGGACGCTGACGCCGAAGGCAGTTTATACGACGTCTACAGCATTCTGCGCGAGACGAATCCCTCCCCCTATATGTTCTATTTCAGCAGTGATCATCTGGAAATCGCCGGAGCGGCCCCCGAGACACTGATCACTCTGCGTGACGGCACGCTGTTCACCTTTCCGCTGGCCGGAACGCGTCCGCGCGGACAAACGCCGGAAGAGGACGCCCGCCTGGAACGCGAATTGCTCGCGGATGAAAAAGAACTGGCCGAGCACAACATGCTCGTCGATTTAGGGCGCAACGATGTCGGCCGGATCAGTGAGTTTGGCAGCGTCAGCGTCGATGCGTATCTGCAGATATTGCGTTTTTCCCATGTGATGCATATCGGCTCTACGGTCACGGGAAAGATCCGCGCCGATCTGGACGCGCTGGATGCGATCGCCGCCGTACTGCCTGCGGGTACCCTGTCCGGCGCGCCGAAAATCCGCGCCTGCGAGATCATTCACAAATTGGAAAACAATAAACGCGGTATCTATGGCGGCGGTATCGGTTATATCAGTTTTACCGGAGATATGGATACCTGCATCGCCATCCGCATCGCCTTCAAGAGAAACGGTAAAGTATTCGTCCGCGCCGGCGCCGGCATCGTGGCCGATAGTGTACCGGAACGCGAATACGCGGAATGCAACCAGAAAATGCGCGCCGTCCTCAAGGCGATTGAGCAGGCGTCCACAGGCAAACGCGGTAAACCCAACGCGCGGAAAGGGGAAAATGCCTGATGATTCTGCTGATCGATAATTATGACAGTTTCTCCTATAACCTGTATCAGCTTCTCGGTTCCCTGCATCCCGATATCCTGGTCGTACGCAATGACCGCATTGCGGTACAGAATATCGCGGGGATCAAACCCACCCATATCGTGCTCTCCCCCGGACCGGGCAAGCCTGCGGGCGCCGGTATTTGCGAATTGGCCGTGCAGACCTACGCGCCCAAGATTCCGATCCTGGGCGTCTGCCTCGGACATCAGGCCATCTGCGAAGCTTTCGGCGGCACGGTCACGTATGCTAAGACCCTGATGCATGGCAAATCAACCCAGATCCGGTTGGATCCTTCCTGCCCGTTGTTCGCCGGTTTACCCGAACAGATCCTGGGCGCCAGATACCACTCCCTCTCGCTGAAGGAAGCGACCCTGCCCGCTGTCCTAAAGATCACCGCCCGGTCCGGCGACGGCGAGGTGATGGGTGTACAACACCGGGAGTTTTCTGTCTATGGATTGCAATTCCACCCCGAATCCGTGCTCACGCCGGACGGCTTACACATACTGAAGAACTTTCTTCAAGTTTGAACAAACTCCGAAAGGATGATTTTGATGATCAAAGAAGCCATCAACCGGGTCGCCGCGCGCCACGACCTGGACTATGCCACAGCCGAAGCCGTGATGGATGAAATCATGAGCGGCGCTGTCAGTGAAATCCAAATGGCAGCCTATCTGGCGGCTATGTCGGTCAAAGGGGAAACCATCGATGAGATCACGGCTTCCGCCGCAGGCATGCGCAAACACTGCGTACGCCTGCTCAATGACCTGGACACGCTGGAAATCGTCGGCACAGGCGGCGACCACGCCAACACCTTCAATATTTCCACAACTTCCGCTATCGTGGTCTCAGCCGCCGGCATTCCTGTAGCCAAACACGGCAACCGCGCCGCTTCCAGCAAATCCGGCGCCGCCGATGTCCTGGAAGCCCTCGGCGTTAACATCACCCTGCCTCCGGAGCGCAGCCTGGCTGTGCTGAACGAACTGAATCTCTGCTTTCTCTTCGCCCAAAATTATCATATCGCGATGAAATATGTCGCGCCGGTGCGCCAAGAACTCGGCATCCGTACGATTTTCAACATCCTCGGCCCGCTGGTTAACCCAGCCGGCGCGACCATGCAATTGCTCGGGGTGTATGAAGAGAGCTTGGTAGAACCGCTGGCGCACGTCCTGGCCAATCTTGGCGTGGCTAAGGCCATGGTCGTGTACGGTACGGACGGTCTGGATGAAATCAGCCTGAGCGCGCCGACCGTCGTTTGTGAAGTACAAGATAAACAATTCACCACCTATATCATCGTACCGGAGGAATACGGCTTCTCACGCTGCGCCAAGAACGACCTCGCCGGGGGTACCCCGCAAGAAAACGCGGTGATCACGCGTGAGATCTTATCCGGCAAGCTCAGCCCGAAACGCAACGCCGTCCTCCTAAATTCCGCCGCCGCGATCCACGTAGCCAAGCCCGATATTCAGATCCGCGACGCCCTGGATATCGCAACGGAGATCATCGATTCCGGCCTGGCGCTGGAGCAACTAGAGCGTTTCATCCACTTATCCAACGAGGCGTCATCATGATTCTTAACCGCCTTGCCGAGAGCGCCAGAAAACGCGTGGAACAGGCCAAACAAGCGCGGCCTTTGAGCGAACTACGCCGGGAAGCCCTCGCTCAGGACTGCCAAACATTCTTCCCCTTCGAACGCGCTCTGGCTCAACAGGAGATATCCTTCATTTGCGAACTGAAAAAGGCTTCCCCCTCGCAAGGGGTCATCGCCGAGCACTTTCCCTACCTACAGATTGCGCGCGAGTACGAGCAAGCCGGAGCGGCCGCCATCTCCGTACTGACCGAACCTGAGTATTTTCTCGGTAATGATCAGATATTGCGCGAGATCACGGCCCAGGTCAGTATTCCTGTATTGCGCAAGGATTTTACCGTCGACGCCTATCAGATCTACGAAGCGAAACTCCTGGGCGCCGCCGCTATATTATTGATCTGCGCCATCCTCGACGCCGCCCAGTTGAGCGAATATATCACGATCGCGGATTCGTTGGGCGTTTCCTGCCTAGTGGAAACGCATAATGAACAGGAGATCACGACGGCTTTACAAGCCGGCGCCAGAGTGATCGGGGTCAATAATCGTGATCTGACCAACTTTCAGGTGGACATCCACCACGCGCTACGCCTGCGCGAACGTGTACCCCGAGACAGACTATTCGTCGCCGAAAGCGGCATCCATACCCCGGAAGATATCGCTCGCTTAAGGAAACAGGGCGTCAACGCGGTACTCATCGGCGAAGCGTTGATGATTGCTCCTGACAAAACCGCCATGTTCCGGCAGCTCAGGAGTCAAGTATGAACAAACGAGAGCGTCAACCATGAGCAAATTGAAAATATGCGGCCTGTTCCGCGAATGTGATATTGAATGGGTCAACGAAGCCGCGCCGGAGTATATCGGGTTTGTCTTCGCCCACAGCAAACGCCAAGTAAGCCTCCCGCTAGCCGAACGCTTACGGACGCGCCTCAACACCGGGATTACTCCGGTAGGCGTGTTCGTCAATGCGCCGCTTCCGCATATCGCCGCGTTGTACCGCGCCGGAATTATCGAGATCGCCCAACTGCACGGCGGAGAAAGCGATGCGTATGCTGATCAGCTGAAACAGCTTTGTGCGATTCCCATCATCCGGGTGCTGCGCATCAGCCATACTCTACCCTCGTCCAGGCCAGATCCGGCAGATTATCTCCTGTACGATAACGCGCACGGAGGGTCCGGCCAGAGCTTCGACTGGGATCTGCTTACCCACCCACTACCGTCCGGCTCTATGCCGCCCTGGTTTCTCGCCGGGGGGATCGGCCTTGACAATATCCAACAAGCGCTGTCCCTGCATCCTTACGCGATTGATATCAGTTCAGGCGCGGAGACAGAAGGCGTCAAGGACCGGCGGAAAATACTCGCGCTAACGCGGGCCGTACGCTCCGGATAAGATCAAATGAGCCAAAGGAGGTCTAAGCCATGTCCAAAGGAAGATTCGGAGAATTCGGCGGTCAATACATCCCCGAGACTCTGATGAACGAGATCCACACCCTGGAAGACGCGTATGAGCACTATAAGAACGACCCGAGCTTCAATACTGAACTGAATCATTTATTAGACAATTATGCCGGACGCCCATCCAGGCTGTACTACGCGGCAAAGCTGTCAAAATTATTGGGGCAAGCGCGCATCTATCTGAAGCGCGAAGACCTGAACCATACCGGTTCGCATAAGATCAATAACGTTCTCGGCCAGGCGCTGCTCGCCAAACGCCTGGGCAAGACCCGCGTGATCGCGGAAACCGGCGCCGGTCAGCACGGGGTCGCTACCGCCACCGCCGCGGCTTTGTTAGATCTGGAATGCGAGATCTTCATGGGCCAAGAAGATACCGAGCGCCAAGCGCTGAATGTTTATCGCATGGAATTACTGGGCGCTAAGGTACACGCAGTCACGAGCGGTACGATGACGCTGAAAGACGCGGTCAACGAGACAATGCGCGAATGGGTGCGCCGGACCTACGACACCCATTATATCCTCGGATCCGTCATGGGTCCGCATCCCTTTCCCCTGATCGTGCGCGACTTTCAAAGCGTCATCAGTCGTGAGGCGCGCAGTCAGATTCTCGAACTGGAAGGGAAGCTTCCGGCGATGGTCCTGGCTTGTGTCGGCGGCGGCAGCAACGCCATCGGTATGTTCTATCACTTCATCCCGGATGAAGGCGTACGTCTGATCGGCTGCGAAGCGGCGGGACGCGGTCTGCAAGGTTCCGAGCACGCCGCAACGATCGCCGCCGGCGTCCCCGGCGTCTTTCACGGCATGAAATCCCTATTCATTCAGAATGACGAAGGGCAAATCGCCCCGGTCTATTCCATCTCCGCCGGACTGGATTATCCGGGTATCGGCCCGGAACACGCCTATCTGCACCAACGCGGCCGAGCAGAGTACTATCCCGTTACCGACGACGAAGCCGTCGCCGCTTTCGAACTGCTGGCCAGAAGCGAAGGCATTATTTGCGCGATTGAGAGCGCTCACGCCGTCGCCCAACTCTGTAAGTTCGCGCCGGTTTTACCTCAGGACAGCAGTGTCATCGTCTGCTTATCCGGGCGCGGCGACAAAGACGTGGCCGCCATCGCACGTTACAAGGGGGTAAATGTTCATGAGTAGAATTGCGCACGCTTTTCAACATGGCAAAGCCTTTATCGGCTTCGTTACCGGAGGCGACCCGTCACTGGACAAGAGCGAGGAATATATCCTGGCGCTGATTCGCGGCGGCGCTGATCTCATTGAAATCGGCATCCCCTTCTCGGATCCGATCGCTGAAGGCCCAGTTATTCAGGCAGCGAATCTCAGAGCATTGTCTGCGGGTACGACCATCGAAAGTATCTTTTCCCTGGTGGCGCGCTTAAGAACGCAGACCGATACCCCGCTCGTTTTTCTAACCTATTTAAATCCCGTCTTCCGCTACGGTTATGCGGAATTTTTCAGCCGCTGCGCCGAAGTGGGGGTAGACGGCGTCATTATCCCGGATCTCCCCTTTGAAGAG
>JAITOV010000182.1 GCA_031289735.1 Peptococcaceae bacterium
TGAAATGTTTATTTCGCCAAATATTTGTCTCTATATTTTCTCCTTCGATCGTAAAAAATAGTACTGTTCTTATGAGAATCGAAAGGAGATGTTCTTAGATAATGAACAAGCAACAAATCCAGGGTTCCGGCATCCTGCCGCAGTCGGTATTAGATCAATTCAAATGGGAAATCGCTGAAGAGCTCGGTTTAGCCGCTAAGATTCAGGAAGCCGGCTGGGCGAACATGAGCTCGCGGGAATGCGGCCATATCGGCGGGCGCATCGGCGGAAGTATGGTGAAGGCCATGTGCCGCCGCGCTGAAGAGAGTTTGAAATCCTCTTCTACACGATAAACACATCCCGGCTTTAAAGTAAAAAGGGGCTGTCTCAAAATGATTAAACATTGGAAAGAGACAGCCCCTTTTTTATTGAACCTTTACGGGAACAGCATTAGAGGTGGTTAGCCGCATAACCCGCGCTCGCAAAACGGCAAAGACCCTTTTTCTTTATGGTGACCACGGCAATGTTCACAATCACCATGAAATTTGCACTTTATATTTCGGCATGTACATTTGATTTCCGCTTCCTTCACCCAAATCCCGCCATCCCCACGCGATATTATTCATGCAAATCAGGCGCTTGGCCAGTCAACATTTTTTGCGCATCTTCATCTGAGATACTATAATGAGCGAATGTATTAAAGTAATATTTTATTTCCTTAACCATATCAATATCGGAAAACAATTCCGGATATAAAAGCTTTGCCGCCCACTGGAACTGCAGAACAAATTCCGCGGCCCTGCGGTCCCAGGAAAACACCCCGTCTGCATTCTCGTAAACGCGTCTCTCTTTCACCGCGGTCAGTCCGCTCCAATTTGAGTTGCCAAACACCTGATCAATGCTGGAATTGCTGACTGTTGTTCCGCTGGTGGACGTATTGCTCAGTATACGTCCAATGATGATGATATCAGGATCCCATTGCATAACCTGCTCAATCGATACCTCTTTATTCATGCCGGCAAAATCCACCACATTGACGCCTCCCGCCAGCTTAATCCACTCATTTATTATGTTGTCCGTTCCGTCCACAGCGAGAGGATCCAGGTTTGCAATATGCAGTACAGTCGGCTTATCCTCCGGCTTGATGTCACTTACACGGCTGGCAATCAATGCTGCTCTTTCATCCAGATACTTTACATAGGCTTGGGCGGACTTGTATTCTTCCGCTCCCAGCACGAACCCTGTTAACCGAATTTCCTCCTTGAGACCTTCCACCGTTCCGCCGTCTGTTACTTGAATAACCGGTATCCCGAGGGTTGTCGCCTGTGCTAGGCTATCTACGCCCAAGGTCATAAAAACAATATCAGGATCGGCTTTTAGCAGTTCCTCGGTATTAATTTTCGTACCGCTCATATCAAAGGCAAAAGCTGCGTTGGCCAGTTTGGGCGCGATCTTAAACATCCAGGGTCTTGCATTGGCAGTAACATTGGTGGCGGTAATTTTATTGCCGCCTCCTAAAGTGATCACATGCTCATGATGCCATGCAGCGCCATCGGCCACCGACTCCACAATGGCGGGTATTTCCATCTCTGTTCCACTGATGTCAACAATCGTACGCCCAGCAGCTTTGGAACTATCTGTCTCACTGCTTACGCCGGATGTAGCGGAACAGCCGCTCAGCACCACGAATACAGTCAGTAACATTCCATATTTGAACCAGTTTTTTTTCATACTCCGTCACTCCTCTACGTTCTGTCCCAGATTATCCGGGCTTTGCGGTATGCCAAATCTATAAGGAAAAATAGAGTTTTTCATCAATAGAATCTCCTCTACGCAAACGAGTGCGCAGCTGCATCATGAAAACATCCATGTTCTGGAGTCGCGAAAGATTGTCGCGCTCTTTGGCGGAAGCCTCAATTATTTTTGCAATACCTCCATTTTGAATTACCAGCCTGCGCGAGCCCAGGAAGGCAAGCAACGGGTCGTGGGTTGACATGAAAACGATTTTTTCTTCTTTCATTAAAAGACTCAATGCCTTTTGACGATCAACTCCAGCATTTTCAATTTCATCTATCAAAATCACCGGAGAGTCGCTCAACAAAGCCGTATCGGCGATCATCAAGGCTCGTGACTGGCCTCCGCTCAGTCTGGTGACGGGCATATCAGGGGAAAATTTTTCCCCCACAAGGTCGTTAGCGCAGACCATCATGTTCTCAACTGTTTCGGATGGCTGAGCAACCATGCGGCTTTGGGCGTGCATGGTCAGAAACTCCCACACGGTCATATCAATGACAAAATTCATATTCTGCGATATTTGAGCGACCAGCTTATTTTCTGTACTAAAACGAAGTGTGGTATCCGCCGCTTGACCATTGAGCAGGACTTTACGTCCTGTGGGCGTATCTCCGTCGGCTATGCACTCAATATCTGCCAGAAGTTGGCTTTTCCCCGAGCCGGTGGGCCCGACAATACAGATAATTTCCCCCGCGGAAACATGAAACACCACATTTTCAGGCTCGCCGAATTTATTCGTACCTCCAATCACCGTAATTGTCTTGACAGATGTCCGCTTGCCCCGCTCTTCAAAGTAGCGGATTAAAAACTGCAAATAGTTGACAGTTTGTCCCCGGTCCATACCTACTTCTTCAAAGTCGTCATCTGTCAGACTCCTTATCCATTCTCCCAATGTAATTGTTTTGCTGAGAAACTGCTTCACGAGAGGCGCAAAATATCCCAGGATATAAGGGTGCATAGAAATAAATTTCTGTAGCGGCAGATCTTCGATTGCCTTTTTCATTTCACTCCTCTTTTCCTTATTCAGCTATACGCATTTTCCGAAGATTTCCCCGGCAGAACTGTTCACCTATGCTGGTTTCACCCGTACAATAGGTGCATAAGCTGGAAGGCATAGTAAAGCGCATTGTTTCACCGGAGATTGCTATGCTCTCTGGCGCTTGTTCTATGCACTTGCTTAACCCGAACGCGCCCTGTCCGGTAATCCCATTAACAAACAAAATCATGGCGATTGGATTGGCCAACCGAACATGAAAAGCGAAAACCTCTCGTTCAGCCTGCGACACAATGTCGCTTTTGGTAATGACGACAATATCCGCAAATTTCAGCATGGGTCCTGTTTTTTTAGGAGTGTGCGCCCCGGAAAGACTGTCTACGACGCTGATAGCCAGAAAGCCCGTTATATATGGAGAACATCGGTTGCACAAGCCGGCGCTTTCACTGATCAGGTAATCAAATTGCTGCTGTACCCCCCATAGAAAACCGGTTTCGATATTGCTGATAAAATAATGGTCAGGACATAACCCGCCGGAAAGCCCGTATTGCACAGGCAAGCCAGCCTTTTGATAGAGAAGATGATCCGCCGTGGCCAGCGCGTCGAACTTTAAAATACCTATTTTTCTATTTTTGGCCGATAAATGTTCCGCCGCGCGTAGAATCACAGATGTTTTTCCGGCAGATGGCGGTCCTGCTATCGTGATAAGCTTCATCGTATTACGCCCTCGCCTTCAAAAAATCCCGGTATATTGCTTTGCAGCAGAGCGGCCAGCTCTGCTAGCAACGGATCAAGTGATTGATTGCGAATATAGTCCCAGCCCAGCCAATCCAGCGCAGCGCCTTTAGGCAAACATTCCTTGTCGAGCGGGTATGCCGGCGGATATCCATTTTGGTTGAGAGTTCTGGCAAATTGTTCTCCCATAAGCGACTCAAGGACAGCCTGCGCCCCCTGGCTGCGATCTTTTTTCGCCAACAGATACATCACTTGTACATATGCGCCTTCCTTCGGCCATATCAATGTCAAATTGGGCTTTTGCGCGCATTGCAACGCAATGGCGTATGGCAATACAAACAAGGCTCCGCATCCCGCATAGCCGCTCCCCACACGCTTGGCTATTTGCACATGCAGCCAGGTGTTTTTGATATTCTTAGCAAAGGCCTCAACCCCCTCGTAACCAAAATTTTTGTGCAGATAAAGCAGTAAATTATCGTTGATTTTTCCATTCGCGCCACCGAGAATGATCTGTTGGTGATAGATGGGATCAAGCAGGGCCTCCCATCCATCCGGGGCCGGGAGATTGAACCGGCTGTCAAATACCAGAACAAAAGGGATGATGCCCAGTGCCGTAAATTGGTGCAGCTGATCCAAAATCCCATTGTCGCGATAAACAGCGCCAGGTAGCCGCACATAAAAATCCGCAAAAAGACCCTTTTCAATCCGAGTTGTCTGAAACTGATCGGAACAGGCGATTCCTAAAGTTTCTCCCAAAATAATTTCCGGCAGCTTATCTGGGGCTGCCCGGCGGAGGTGATCGTCAAGCCACGCTTGCTGCGCTGCTCTGGCAGAAATCATAAAGCGGCCGCGCTCTCCGCTGCGTTTCCACTGTTTTCGCAACGCAAGTTCGACGGTATCATGCAAAACAAGCAGCATTGGGCAAGTCAGCTTGCCGGCAAAACTGAGTGGAAGCATAGTTTCCGAGAAGCTTTGCTCCGGATGCGTTACACACATACTGTCTTGCATCTGTAGTTGGTCCGACACCCAGTGAAGGACCTTTTTCACATCGAGGTTATTGTTCATCATAGCCGCTCACAATTTCTGTTTGTAAAGAAGCATGGCCAAGAAAAATGGCGCTCCCATCACTGCGGTGAGGATTCCCAGAGGAATCTCGAAGGAAGAAACAGACCGGGCAAGATCGTCCACCAGGAGTAAAAAAGTACCGCCCATCAGGGTGGAAGCGGGAATCAGTATTCTGTAATTTGGACCAACGACCATTCGGGCAATATGTGGAATCACCAGCCCTACCCAACCGATCATGCCGCACACGGAAACGGAAGAGGCAGTGAGCAACGTCGCGCAGAGAATGATTACAATACGGATGCGCTTGGTATTAATGCCCAGCGCTTTCGCCTCATCTTCTCCGAAGGAAAGCACATTGAGCTTCCAGCGCAGCAAAAATAGCGGTATACACCCTAAAAGAAACGGGATAAGCAAAATCAAGAGGTCGGGCATCGTGACGGAGCTCAGGCTTCCCATCAGCCAGAAGGTAATGGCCGGGAGCTTGCCATCCATATCCGCCATGTACTTGATCATTGAAATAAAAGCGGAAAACATAGCCGAAACAACCATTCCTGTCAGAACCAGCATCAATACCGAACTGCCGCCTCTGGCGATTTTTGAGGCAATCATATACGACAGAAAAACCGCGGCTAGCCCGAATAGGAAGGAAGTGAACTGTATCAGGACGGTATTCCACGAGATCAGAATTGCGATAGCGGCGCCAAATCCCGCGCCGGATGAAGCGCCGAGAATGTCGGGTGAAACCATTGGATTGCGAAACAGACCCTGATAAGAGGCACCGGAAATCGCTAAGGCCATCCCGATGATGATAGCGGCTAAAATGCGCGGCAAGCGTACTTGAAGCACGACTGTTTCCACCACCGTTGGCAAAGTAGATTCTTGATGGAACAGCGTCCCGGTCAACACGGAGAAGACTTCCCACACAGAAATCTCATACCGTCCAATAATAAACGAAATGATGATGACTATAAGTAGTACCACAATAATCCGGATCATCACGGGTATCCTAAATCGTTTTTGATCCGGCTGACTTACGCCATGGGTCAGTATCCCGTCCGGATTATTGGACGACATTAATTTCATCTCATGTCGCTCCTTTTTAAGATATCATACAGCTATATGTTCTATCTCTTCTTTTGCGGAAAACGCAGGAAGGCGCGCTGTCGGCGGCGCGTGTGACTGAGGTACATACCCAACGGGTTGGACTGAAAAAGAAATATTCCGGATAATGGTTTTGTTTGCACAGCCGCAAGATCTATTGATCAGATCCATTTGAGACATATTGCAGCACCTCCTTGTTACCTGAACATCCTTAAATTAACTTTTCACATCATACCATTTGGTACGTAATCATAAATTACAAACCGTTTTATCACATTTCATTGCGTATTATATCTTTTTATTCAGAGTAATGTCAATACTAAATCATGATTAATAATCAATTATATCATATTTCATATCAAATGGCCCATTTTCACGATGAAGAGGTAGGGAGGATTCGCGGAATTGTCCAGCGGAAGTTTTGCGCGCAAAAAAGGTTCGGGAAGCGATTATATCACCGCTTCCCGAACCTTTAATTAATTTCGCGTAAAAATTATGATTGCGCTATAGTTGGCCCGTTAAGGACTAGAATAAAGACTCTTTCAAGCGCTCAAGCCGTTGGTAATCCGTCAGATCACTGTGCAGCGGAGTAATCGAGATATATCCCTGACGGACGGCATAAAGATCGGTATCTTCATCCTCGACTTGCTTGAGCGTTCCTGCTTGCCAGAAATATTTTCGCCCGCGCGGATCCAAGCGGGCTTCGAAAACGTTATCATATTCAGCCCTACCCAAACAGGTCGCCCGCGGCCCCTTCCACGCTTGCGGCGGCGCATCCGGGAAATTAATATTG
>JAITOV010000031.1 GCA_031289735.1 Peptococcaceae bacterium
GATTTTTAAGAAAATCAACGATCCGGAAGGCGTTGGCCTGCTGCCGGTCCATGCGCACCGCCAGGGTTTTCAAACTGCGCAAAGCCAGCCAGCTGTCAAACGGGGAAAGCATGCCCCCCTCCGAGATGGACAGCATGAAGATCGGTTCAATCCACGTCTGATCCGCGACGACGATGATGCCGCACAGGATATCATTGTGTCCACCGATGTACTTCGTACCGCTGTGGATGACGATATCCGCGCCAAAGTCGATCGGCTTCTGAAAATAGGGGGATAAAAAGGTGTTATCCACAATCAGCAGGCCGTGGTGATTCTTGATGATCTCCGCCACCGCGCGGATATCCGTCACCCGCATCATCGGATTCGAAGGAGTTTCCATGAATATCGCCTTGGTATTCGGCCGCAGCGCCGCCTTGACCTCCGCCAGTTGGCTGGTGTCCACATAAGAGAACGCCAGCCCGAATTTCCCATATACAGTCTCGAACAACCGGTAGGTTCCTCCGTACAAGTCGTTGGAGACTAACAGATGATCACCGGGCTGGAAGATCTTTAATAGGCTCGAGATCGCGGCCATCCCGCTGGAAAACGCCCAGGCCTTCACTCCGTGTTCCAGCATGGCGATCGTATTCTCCAATTCCAAACGGGTAGGATTGCCCATACGCCCGTACATATATCCGGTCGAAGCGTCAAATGCCGGATGAGCATACACCGCACTTGGATAGATCGGCTGCTGCACGGCCCCGGTCAGCGGTTCAACCCCCGTATATCCGCGCACTAACTGCGTTTCGAGTTGATACTTTAACATATCACGGCTTGGATCAATGCCCAACAGGTCCTTCACTTGTTTGCTCAGAATCTGCATATTTTCACTTAACTCCGCCTGCTTGCGTTTCTCCATACCAAAAAACCCCGCTTTTCACCTGAATGTCATACCTATTGGCTTAGTATGCTATGCATCATGCTACCCTATTCTTTAGCAAAAATCAACCCTCGTTCGGCAATATACACCCCTGCCAGAATGAAACACGCGCCCACCATAGCAATCGTGGTGATCCGTTCCCCCAGCGCCACCCGCGCCGTCAGTACTGTGACGAACGGGATCAGATAGAGATAGTGGCTGGTCTTGATCGCGCCTAGAAATTGGATGGCGATATTCCATAATACATAACCCAACGTCGAGCCGGCCAGGCCCAAAAACACGATATTGCCCAGGATCCATGGCTGGAACAGTTTCGCCGCGCTGCCCGCTTGATAGGATAAGAGAAAGACCGGCGCCATCGTCAGCAGCCCATAAAAAAAGATCTTCCGGGTCAAATAGATCTGATGATAACGATCCCCCAGTTTCCTCAGCAGAATACAATAACCCGCCCAACAAAGTGTGGCCGCCAAGGCTAAACCATCGCCTAACGGACTGATTTGCAGCGTATGCGCGCCATTGAGCATAATCAGGAACACCCCGCCGAATGCCAAGATAAATCCCAGGATCAGGTGCTTGCCCATACGCTCATCCCGGGTCAGAAAATGCGCCAGAATCGCTGTGAAAATCGGCGCGGCGGCAATGATCAGTCCCACGTTGGAAGCCAGCGTATAGGACAGGGCTATATTTTCCGTCAGAAAATACAGCGTTACCCCGCACAATCCGGAGGCAAAAAACAACAGTTCATCCCGCCAGCCGCGCGGTTTTTCCGCTTGGGGATAGACGATCCAGAGCGCCGCGTACGCTAAGACAAAGCGGAAGAACATGATTTCAACCGGCTTCAGCTCACTCAGCAGCGCCTTGGTCGATACGAAGGTCGTTCCCCAAATGATCACTGTCACCAGGGTCATCAAATGCCCCCAGAGAATTCGTTTGTTCATCAAACTATCTAACCCCAATCAATTTATGCATCTGCAGCGTCAAGCGGCAATGCGGATAGCGCAGGACCAGCGCAACCGCTCTGCGAATCATCTCCGGACGAACACCCTCAGGGGAAAGAAGCAGCGGGCGTCCGGCGTTAAAGGGCGCCCGCGTCAGAACGCTTTCCTCAAACCCTTCATCCACAACCAGCTTATACTCGCTGACCCTGGGGATCAAAGAGGGCGCGACGGTATAGCCGCACTCCCGTTTCGGGGAGACGGTCAGCCAGAGATGATCCGGATAACCCTCCCGCCACGACTGGGTGCCATTCGTTTCAATATGGATCCGCTTGCCGCGGCGCGTCAGTTCACGCAGCAGATCCGTCAGATCCCAGAGCAAAGGCTCGCCGCCGGTGATCACGACGTGTTCGGCGAGGACTTGGCTCAGAATCCGCCCGGCACTCCAGAATTCCGCGCCCTCCGGCTGGGAGAGAGGCGTGTCACACCAGGGGCAGCGCAGGTTGCAGCCCTGCAGACGGATGAAGGCCGCCGGTATGCCGCTCCATAGCCCTTCTCCCTGGATGCTGTTGAAGATCTCATTGACAGGATATTGCGAAGCCAAGCGGCACATCCCTTTCCTGAATCTCGACATAGGAGGACGGCGTCTCATACAGGCGCACAAATTGCAACGGCAAACCCGCGTCACGCAGTACGCGCACTATCCAGGCCGCTAAGTTTTCTGACGTCGGTCTAAAAGGCAGAACTTCATTGATATATTGATGATCCAGGCGCTCGACGACTTCCCGTTTGACGAGCGCGCTGAGACGGCCAAAATCGATCACCATGCCGTCGTCCGCCGCGCCCGGAGCGGCTTTGATCTCTCCGTAAACGGCGACTTGCAAGCGGTAGGTATGGCCGTGCAGGTTTTGACAAACGTCGTCATGGCCCTCCAAGCGGTGCGCCGCGTCAAAAGTAAACTCTTTGACGATGGTAGCTGAAACCATTACCTCACCTCCCGTTCATATTCCAGCGGATCCGTCCAGCCATTGCCGGCAAAAGCCCGCAGGCGTTCCACACAAGTTGGACACTCGCCGCAAGACTTCTCCCGCCCATTGTAACAGCTCCAGGTCAGTTCAAAGGGCGTGCCGATCTGTCGTCCCAAGGCGACCACCTCGCGCTTGCTCATCCACTGCAACGGCGTCACTAAACGCACTTTGTGATAAGAGCCGACATAGATCGCGTTGGCCATCGCGCCGTTAAATTCCGGCGTACAATCCGGATACGCCCAGCGCCGGGCATCTCCCGCGTGCGCGCCGAAGTAGATCGTATCCGCTTCATGCACCAGCGCCACAGCCGTGGCGACCGAGAGGAAATTCGCATTACGGAACGGTACGTAGGCCGGCGAAACCCCTTCTGATTGCAGCAGAGCTTCGTACGTCGTGCGCGGGTTCGGCCGGTCCGGATCCATCAAGGTCGAGCCGCCGCCGGTAAAAATATTGGGCAGCTGTTCCATGCGGTGCTCACGGATCCCCAGGCGGGCCACGATCTTCTGGGCCGCCTCGATCTCCTTCGCGTGCTTTTGACCATAAAATAAGGTCAACGCTAAGACATGCTCCGCTCCGACATCCCGGCAGGCGAGCATCGCGCAGGTCGCGCTATCCAACCCGCCGCTCAGCAGCACGAGGGATTTGCTTTTGGCTTCGCTCTTCCTCTCTATTTCCATCGCTCGCTTTCCTTTCCAGGTGAAATCAATAGCTTCCCAGAACGCGCACCTGATGACCCAAGGTTTGCAATATGGACAGCGCCTTGCCCATCCGTTCATCCTGTAGCGGACTTTCCACATCCAGATAGAACTGATACGTCCCCAGCTGTTTCTTCGTCGGCCGGGACTCGATCCAGGTGAGGTTCAGATCCAAGGCGTAGAATACATGCAGGATATTCATCAGAACGCCGCTGCGCTCATGATTGGGCAAGAGAACCATCATCGTCTTGCGCGGCTGCTCCAGGATCTGTTTTCCTTTGACCACGACGACAAAACGCGTCTGATTCGACGCCGTATCCTGGATATGATCCGCCACGATCTCTAAGCCTAACTGCCGGGCAGCCCAACTGGAAGCGATCGCCGCCACGTCGGTACGTCCGGATTCTTTGACGGCTAAAGCCGCCGAGGCCGTGCTGTCAAAGTTCTTGACGCTCACTTGCAAGCCACGGATCAATTGACGGCATTGCGCCAGCGCCGGCTGGATCGACCAGATCTCGCGCAACTCCTCTAACGGAACCTGCGCATTGCCCAAGAGGTTTTGCGCGACCTCCAAGATCAGTTCCCCTTGCACGAACAGATCCTCACTCTCCGTTAAGCGATCCACGGCGAAAGTAATCGAGCCTTCAATCGTGTTTTCGATCGGCACAATCCCTTTATCGATCGCGCCCGTCTCTACTTCGTCCAGAACGTCCAGGATCGTCGGGAACGGATACAAGGCGGCGTTCACTCCGGCAAAATAACGGCTGGCCGCCTCTTCGCTAAATGTACCCTTGGGTCCTAAATATCCCACCTTCATACGCGCGTCCTCTTTTCTCTGCGAATGATTCTATTATACACGATCCAGCGTAAAGTAGCGCGCATCGGGATGGGCAAAGACCAGCGCGCTGACCGAGGCTTCAGGATCCAACATATAGTCTTCGGTCAGTGTAATTCCTAACTCTTCCGCGTTCAATAGGCGCATAATCTTCACTTGATCTGCTAAATTTGGGCAAACAGCGTAACCGGGGGATACGCGCATGCCTTGTTCCGGGACAATGCCCCACAGCGCGCGCATCTGTTCGTGCGCGCGTTGCGCCAGCGCTTCCGCCAGTTCTAAGGCTAACGCCTGCAGCATATGCGAATGGAGGTATGCCCCTTGTTCTTTCATCGCCTGAGCCGCTTGTCTGACCCCGATCCCCGCAGTCACAACCATCAGTCCCAGATAATCATGCCCTCCGCCATCCGGGCCGGATAGCGGTCTCAGATAATCCGCCAGGCATAAATACGGCGCTTGCGCCTGCCTGGGAAAAGCGAATCGTTCAGTGGATCCAGCCAGAATCCTAATCTCATCTCCCACCGCCGCCGCGGGAAAGAACTGAAATACACCGCGCGCCCGTATTAGTTTCTCCTGTTCCGCCAAGTCAAAGACGCGGCGCACCTCAGAGAGGATCCCGGCTGTTTTCGGGTCGCCCTCGGAGATTTTCCGCTTCACTTCCCCTTGTACGCCTAAGTGCTTACTCAATAACGTGTTGATATCTACATACGGCCATAACTCTGACAGCGACGGCACTTCCACCACCTGACGCCGCAGATCGGCGGGGACGGGCGGCACGGCGTCAAGCCGGATCTCTGAGCGATGGCGTGTCCGCTCCGGGCGGGACGACGACTCCACACCGGAGCGCGACGCGTTCTG
>JAITOV010000107.1 GCA_031289735.1 Peptococcaceae bacterium
CGCCGAACGCCTTCACCCGGACGGGCTATACCTTCCTCGGCTGGCTGGCAAACGACGCAGACAATACGCGGTACGCTGATGAAGCGACCATCGAAAATATCGTTCAGGATATCGAACTGACCGCCCGCTGGCGCGCGAACGTTGGGGATGATTCCTCCGAGCCGCCGGCGAACCCCTCCGCACCCAACGAAATTGTGCTTCCGCTTGCCGGCGGCGACGATGCGTACACGGAATTTGACGATGAGGGCAACCCGCTGGGCGAATGGCATTGGGACGAGTCGATACAGGAGTGGGTATTTGAACCGTACCAGCCGCTGGATGACCTTCCTAAGACCGGCGGCAGCGGCATTCTCCTTGGATCGTTGCTGGCGGCCTTCAGCGCCGGGGCGCTTGCACTGAGATTTGCTGCCGGGAAAAAACGGGGTCTCCATCCAAAACAATAACAGCGCGCCCTCCTTGGTATGCGCGAGCACATGCTCGGCTATTTCTCCGTCCGCTCACAGCTCTTGACGTTCCGGCCGTCAACCATGAGTAAATCATTCTCGAACATCACAGCACGCTGCAACGCGTGCTTGCCGAACTTCCCGCGAATCCCGTCAATCGCCAGTTCGAGCTTCTCGGCACGTTCGTTACGTACCTCATCCGGCTCGTCGAAGAAGCTCATTTGTCCGCCCTCCGCTTCGTCCGCCGGAATCAAATTCTCACCGGTAATCCCCAGCATCCGAATCGGCTTACCGCGCTGCCAATGCTTGGCGATCAGCCCCGTCGCTACACTGACGAGTTCTGAGGAAACAAACGTCGGCGCGGCCAAGGTCGTCTGCCGCGTTATGGACTTGAGGCTCGTATCTTTCATCGTGATCTGCACCGTCCGGCACTTGACCCCGGAGCGGCGCAAACGAGCGGCTACCGAATCAGCGATCATGACCAGCCCCGTGTGAATATCGCTGTCGGTCACCAGATCACGGCGAAAAGTCATGCTGTTGCCGATGGATTTCGCCGCCTCGTCTTCTCCCGCCAGCGCGACGGGGCTTTCGTCCAGCCCGTTCGCATTTATATACAATTGCTCGCCGAGCCTGCCGAGCCACTGCGCGAGTGACGCGCGGCTAGTATACGCGATATCACCGATCGTGCGAATGTTATATCCTTGCAGCTTCTCCGCCGTCTTGCGTCCGACGAGAAACAAATCCGACGCCGGCAACGGCCACACGATCTCACGCCAGTTATCCCGGTTGATCAGGGTCACCGCGTCAGGTTTCTGATAATCGCTGCCGAGTTTGGCAAACACCTTATTCCATGACACCCCGACGGAGATCGTAATGCCGATCTCTGTTTTCACCCGTTCACGCAGTTCGTTGGCCGCGCGGTCA
Source organism: Peptococcaceae bacterium (assembly GCA_031289735.1). GTDB lineage: Bacteria > Bacillota > Desulfitobacteriia > Desulfitobacteriales > Desulfitobacteriaceae > JAITOS01. The sequence goes on from JAITOV010000107.1 coordinate 1,368, forward strand.
GCGTCTCCTTCGAACCTCCGCAACGATCCGGTCAAATCCAGGAACGATTCATCCATGCCGAACCGCTCGACCCGGTCGGTATACTCTTCGTAAATCGCATTGACCCGTTTACAAAACTCCCCATACGCCTGACGGCGCGGCGGCCGCAGCACCAAATCCGGACATTTGCGTTTCGCACTCCAGACAGTTTCAGCCGTCTGGATGCGATATTTTTTTGCCAATTCGTTCTTCGCCAGGATGATCCCATGCCGATTCTCCTCGTCGCCCGCAATCGCCATCGGCACGAGCTTGAGTTCCGGGCTGAACGTCTCCTCCACACTGGCAAAGAAAGCGTTGCAGTCACAGTGCAGGATGGTTCGCTGCCACGATGTCTTCGTGTTATCGTCCATACACGCCTACCCCTCTACCAGCTCAAACCGCTTGACCGTCTGTCCGCCTGGTTTAATCATGTACGTTAGCCTTTCGTGTTGCCCTTCAGTTACCCAGTTTTCCAGTGCGCAGTTCGCTCTCAACAAAATACAGGTGATTTCCGTTGTTACACTCGCAGATAAGATCGAGCAGCAGTTTGCTCGTATAGGACGAAAAATCGCCGACAATCGCCAAACGGTAACTATAGTTCACAACCTTCTGCACGACTTCGCCCGCTATGCCTGTGGACAGATTGCCGAAATCCTCCACGATGGCGAATGGATGAACGATGATCGGGATAGCGCTGTTGATCAAGGCAATTTGCCGTTAGACGTATCTATAATCTTGTTAAGCTGCTTTTCCATTTCTTTCAGCGCATTCAGGTATTCACCCTCAACGGCAGACAGTTCCCGCACTTGAAACTTCGCGTATTCTTTCTCGGCTTTTTTCACCGCGTTTTTGTGGCTGACCGATCCGCTGTCGGTCAATGTGCCTTTTCCGTACATATCAGTAAACCGGTCAATCTCTATCAGCCAATCTTTCATATGCATGGGCACATGTTCGCTGGCCCGGATTTCCGCCAAATCAAAGAAAGCCGAAATCAAACGGTTCAGCCGAAAAAGCTCTTTCCAGTAGTTCCCGCCACCGGCTTCTTTTAACTTGGGCGTATTGATTGAAAAACCCTTTTGCAGATACTCATGCAACACAGGCGTCGCCCATTGGCGAAACTGCGTACCACGAGAGGATTTCACGCGGTATCCTATGGCGATGATCATATCGAGATTATAATATTTGACTCTATAATTTTTGCCGTCCGAGGCAGTTGTCAAGTATTCCTTGACAACTGCCTTTTCGCCGAGTTCTTCTTCTGCAAAAACATTCTTAATATGCAAACTGATGTTTTGTTTGCTGGTTTGAAACAGTTCCACTAACTGTGCCTGATTTAACCACAAATTATCATCCATCAAGCGGACATCAATTTTCGCTAAACCGTCAGCGGTTTGATATATCACCATATTTGCCTTATTTTGTTTAGCGGAGGTTCGTTCTTTACTCATTACACAGACCCCTTTTTGTTAATGCAAAATGTAGAATAGCTGTATACTAAGGCCATCATATCATAAAATGTCGGATTTTTTTACCATAAAAAAGCGAACACCTCCAGGCACCCACTCACCGTCTTTATGCGTGCGCCTTTTTTTGGTGCAAAAGTTAAAATACTAATAAAAATAGAATAATATGCCGATAAATCACTATATGCGTCAGTACGCCAAAACAGCGGCCCACACAGACAGAAATCCTCATTTCTTGCCTTGAGGCGGGTCCGTCAGCAGGAAAACAAAGGAGGAGAATATTTAAAATGAACAAAAGGAAACAACGACAAAAATGGCGGCTCAAAAAAGCCATAGAAACTCTCGGCAGGCGCGCCCTGATTGCCGTGCTTTGCCTGCTGACCATCGTCTCAACCATTACCCTGGGGACACAGGCTCAAGCGCTGGCAGCAGACTTGACGGCGAACGTCAATTATACAGTCACACTTCAACGCTACAACAGCAACAGCGGCACTTTTATAGACGTAAGCGACGGCTTCTCGTACGCTAGTGGCTATATTTTCAGACTCACGGTTGATTGGAACTTGGAGAACAACGTGGAGGTAAAGACTGGCGATACCTTCCTGATTCCTATAACGTTTTCAGGCACAGACGTCAAGTTTGACGCCGCGTCCGCCGTGAGTTTCCCCTTTGATGATGGCAGTCAGGTGATAGGAGCGTTTGCGATCAAGCACATCGACGGCGCTACCGGGGAAGTGCTAGCAACCCCCATAACCACGGACGGTACTACATTTGCTCTCGTCGCCACTTTTTCCGGCGCACACTTGGAAGGGCTGAACAACACCCACGGAAATTTTTATATTGACTTTAACTTCATCCCAGCGCAGGATGTCCTCCAAGGCGATTTTACGTGGACGATCGGCGCGGAGCAGGAGATCACCCACTCCGGTAAAGCGACGGCGCCTACTCCTACTGTAACAGGTTCGAGCCCCATCACGAAGATAAACCTGGTTAAAACCTTTGGCTACCAAGCAGAGACAGGGCTGACCGCTTCGCGGATTTATATCAACGAAAACGGACAAGATTTAAGCGGGGTCGGTACCGTGACGATCACCGACACTTTCGACGAAGGACAGGAGATGTCTCCGCTCTATCTGAGGAATTACAACGGCGCCAACACCTACTTTCTATTTGATCGGCCCGTTCCCGTCAACGACAGCTATGGGATATTTGGAAATACTGCGGCGGCCTCAAACGGTGAGGGGGGGTACTTCAAGCTATGGACGGTCAATTGGAAGGCTGCGTATGATGTTCTTTATGAGCTCCAGCAAACGGGGACAACTAACACTGCCTATAAGGGTACCTACCCGCTGCCTACTGGGTTTTTGGGGACTGAAACCACTTATCCGTCATACCTTCGAAGTCTCGTTACCGGCATTCTGGACTATGTGGTAGGTATTGAGGGCGCTACCACCAATGACATTAACGATCTATATGGGAAAAGATGGATAGGAAATGACTGGGTGTCTCTACTTCTGAGCATCATCCAACCCGTAGCGTCAACCGCCGTCCAAAGCATCGCCGTGAGCGAACATGGGTTTGAGATTGAGCTGGCGGATACCGCTTTTGATAGCAATAAGACGCTTCTGCTCTTTTATTCGACGCGCCTTAAAGATCCCAATCAGTCCCTATTATCCAATAAAGTTAACGTGCACTGGGAAGATCTGGGTCCCACCACTTGGAGTGCTTCCCCTACAGTTCTCAACAGGGGCGGCGGCGGGACGGCCACGGGCGATAAGAACAGTATCACTATTTACAAATACGACGCCAACGATCCCGCTGTCTCGATGGAGGGAACGCAGTTCAACGTCTCTATTTACGCCGAAGGGGACACTGCCAGAGTAGCGGCGAAGAAGTTCGATAGTTTGCAAACCCTGGAGATCGACGCAACGGCAAAAAACTCTGTCTCGACGCTGTCTCTGGGAAATTACAGCGCGCTCAACGACATCGTCATCACTGAAACGAGTCCGCCGGATGGCTACGACCCCATCCCTGCTGAAATCGTGCTGCGTGTAGATCCGACGACCGATTATCAGGTCGTCTCCAGCTCTCCGCTTGACGCCAACACGAATTGGTATGAAGTGACAACACAGGCAAACGGCAATATTCACGTTACCATTTTGAACACCAAAACGCCGTCAAAGACGCCCAGCGGCGACGGTAACGACATTCTCCTGGCGGAGGTACCCCCCGGACCCACTGAAGAGGACGAGGGAGGCCCGGAGGAGGCCGTTGACGAGGAAGAAGGCGGTTCCGTCAACGGGAAAGATGAAGACGATACGGCGCAAGACAAAACCACCACCGGGACCATCAGCGGCGGCGCTTCCGGCGGCATACCGCCCACCCTTCCCCCAACCACCGGCGGCGGGGAATTGATCCCCACGGACGACGGCGGTTTCATCTACCTGGATGAAGACGGCACACCGCTGGGCGAATGGCGCTGGGATGAGGAAACGGGAGAATGGATTTTCGAAGAATATGATGTGCCGAGAGGCGGTGGCGCGCCGCTGGATTCTCTGCCAAAAACGGGCGGCCAAACCCTCCCGCCGGGGACATATGTTCTGATCACCGCTCTGCTCCTGGCCGCGCTGGGAATACCCCGCCGGTCAGCCGGTAAACGATTGGGCAAGAACGACCGCTAAGATCATCTACCCCTCACCCCTTCGGCAGCCGCACCACAAAGCGACTCCCCTGTTCCAACCGGCTCTCCACCTCCACCGTTCCGCCATGGGCCGTGACAATCGATTTGACGATCGCCAGGCCAATACCCGCGCCGCCGCTCTTGCGGTTGCGCGATTTTTCCGCGCGGTAGAAGCGTTCAAAGATCAAGGGTAGATCCTGCCCGGCGATTCCGTTGCCACTGTCCTCGACGCTGATCTCGCCGCAGGCCGGATAATCATATACTTCCGCCTGGATTGCGCCATGCTCCGGCGTGTATTTGAGCGCGTTAGACAATAGATTGCCCACGACCTGGCGGATTCTGTCCCCGTCAGCCGGGATGATACTGGACTCGCCGCTCACACTGAGCCGGATATCCTTCTGCCGCGCTTGGGCCTCAGCGGTCTCACAGACGGCGCGGACGATTTCCAAAAGATCAAGCGGCTCTTTAGCCAGGGTCACATCCTCGTTCTCGGACTGAGTCAGTCTCTCCAAGTCGGCGACCAATGTGCCCAGGCGCAGGATCTCCTCATGACAGCTCTTCAAGCGTTCCGGCGTCGGCTGCCAATAGCCGTCGATCATCGCTTCCAGATGGGAACTGATGGCGCTGATGGGCGTGCGCAGTTCATGCGCCACATTCGCGGTGAGACGTTTGCGCAGGTTTTCCTGTTCGGAGAGCCCGCGGGCGAGATCGTTGACGGCGCGCATCAGATCATTCAGTTCCCGAATAGTGCTGCTTTCCGCAAAGCGGATCGCATAATTTCCCGCGGAGATCTGCTGGGCGATATAAGCGGTCCGGGTGATCGGCCGGGATATGCGCCGCGCCAGCAGCACGCCAACGACGAAGGCCACGATCAAGGACAGGGCGCCGATCGTCAGTAACGCCGCGTTCAAGGCGTCGAGAAACTGCAAGTCCGCGTCGCTCATGAAATACGGACCGTAATAACTGATGGCGACGGAGCCGATGCTCTGGCCGTTCGCCGTGAGCGCGAATTCCTGAGAGACGAACTGCCCCGCAACCTCCGGACGGTGCTCGGCCATGCGCGTGGTGATCTCGGAAGTGATCTGCGCGCAGAGGTACATATCGTGGTTCTCCGCGTCCCAGACGCTTCGCCCCCAGCGATCAAAGACCCGGATGATATAGCCGTCATAGAGCGCGTACATCCCGACCCCATGCAGATAATCCGCGTTCCAGGTCTCGGAAAGCGGATCATACTGACTGGCCAGAGACTCGGCGATGGCAGCGGCCTTGTTCTGTTCCTGCCGGAGGATATAGTGTTCAAACTGCCGCGCGACCAAGACATTGGCGGAGACACTGATCCCTGCTACGGCCAGCAGGACGATGAGCATGATGCTCAGCGAGAGCTGCGTGCGCAAAGCATAGCGCAGATTAATCGCCCCCAAACTTATAGCCCAGCCCGTGCGCTGTGATGATATACACCGGTTTGCGCGGGTCGTCTTCGATCTTCTGGCGGATATTTTTGATATGCGTATCGATGACCCGGTCATAACCGTCAAACTCGCCCTGAAAAGCGATCTCGATCATTTCCTCCCGGGTAAAGACCTTGCCGGGGTATTTGATCAGAGCGGCTAAGATCTTAAATTCACTCGGCGTCAGGGTGAAGACCCGGCCGGATTTGCGCAAAGTATTCTGGGCAAAATCCACGACCAAGTCGCCGTTATGAAATGAATTGCGCACACTGAGCGGAATCAGATCGTTCTCTGTACGCCGCAGCACCGCATCCACCCTGGCGAGCAGTTCTTTCAGGCTGAACGGCTTCGTGAGATAATCATCCGCGCCGAGAGCGAATCCGTCCACGAGTTCGCTCTCCGTGACCTTGGCCGTCAGCATGATGACCGGGACGCGCGACTGCTTGCGGATCGCGCGGCAGACGTCCTCTCCGGATAATTCGGGCAACATCAGATCCAGGATGACCAACGAGATATTCTCCCGTTGAAAAATCGTCAGCGCATCCCGCCCATTCTCGGCGGTCAAGACCTGAAATCCCTTGCTCCGCAGCACCGCGGCGACGACTTCGAGAATCTTCGGCTCGTCGTCCACGATTAAGACATTTTTGCGTTGTCTGTCCAGATTGCCAGCCTCCATTCAGCGGATACTTCCTTCACGCGGTACTTACTGCAAATTAAACGGCTTCAGGAGTTTCCAAACCTCAGTAGGTTTGCCGTCTACATCGACCGTAACCTGGGCATAGGCCCAACCAGCGATCTGCTCGGGATTGACGCCCGCCGCGATCAGCGGTTCCGGGTTCAGCACAAATACGATGTCTTTGTCCTGATCTTCCTGGCTCGTACCGTTCGTGCGCAGATCTTTCGCCCACTCAAACAAGTTCCCGTCGCCGAGGTTGACGTTATAGTGATCCAGAGAGGTGTGATAGCCGATCGCTGTTCTGTATTGATTGACGATGTGCTCGAATGAGCTGAGCG
>JAITOV010000111.1 GCA_031289735.1 Peptococcaceae bacterium
ATCGCTCTCTGAAAGCCCTGTATCCCGCATCACTACTGGGTTTTTTAGCCCAATATCTAAATTGGGCGTTTTAGTTGGTGCGGTCGAGAGGACTTGAACCTCCACGCCCTTGCGAGCACATGGACCTGAACCATGCGCGTCTGCCAGTTCCGCCACGACCGCATTAAGAACATTATAGTGATCCGGGCAAGCTTTGTCAACCAAACATTTTGCTTAACCGATCACGTCCGCCAGAATCTCGGCGATATCGCGTGTTTTGACCGTTTGCTCCAGTTCCCGAACCTTGACGCCGTCGAAGAGCATCGTCAGGCAGAATGGGCAGGCTGTGCTGATGCCTTCCGCATGCGTGGCGATCGCCTGATCGGTACGCATCTGATTGATCCGCTCGCCAATGTTCTCTTCCAGCCACATCCGGCCGCCACCGGCGCCGCAGCAAAAGCTCTTGTCTCCGGTCCGTTCCATCTCAACGACATTCGCTCCGCAAGCGCGCAGAATCGCACGTGGTTCATCGTAAATATCATTGTAACGTCCCAGATAACAGGAATCATGATAGGTAACTTTCGTGCCCTGCATAGGCTGAGTCACTTTGATCTTACCCTGCTTTAGGAGTTGTTCCAGAAATTGAGCATGCTGAATCACTTCATAATTACCGCCGAGCTGCGGATAATCGTTCTTCAGTGCGTTGAAGCAGTGCGGGCATTGCGTAATGATCTTTTTCACCCCGTAGCCGTTCATCGTTTCGATATTTTCTTGAGCTAAAGAATAATACAAGAATTCATTCCCCATGCGCCGTGCTGAATCACCGCAGCATTTTTCCGCATTTCCCAGGATCGCAAAGTTCACACCGGCGCTCCGCATAATCTTCACCATAGCAGTGGTCACACGTTTATTTCTGGCGTCGTAAGCTCCGGAGCAGCCCGGCCAGTACAAGTATTCCGCTTCCGGTTCTTCATCCAGCGTCTTCACGTCTAATTCCGCGGCCCAGGAATCCCTGGTCTGCCAACCGATACCCCATGGATTACCGTTATTTTCCATGTTGCGGAAGGTCAACTGCGCTTCTGGCGGGAAATTACTCTCCATCAATACTTGATACGTCCGCATTTTGATAATCTTCGGTACGTGCTCATTCATCGCGGGGCATTGCTCCATACAGGAACGACACGTCGTACAAGCCCACAGCGTTTCTTCAGAGATCACATCGCCGACTAACGGTTTGTCCAGAATCGCTTGCTGTGCTTCAGTCAAATGCGCTGTCACTGCTGTTTCCACAGTCTCAGCCGTTTCTTCCGTTCCGGATTTCTTCGGCGGCTTGGCCGCTAAGAGAATCGGCCCCTTTTCTTTCAAGTGGGCATTCAAGTCTTGCAGCAGCTCTTTCGGCGACAGCGGTTTGCCGCTCAGATAAGCCGGACAGTTATTCTGACATCGTCCGCAACGTACGCAGGCGTCCGTATCCAAGATATCTTTCCAAGTGAATTCTTCCAATTTGCTAACCCCAAATGTTTCGGCGTCTTCGTCTTCCATATCAATATACGGCAGGACACCTTTTGGCTCAGCGGATTGAAAATAGACATTGGCCGGAATCAACAGCATATGCAGCATCTTCGCATAAGCGAAGTAGGCAATAAAGATAAAGGCCAAGCCGCCGTGTACCCACCAGATCACTTTATGAATGCCCAGAATGGTGGATTCGCTTAGCCCGGTCAACAGCAGGCTGACTACATAGCCGATCGGCGACCAGATAGCCCATGGGTCATTGGTTCCGACGATACGCAGGCCTTCCGTGAAGAACCCGGTCAGACCAATAACTAACAAGAGGGTTAATAAAATAGCGTCTTCCGGCTTATTATCCAAACCTTCGGTTTTTTTAAGATAACGTCTGTAAATAGCAACCAGTATCCCAATAATCAGCGCCAGACCACCAATATCCACGATCAGGGCCATAAAGTATAAATAAAACGGTCCATATAGAATGACAATTCTGAAGTCCTCTTGCACCACAGTCAGCGCGGTAGCTATGAACAGTACGACCATCCCCCAGAAAATCAATAAATGCATGATCCCGGAGCCTGATTCGCGCAGTATCTTTTTGTGGGTCAAAATATACTTGATTGCCGCCCAGAAACGAGCTCCTTTATCATTAAAGCGGTTTTCTGGGGTTCCGATGCGCCAGAGTTTATAGCGTTTATAGAAAAAATAAATACAAATTCCGGCTGCGATCAGAAACAGCAGATATAAGACGATGCGTTCGGGAATACCATCCATATTCCACATAAGCTCTCTATGTGGCGATGTTTCCGGCATATTTTTTCCCCCTTTCCCTGTGAAAAGTTGAGTAAGCGAATTTAAGATCAGCGCTGACCCCTTATAGAAAGTCAGCGCCTATGCATTCTTAAAGTTGTGTCTACGCTTAAGCTGAGGCCACCAGTTTCTTAAATTCTTCAGTCATAATCGGCAGGACTTCGAACAGGTCGGCGACAATACCATAATCCGCTGTCTTGAAGATTTCAGCTTCAGGATCACGGTTCACGGCGATAATGCACTTCGAAGCTCCGATACCGGCTAAATGCTGAATAGCGCCAGAGATACCACAAGCGATGTACAACTGCGGCGCCACAACTTTACCGGTCTGGCCAACCTGAAATTGGTTATCGATCCAGCCTTCGTCTACCGCTGCGCGTGAAGCGCCTACAGCTGCGCCTAGAACGTCTGCCAAGGTCTCCAGCAGTTTAAATCCGTCGGCGCCTTTGGCTCCACGGCCACCAGATACGACGACATCAGCTTCAGTTAATTCTACACGTCCGGAAGCTTTCCGGATGACGTCTTTAACGATTTGGCGAATATCACCGAAATCACCGGCGGTTTCTTTAATTATGGCAGCTGTTTTTCCAGCCTGAGGATCCGCTACATCCATAGCTTTCGGACGAATCGTCGCGATCATTGGACGCGTAGCGTCAGCAAAAGCAATAGAGGCGTAAGCTTTGCCCGCATATACCGGGCGTTTGAATTGTAGTTTTCCTTCATAAACAATTTCCGTTACGTCAGCGACAAATCCGGTATTGACCTTCTGCGCAACGACCGGAGCTACGTCTAAACCGGTCGATGAATTCGGGAACAATAACACGGTGGGCTGATGCTTTTGGATCAAACTCGTCAAGGCCGCCGAATAAGCGTCCGTTGTATAGCTTGCCAATTTGGCGTCTTCCAGTACGATAACTTTTTCCGCGCCGTATTCGCCCAGCTGTGGCGCCAGACTCTCAACATTATTTCCCAGGATGACCGCTGAAAGTTCTTCACCCAGAAAATCGGCGATCTTTTTGCCTTCAGAGAGCATCTCGAAGATTACCCGGCGAAATGCACCATCCTTATGGTCGGCAAATACCCAAATTCCGGCCATGATACTACCTCCCTATTTGCGTATTTTTGCATTGATGATATAGCTAAATAACTTTGGCTTCCGTACGCGTCAGTTGTACAACTTCCTTCGTCACATCCGGAACTTCACCTTCGATGATTCTTCCGCCTTTACGCGCTTCTTTCAACGTGTATTGTACAACCTTCGTCTTCGCCGCGCCTGCGCCTACCGCTCCGGCATCTACGCCAATATCCGCTAAAGTCCATGTATTGATGGGTTTTTTCTTCGACTGCATAATCCCCTTCACTGAAGGATAACGCGGTTCGGCAAGGCCCTGCTGGGCTCCGATAATCGCTGGAAGCGCAACTTCGATGATTTCAACGCCATCATCCAATTCCCGTGTAACCTGCGCCTTACCGTCAGCCCATTCCAGATGGGTCGCCACATTGACATTGGGCAGATTTAAGATACTAGATACTCTAGGCAAAACCTGCGCGCCGGCAATATCCGAGGATTTGAATCCACCCAGGATAATATCCGGATTTAACTTTTCTAATGCTTTGGCTAAGATCAAAGCTGTAGCAAGCGAATCTCCTCCGGCAATCGCCGGATCGTCCACTAGTACTCCCGAGTCTGCCCCCATCGCCAACGCGTGCCGGATCGCCGATTGGGCGCCGGCGTTACCAATCGTCAGGACGATCACTTCGCCGCCGTCTTTTTCTTTCATCTGAATGGCTTGTTCGACAGCAAATTCGCTGTAGGGATCAATAATCAGTGTGATGCCCGTGGCGTTCACCTGACCATCAGCCGTTAATGCGATGACGGCCTCCGTGTCAAAGGTTTGTTTCGCACATACCACTATTTTCAAGAGACTTCCTCCTTCTATTACGATTTTCCCATCTCATACAGTCTACGAATAAAAAGTGTGTAATTCAGTGTTCTTTTTCTATTCGTTATACTCTTTATATACGGCTTTTGCGATGATCCCGCGCTGGATCTGGTTCGAACCTTCAAAGATCGGGAAGATCTTAGAATCGCGGAAATAACGTTCCACCGGGTATTCCTTGCAATAGCCGTAACCGCCAAAGATCTGTACGGCGTCAGCGGTCGCTTTGTTCGCCATGTCTGAGCAAACGACCTTGGTTGCGGAAGCGTATTTCATGAGATCCGGTGATTTTTGTTCGAATAAAGTAGCCGCGTTATCCAACATCAAATGGCAGGTTTGCAGACCGATTTCCATGTCGGCGATCATGAATTGAATCGCTTGAAATTCGGAGATCGGGTTCCCAAACTGTACTCTGCCTTTCGCATAGATCGTCGCGTCTTTCAGTGCGGCTTGCACCAAGCCGGTCGCTTGCGCGCCATTGTTCAAGCGGCCTTTATTCAAACTCTGGAACACAATCTTATAACCGTCGCCGATTTGACCGATGATGGCGCTTTCCGGTACTTCCAGGTTTTCAAAGAACAACTGAGTCGTTACAGAGCCGTGCAGACCCATCTTTTCTTCATTGCGGCCGATAACCAAGCCGGGCATATCCTTTTCCGCTAAGAAGCAAGAGAGTTTACGCGATCCGTCTTCACCGATGACTTTAGCGAAGATCGAAAAATACTTCGAAACGCTGCCGCTAGTGATAAAGACTTTGTTGCCATTGATGACATATTTATCGCCTTTTTTGACCGCTGTCGTAGTAATACCACCGATATCTGACCCGGCGTTCGGTTCGGTCAGACCGAAGGCGATTTGCGCTTCACCGGAGGCTAATTCGGGCAGAACTTTTTGTTTTTGTTCTTCATTGCCGAACAAAACGACCGGCGCTGAACCCAGCGAGACATTCGCGATCATCATGGAGACCGCACATGAAACTGCGGCGATCTTCTCCATCATTTTCAGCCAGCAATGCAGGCCCACGCCGGCGCCGCCGTATTCTTCGGCAAAGCACAGCGAGAAGATTCCCTGTTCTGCTAATACCTGATGAATATCCCAAGGAAATTCATCTTGGATGTCAATTTCCTGCGCCCGCGGCATAATAATATCTGTACAAATATCGTCTACCATGGAAAGGATCATCTGTTCTTCTTCGTTAAACTGATACAATCTTCTTCCCCCTTATTCTTAACTCAAGCGAGGTGCTCCGTACATGTGAACGAATTAGATGTCAGCTTTTTCAAAGAGTACAGCAGAACCTTGGCCGCCACCGATACAAATACTGGCCAGACCGTAGTTGGCGTTTTTCTCTTTCATTTCATAAGATAGCGACAGGATAATACGCACGCCCGTAGCGGCAATCGGATGGCCAATCGCGATCCCACTGCCATTCACATTGAATTTATCCAGTTCAAAGCCCAGTTCTCTCTGGCATCCCAGAACCTGACCGGCAAACGCTTCGTTGATTTCAATCAGGTCGACCTGATCCAATTTCACGCCTTTTTCTTTAAGCAGCCCGTTAATCGCGGGAACCGGACCCAGACCCATAACTTCAGGATCGCAGCCAATGAGTTTATTACCGGCAAACTTCGCTAACGGTTTTAAGCCATATTTCTTGACGGCTTCGCCGCTGGCCAGAATCACAGCTGCCGCACCGTTATTGATACCACTGGCGTTCGCCGCGGTGACGGTACCGTCGGGTTTGGTAAAGGGTTTCATCGCCGCCATTTTTTCTATGGTAACGTCTTTGCGGACACATTCGTCAATATCAAAAACCTTCGTGGTTTTCCTGTCAACCGGCACTTCGATCGGCACGATTTCTTTGGCGAAACGTCCGGATTCGATCGCGGCGGAAGCGAGTCTGTGGCTGCGCAAAGCGATTTCATCACATTCTTCACGGGTAATGCCATATCTTTCCACGATGTTTTCCGTAGTCATCGGCATCGCCAATCCGGTCATGGCATCGGTGAAGATATTGAATTTCGGGTTGTTCAGCTGGTCAACCAAGGGAATATCACCGGCGCCGGCGCCATAACGCAATCTCTTCGGATCAATGTGATAAGGAACTTGGTCCATACATTCTGTTCCGACAACGCCCATGACTTCATGCAGACCCAATTGAATCTGATAAGCAGCTGTCGCTACGCATTGATAACCTGTCCCACAAAGGGTATTGATATGCATTCCGGATGTTTCGATCGGCAAACCGGCTTTGCGGCCTACGTGACGATGCACCATAACGGTATTCGTATCATAAGACAGCGCGCTGCCGATAATGGTTCCGGTCACGACTTCCGGAGCGACTCCGGCCTTTTTAATCGCTTCTTTGAGGACGATAGCGCCTAAATCCGTGGGATGAATCAATTTCAACGATCCGCCATTACGGGCAAAACCGGAACGGGCGCCATCGATAATATAGCAATCTTTCAGCATTTTGCACTCTCCTTTTATTTCAGGTAAATCAATATTTTATTTGTAGTTTATTTATTCTTGAATTCCGGTTTGCGTTTATTGAGGAAAGCATCTACGCCTTCACGGATATCTGCAGTTTTGAAGACCTTTTCTACATAATCCATTTCCAGTTTCAGCGCTTCCTTCAGCGGCAACTCCATACCCTTATTGACCAGTGCTTTGTCATAAGCAATAGCCACGCCAGCGCCTTTAGCGAAGCGTTTCGCCATTTTCGTCGCTTCTTCGAGTACGGTGCCTTCCGGAACCACTTGATTGACCAGACCTATCCCCAGCGCTTCTTCAGCCGTAATCATCTTACCGGTAAACAGCAGTTCCTTCGCTTTAGCGACGCCAATGACACGCGGCAGTCTTTGAGTTCCGCCCAGCCCGGGGATCAAGCCCAGGCCTGCTTCCGGCAGACCAAGTTTTGCTTTTTCATCGGCAATGCGGATATCGCAAGCCAGCGCCAATTCAGTGCCGCCGCCCAGAGCAAAACCATTGATAGCCGCGATGACCGGATAAGGAACGTCTTCGAGTACTTGGAAGTATTCCTTGAAAGTTTCCGCATTGAGACGCGGGCCTTCTTCCATCTGTTGCGGGAAATCCTTGATATCCGCGCCGGCGACAAAAGACTTAGGCAGCGCGCTGGCTACGACCAGAGCACGGATGGCTTTGTTGGTTTTCAGTTCTTCGATAATCGGTTTAAATTCGGCGCGTACGGCCGGTGTTAAGGCGTTTGCGGGCGGGTTATTAATCGTTAACACGCCTACACCGTCGGTTACTACTAATTCAACTAATTTATCAGACATATCGAACCTCCTGCATTCCTATCCATTACTTTTCGTAAGAGAAGAATCCTTTACCGGTCTTTCTTCCCCAGTTGCCGGATTGTACTAAACGGCGATGCATCGTGCGCGGTCTGAATTTTTCATTACCGGTGCTTTCATACATCACGGTGAAAACATCCAGCGCGTTATCCAAGCCGATCATATCGAGCAGATGCAGCGGTCCCATCGGATGGTTCATGCCAAAAACACAAGCTTTGTCGATATCTTCCGCGGAAGCCAAGCCATTTTCCAGTGCTTCTACCGCGCCAACGAGCAGCGGAATCTGCAAATAATTGACGAGGAATCCAGGTGTATCTTTGGCTTTAACATATTTTTTGCCGATTTGATCAACTAGCTTCTCAGCAGCCAGATAGGTTTCTTCGGAGCAGAACAGACCCATCACCAGTTCAACGAGAGGCATCAATGGGACTGGGTTGAAGAAATGGAAGCCAATAACCTTCTCCGGGCGTTTGGTCACGCTGGCGATTTCCGTGATGGACAGAGCCGAGGTATTGCTGGCTAAAATCGTTTCCGGTTTGACGATGGCATCTAATTTAGCAAAGATCTCTTTCTTTAATTGGATGTTTTCGAAGATCGCTTCGATGACGAAATCAACGTCGGCTACATCTTCATATTTATCTGTAAGAACGATATTTCCCAGGATTTCATTCTTTCTGTCATCATTAATTTTACCTTTTTCTACCAACTTACTCAGAGATTTGTCTAATCTGGCCTTTCCTTTTTCAGCCAATTCCATGTTGGTTTCGACTAAATAAGTCTTAATTCCCGCTTGAGCAACTGTCTGTACAATACCATTTCCCATCGTACCGGAACCACCGACAACCGCAACTTTTGTAAATGCCATTTTAATACTCCTCCTAAAATTTAAATTTTTTATTGTATACCCGCTTCCAGCTCTATTAAAAGCTTGTCAATGCGCGCAAAACGTCTTTTGCCACCTCCTCTTTCTTCAAGATCTACGCTTTAGGATGAAACGCGCATCTGCTCGTGTATATCCGCTGATAATTAATGCAATTCTTGTGCCATAAACCAGATCGATTTTTAATTTTCGCTCTTTTCGCCGGATTTTCACGCTTACTTTCTGCGTTTTTCTGCGTATCTGTGCTGCCTACAAATGGCTTCATTCAGCCATTTTACACTACTTCTACACCTCCAGGCAGAATAGATCGTTTGTTATTTATAATTAATACCCGCTCGTTTGGTATGATGTTGTGCAGACGACAAAAGCGCAAACGACTTGTATACATTTTAGACAGTCTGTTGGCCGCCACGCCGTCTCTCTTCAGCGAATATGTCTCAGTCTCCTCAATAAACGGCATACCGCATAGAGCGAACCCACCGCAGGCCCGGACTCCCACAAAATCCATTTGTTCATCTTGCGCGCGCGCAGCTTTTTCGTCTTCGGATCAGACAGGTACAGCGCCGTCAGTCCATTGCAAACAATCTGATGAAAACGCTTGCCGGGCAAGCCTTGGATGTATCTCTGCGTCTGCCGCCAAAATTTCAAGTAACCGGCCAGGATATCTCGCTCATTCTGATAAAACAACACAAAATTTAATTGATTCGTTTGCACATCTTCTTCCAGATCAATGTAATAGTCCAAAAAGATATGCAAGCCACAGAGCCATGGGTCATAAGCTTTCATGAGGTCTTGTACGCCCTGCGCGGATAAATTCGCGCTTGCCGCTACCGCACATAAAGAAAAAACTCCTAAAGTAGAGCCTGTCGCCATGGCTAATTCCCAAATCGTCAAGCCCCATATTTCCGGGTGTAACGCGGTCAACCAAGCGGTCATCAGTTCTTCTCGTTCAGGAGTTGCTAAGTGTTTATATGTTTGTAGTTTCGCGTAGCGATCGGTTAAGCGCAGTTGAACTGCGTGGATCCGCGGAAAGCCGGGTAAGCTGGCAATAAAATCCTGACAGAATAACACCAGTTTGTTCAGGTATCCACCATCGTCACGAAATGGATAGTAACGATAATAGTCCGAGAGCTCTTGCCCCGGCGTCAGGGCTTCCGACATGGCCAAGTGTAATTGAGCAAAAGCTTGGGCATCGCGCACGGATAAACGGTCTGTGAGATTATCGAGGTAATCGCTGATCGTCTGATAAGCCACGATAAAAGGCGTCATGCGAGCCGGATCAACACCCGGGTACAGTGCGTAAATGCTGCCACCCAAGCAATGAAAACGTTTATCACGGATACTGGCTAACGCTTCCTCAGCAAGATAAGGATTCGGGCAAAGACGCGCTTCTCTTTCCCAGAACTCCAAAGATTTACTGACCATGGGAAATATTTTAAATACAAAAGAGACGATGATAGAGACAGAGGACGGTAAACGAAGATTACCCTCTTTTATCCGCCTCTTTTTCCCCATCTGATTGCTCCTTATCATCTGTAGCCGATTTAAATTCATTGATACTCTTGCCTAAAGACTTCCCTAACTCTGGCAACTTGCCCGGTCCAAAGATAATCAAAGCTAAAACAACCAGGATCACTGCTGTCGTCGTCGTCAAAAAACCAAATGTACTCAACATACATTTCACCTCCGTCTCTGCAAGCTGGACTCAAAATATTTTAAGCATGTCTGACATAATTACTATATCACATAATCGGAAACAAGGCTAATTTGCTTTTTTCCTGCAATTCCAGATCATTCTTGTCCATATCCAAGAGTATACTAAGTATACATGTTAAGCAAAAGTGTCTACTTCGTATACTCTTGGATCGCCCATCGGCTTAATAGACCGTCTTTTGTG
>JAITOV010000025.1 GCA_031289735.1 Peptococcaceae bacterium
GACCCGCGCGGCTCTCAAATCCAACAATCCGCTGTTCCAATAAGCCCTGCGGGGCAAAACAAGCCGCGACCCATTCCGCCGGCGGCAGCGCTTCTTTCCCTGCGTCCGGCTTTTGAAATAATCCGTCTTCCGGCGCCGCTAAGCCCAGATCGAGGCGTAGCGGCCGATCGGGAAATCTCCGTCTGACCTCCCGGTGCAGGGCGTCGGCAAAACCCTTTCCCGCCCAACCGGAGGTCAATGGATCCAGCGCGGCATAGAAACTCAGATCAAATCCCAGCCCTTTTTGCCAACAAGCCTGGAGCAAATACCAACTCAACCCAGCCGCGCTAGAGGGCAACGGATCCGCGCTTTTGCCCACATGCGCATAGACCGATTGCGCCAGCGCGTTTAAGCCGCGCTCATGACAACCCGGGAAGAAGATTCTCGCCAAGGTAAAAACATCCCATCTTTCATTGCTAAACTCTTCTCCCATATGGTATTCTAACAGCGATACTTGCTTGGCTAAATCATGGCCAACCAGTACAGCGCCCTGGATGAATTGCCTCAGATCCGCCCGCTCTTCTCGTAGGGAAAATACCCGCATCTCCGGCGCTCCGCCCGGATCTACCCGCCAAAGTTCAACCGTTAGCGGATCGCTTCTTGTCTCAAAACTTATAATCGTGTTCGCTATGTCTACGCCTGTCATGTCACTTGCTCTCCTAAATTTAGGAAATATTCCGCCCACAGCGGAATAGAATATACCGTTTATTGATCATCTAGAAAGGACGTCATTGCTTGTACAGAAACAGAGTTATCCGATACTTCACTCTCTACGGCTTGAGTCTTATCTTACTCTTATTCGCCGCGGGATGCAGCAAACCTTTCTTTTCTTCTGTAGATACATACTCGCTTGTTACCATCAAACATGAAGTCTCGGGTACAGAGGAAACCCTGCGTACGGCGCCAGTCTCCCCAGCCTGGAACACCAATAACGCCGTATCTCAACGCCTGCTGCTTGAAGCCTCTTTCGTGATGAGCGACTTGAAGCGTATCCCTGCCGATACAGCGATAGATACGATTGTTGATGCGGATATTGCAGAGATCATCCGCCTGGAAGCCCTATTTCCCGAAGCAAAAAAGATCAATGTTACCATTGATCAAGTAAAACAAACCCTCTGGATCGAAACGATTCAGATTGAAATTATCGGAGAACATCCCAGCCGTATCGTGCTGAATAACAGCGAAATCTATCAAGGACGGGAAAATCCTCATCTATATCCTGCCTATCTGGACCTGGTTAATTCTCTAAATCCGCCGCAATCCGCGCCGTAGTACGCGCTTCCTTTTGCCGCAGTTTATACGCATCCATCCGATAAATAAACGCCAAGATTTCCGCCACCGTCTGATAGAGTTCCGGTGGAATTTCTTTTTGGATCTCCACCCGCGACAAGGCTTCTACTAAGATCTCATTCTGTTGAATCGGGATCTGTTCTTTTTGCGCTTCTTCTATGATTCTTTCGGCAATATCTCCAGAGCCTTTGGCAATGACGATCGGGGCTTTGCCCAACTCGTAAGAGAGCGCCACAGCCTTCTTATTCATCCTTGCAAATCCACCCCGCTGCGTTTCGCCCCCTGAACGAAACGTAAAAATTCCGTGTTAAGATCCAACCGGCTGACTTCCACCGAGCGTACCTGCCAGCCCTGATGACTGATGCGTTCCCGCGTCTCCGGCCAAAGCGCCTCCATTAACGAGCGCACTTCCTCCGGTTGATCCGATAACAACCGCATATCTACACCCTCGCTGCCCAGCCAGACATCGACCCCGACATCGCCCAGCTGCTCCGTATGGGTCAGAAACGCCACCCGGCAATGCTGGTAATCAATCTTGGCCCCTTTGCGTTTCGCTTCCGCCGCTATCCGCACCTCATTCACATCCCCATTGGGATATTTCAACGGTAAATATAACAGGAAGAACGCATTATCATCAGCGCCGCTTTGCAGCCAGAGCTGTTGACTCGTGATATGATCCAAGACTTGATTCAACACTTGATGCTGCGCCGCCTGCCGCGGATGAACCAAGGTCAGTTCTTTTAATAACGCCCCTTTTAAGGTTTGTGATAATTTATCCTGCTCTAACGCCTCAGCGTTTTGCGTCCATCCTGGTTGCGTCCAGTGGGATTTTGCCGCTGTTGTCACTGTTGCCGCTGTCCCCGCCGTCCCGCGTTCCAGTCCTGGCGCCGCCTGCCGCCCTCCGCCAGGCGGCGTACCTTCTGGCACGGCCAGGCGCGCGGGAGACTGTGCGGGAGACCGCGCGGGCGTTTGGACGACCCGCTCTTGGGACAAATGGGACAGTCCGGCTTCATACTCGACACCCATTTTTTTAAGGAAATCGATAATCTTAGCAGATCCTTCTTTTTCCATACTCTGCCATTCAGGCAAATTGAAATTCTTTAAAACACTTTTCAACGTATCCGAATTCTTTAGCGGATCGGCATTCTTCAACGTATCCAGCCAGGATTTCCAATCACTGCGCTGTTCCGGCATGTGCCGTACCAAACGCGCTACCTCACTGTCGTTGCTGAGGATCCCACGCTGCAATACCTGATTGTTCGGGCGCTCGACAGGCTTCTCCCGCAGGTTCGCGATCTCTTTAGCCGTCAAATCCGTTTTGATGGCGACCACGCCGTCCGCCTCCGGCTCTGCCGCCACGGCAAAGAAACGATCGCCGGCGCGCACAGGAACATCCATCTTGGCTAGCATAGGCCGTCCGTTCAACAATATAGCTGCAGGCCCATTTTGATTCCCCTTCAATACTTCCACCAGCAAACGCGCGCTTTCAGGCCGTTCCGCCGTACCGGCTGTCTTACCTGCTTGCCCAGCGGGAGCGTCCCCTTTGCTCAGCAGCTTAATCAGGCTGCCGTCCAGCTTTTCCGCCGTACCGGACTGCTCAGCCGCCGGCCGGTCCGCCCGCACGAGCAGGATACCCTCCGCCTGCTTTTCACCGACAATCGCGAAGAAACGCTCGCCGGCTTGAACCATCGTCTGAACCTCCGCCTGCATCACACGGTCTTTCAGCAATACCATGGCCAACCCGGATTGATTGCCCCGGAGGACTTCGACGAGCACCCGCTCGCCCGGACGCAACGTCTGCGCCTGGCTGAGATTATTATTTTTCAGATCGCTGATTTGCATGTTATTCATAGCTATCCAACTCCATTAAATGACGAACGCAAACATAACATAATTATGGCCAATCAGGAAATACTAGCGAACAGGAAAGGCTTCGTTTTAATAAAAGGTTACTTTTCTTTTGCCTCGCTGTTTACCCAAGACTTTTTTCAGCTCGCTGGCGACCCGCCATGTCTCTTGATATTGCGGGGTCACCAAGTTGATTTTTCCGGTCTTTTTATTGATGAAGATATCAATATCAGCGACATGCTCTTCACGATCTTCGTCCGAGCGAATGATATCGATGCCGATGGTATTTTGATCACAGTTCATGGGCGCTAAATAATCCAACGCTTCTTCCGTAGCGTTCATTAATGCTTCTACTTCATCCAGCGAATAACCTTCTTGCAGTAAGATATCCCTGATCTGAGTCAATGAGTATTCAAGCGTCAGCAACATCTGTGCCCTTTGGATAATATGTTGATCTCTTTGCATGACTCCACCTCATTTTTTTATCGCCTGAAGCTCATTTTCCCCTTGATGGAATAAACAAATACTGATACATATTGACGGTGTTGGTGAACTTCAGCCAACACGTCAAGGAAATGGAGCTTATTATGAACGGTATTTTAAAATGCTTGCCGTTCCCTCTGCTGATCGCCGCGATATCCGGTGTCGCCATGGCAATTCAGGGAACCTTAAACGCCGGCTTATCTCAGAAGACTTCCCTCTATTCAGCAACTTTCGTCGTCCATCTGATCGGGACAGTGATTGCTTTAGCCGTTATTCTATTTAAACACGAACCGCTCTTCAGCCAGAAATATCTGGCTGTACCTTGGTACTTTTATCTGGGCGGGGTGCTAAGCGTCGTGATTATCGCGCTCGTCGCCGTCAGTATTCCGCAAGTAGGCGTCGCCAACGCTACGACGGCGATCATCATCGGCCAAGTCAGCATGGCCATACTCATCGATCACTTTGGTTGGTTCGGTACGGCAAAGATGCCCTGGAACCTTTGGCAACTATTAGGGCTGGTCCTGTTCGCCGTAGGGGCTAAGCTTTTGTTCCGGATTTAAGCTATTGGGGCTCGTCCCTATTTTTCTATCGTCAATCAAAGCCATATTGTTTAGGATATTCAATATTTCATCGCTAATAATCGCTTTTTGGATCTGTCCGTTCGCTGCTAAGAAGATCGGATTTTGCGAAGACGCTTTTTGATCATTCTGGATCAGATTCAGCAAAAAGGCGTACTCCTCAGCGCTAAGCGGAATTTCTCTAAATCCGCCGGATTGGGCGATAATCGTCCAGTACCCCGTCGTGATCGCGTTATTTTGTTGATAGGTATTTGCCCCGTAGAGGTTATCCGGGCTGGTGTACCAATTGTTCGGGGAATACAGATCCGCAGGATCATACGTCCCCGGATTTAATGAATAGTTACCGGACGGCGGAAGCGACGCGTTGCCGGAGCCGATCGACGACGCCGGCGTACTCTCGTCGGTGTCGAAGTTTTTGATGAATGAAGGGAATATGAAATACCCGATCATGCCGATAATCACAAGGCAGACGGCCAAACCCTGCACATCCTGCCAGAACCTCTTCCGCGGCGGTTTGCTCCAGAAATTAGACATCTTCGCACCTCCCCCTTGGTTTCGCTTATACACTATATTCAGGGGGTGATTCTATATATGACTACTTCTGTCATTGCCGCGCCGCCTCTTGACAATCTCTGTTTATCGGAATAAACTAAATCATGGTTTATTCCGATAAACAGATTTAGGAGGTTACTGCGGCATGGATAAAAATCTAAAACTATTTGCTGCTGAATATCGCTTCACCTGTATTGTTTGGCAAAACGAGCCCATCCAATCAAGGCAATTAGCGGAACTCTGCGCACAGCAATTAGGCTGGAAACGACCAACCACATACACGGTTTTGCGAAAACTTTGTGAACGTGGAATAATGAAAAATGATCATGCCATTGTCACTACTTTAGTTAAAAAAGAAGAAATCCGCCAGTATGAGAGCACCACCATCGTTGAGCGTACTTTTGAGGGGTCTTTGCCGAACTTTATTACATCTTTTTTGCAGAACAAACGGCTGTCGAATGAAGAAGCCGGCAAAATCAAAGCCTTAATTGACGGATATAAGGAGGACTGACGCAATGCCAAGTATCCTGATAACTATTTTTAATATGAGCATTGCCGGGAGTATCGTCATCATCTTGGCGCTGATTACCCGTTTTTTTCTGCGGACAGTCTCAAAAAAGTATTCGTATATCTTGTGGGGAATTGTGTGCTTGCGCTTGCTATGCCCTTTTGGACTGAATTTTCCAAGCATAATAAAGCTTTTACAGGGCAGGGCAATCGGCAGTATCATCAGCAGGACGGAGTATATTCCGCAAGCTATTGGCGCAGTTATCTTTAATCCCGCAAAGCCACCGGCGGGAGCCGTGACATACATATTGACATTCTTATTTATTATTTGGGCTTTGGGTTTTTTTAGCATAGTGTTCCATGAAACGGTTGCGTACTACAACGCAAGAAAAAGGCTGACAACCGCTCTAAAAATACAAGACCGCGTTTTTGCCACAGACCAGATTGCCACTCCCTTTATTTTTGGACTCATCCATCCCCAAATATATGTACCTATAGGCCTATCTGAAACGGAATTGAATTATGTGCTTTGCCATGAGTTTATCCACATCAAAAGAAAAGATTATCTCATTAAGTTTTTTGGTTCTGTCGTGCTGGCTTTCCATTGGTTTAATCCTTTCGTATGGCTGGCGTTTAAGTCCATGAGCGTTGACTTGGAAATGAGTTGTGATGAAAAAGTCGTAGCTTCTTTGGGTGACACGATCCGCAAGGAATACGCCGAAATCATTTTCCATTTAAGCCGGACAAAGATTAAAGTCACACGGTCCATGCTTACCTTTGGGACAAGCGATACGCGAACGAGGGTCAATAATGTGTTGAACAAAAAGAAAATTACAGGGATTGGCATGGCGGCAACGGTTATTGTGTGCGCTATCCTTACCGTAGGGATTATCTCCAACTCGGCGGTTCGTTCTATGTTCAATATAACCCGCGATGTTATTTACACAGGGGAAATAAATCGGCTGGCCCCTACTGATTTGTCTAGCATTACCGTTGATGGAATATATATAGGCTTGGATATAAACAGCATTGATTTGTCCGCCTATACCACAGACCACCCAAACACAACCGGCGATTATGATTACCTTTTCGACCAAATAAGGATAGGCGTTGACAGCGCAAGCAAAGTGCGGTCATTGACCACTGGAAACGATTCGTTATCTATCAACAGCCATACGGGAGTGTTCTCAATAGAAGATGTAACGAGCCTTTTAGGGGATCATTATTTGGACAAAGCGCAAGACCGCGAACAGCAATTGCGCAAGCATATTTACTACGACAGCGCAACAGGTGTTGCGGCTGAATTTATATATGCCAATCACACCAGGGATTTTGCTTGGATTGTGCTGAAAAAATTGGGCTAATGTATATTACAAATTTCATATTTTTCCACCTGTCGGCAAACTGATCACGGCCTCAAACAAATCGCCCGTGACGGCGATTTCCAGACGGCCGTTCATCAACTCCAACAGGCTTTGCGCAATGTACAGCCCCAACCCGTTGCCGTCAGCCGCGCGGGAGCGTTCGCCTTGGATGAATTGTTCCATCAGCCAATCGGACGGCACGCCGAGCGGCGCGGACGAGATGTTTTTCAGTGACAGAACGGCTCTGTCTCGCGCGGAAATATCGGCGTAAACCCGCGTATTCGGCAGAGAATATTTCAGCGCGTTGCCGAACAGATTCTCCAAAACGCGCCACAAATATTTCCCGTCGGCAGCAACCCATACCGGCCCCTCCGGACAGCGGCTCAGGTAAGTTAATCCCTTGCCCGTAAAAGCCCCGTCAAATTCTCCCGCCACTTGCCCCAACAGTTCGAGCAGGTCAATCGTTTGAATGTTCATCGGCACATTGCCTGTGCTTGCTTTGGCTGCCTCCAGCAAATCGCTGATTAACACCTTCAGGCGCGCGCCTTTCTTCTCCAGGATAGTCAGATATTCGTCCATTTTCGCGTCTTGAATCGGCAGCTGACGCATTAAGTCCACGTAGTTGATAATCGAGGTCAGCGGCGTCCGAATATCGTGCGACACGTTTGTGATTAGCTGCGCTTTGAAACGCTCGGATTTCAGTTGGCTTTCGTTCGCCTGGCGGTACTGCTCGGAGAGATTTTCGATAAACTGACAGATGAACCTCGCCGCCGCAAAAATAACCAGCGGCAGCAACGCAAACCACAGCGGCGCGCCAGCAATTGCCCCAGCCAACACAAGGGTGTTCGCCAAGAGCAGCAACGCCATGACCGCGCCCAGCGGCGTTTTCAGCGCATACGCCTTGAAAAACCTATTCCAGTAGAATTTCGCCGCCCAGCGGTTCGCGGCGCGGACGACCGTCGTCGCCCAAAGGCCAATCCCCGCCCCCGCCGTCACAGCCGGGAGAGCCAGCATGGTCAGCGCGCTGGGATAGCTGTACAAAAGTATGACCGCCGCAATGACGAGCGCCGCCGCCGTAAGCAAAAGAAGCGCGTAATTAAAACGGTGGAGCCGCTTGGCTTTTAATGCGTCGGCGTTCAGCCAAAACAGCAGGCTAAACGCTATAAACGCCGCCACACACGCGAACAGCGGAATATTCGGGCTTCCGGGGACGGCTCCGAGCAACCGCCAGCCAAACTTGCTCCCAATGAAATCAATGAAGTGGCGGCGAAACGGCGTACTGGTTCTCAAAAGCTCAATATAGGCCAGGACGAAACAGCACACGCCGAGTATGATTCTGGGGATCAGCGAACGTCCTATTTTCATGGCTTGCTCACCTTATAGCCCAAACCGTAGACCACCTTCAAATAGCGCGGCTCTTGCGGATTGACCTCGATTTTTTCCCGAATATGCCGAATATGCACCGAGATGGTTTTTCGCACGTCAAACGCCGGTTCGCTCCATACGGATTCGTAAATTTGCGCCGACGAAAAAACGTAATCCGGGTGCGCAACCAGCAGTTTCAAAATGTTGTATTCGAGCGCCGTGAGCGTCACGCTTTCGCCGTCCACCGCCACTAATTTTTTGTTGTCGTCCAGAACAATCCCGCCGATTTGATACACGTTCCGCTCTGTCGTTTCTGGCAGACCGCCCAACCGCGCGTAACGCCGTAGCGCGGAGCGGACGCGGGCGAGAAGTTCCGCGTGAACGAACGGCTTGGTGATATAGTCGTCGCCGCCCATATTCAATCCGAGAATGCGGTCGGCATCCTCGCTTTTCGCGCTTAAAAAGATAATCGGCGCGTTAGAAAATTCCCGCATCCGCACCGCCGTCATAATCCCGTCCATGACAGGCATCAT
>JAITOV010000144.1 GCA_031289735.1 Peptococcaceae bacterium
AAAAAGTCAGCCCGCTCCTTGACAGAGCGGCTGACTCCCAACGACCCTCCGATAATCATCACGATGGAACTCTTGCCTTGATTCGCTAACTGTTCCAATTGTGAGGCGATGCCCGGCGAATCCAAAATATTACCCCCAGGCGTCAATAAGATCACATAGTCCTGATCCCGGACTAAGCGCAAGATCCGGGCGGCTTCTTTCTCTTTTACCTGTTCTGCCAACGCTGCCGCCGCATTCTCCGGACTAGGCTCGTCAGACACTTCCTGGATTTGCAAACGAATCAGGGGAGACAGGCGCTTCGTATACTCCCGTATCCCGTCTTGCAAATAACCTTCTTTCACTTTACCTACACATAACAATCTCAACTGTAGCATCCGTCCATCACCCGCTATTGCTTAATCACCCGGCCATCCGAGGTGATTTCAGCTAAAATCACTTGGACATCTTGACTGTTCCCGTTGCGATAATAGGTGATGGCGACTGGATCTCCGGCTTTGAATTTAAATAATTCATGGGTCAGATCTAACGCGCTTTGGATCTCTACTCCGTTCACTTTGGTGATAATATCTCCGGCCGCGATACCCGCGCGAGCGGCCGGACCGTTTGCGGTTACTTGCATAACGTAGGCTCCTGCCGGCCAACCCCGCGCTTTAGCATATTCGGCAGAATACGCATTACTAATACTGACCAGTAGCGCCGGATGGCTGGCGTATCCTTTCTCAATCAATTGCTGAATCGTCGGCATCGCATCCGTGATCGGAATGGCGAAGCCCATTCCCTCAAAGCCCGTTTCTTGGTTTTTCGCGGAGTTAATCCCGATCACTTGTCCCTGATAATTAACCAGCGGCCCACCGCTGTTGCCGGGATTAATCGCCGCGTCCGTTTGAATCAAATCAAAACTGGCTTCTCCTTCAAGATTGAGCACCCGATTGGTTGCCGATATCACACCGGTCGTAACCGAACGCGCAAATTTCTGTCCTCCCGGATTGCCGATCGCCACGACCGGCTCGCCCACCTGAATCTGCGACGAATCTCCGATTTGCACAGCCGCAAGATTCGTCGTATCGGAGATTTTAACCACCGCTAAATCCGTGCGCGAATCGGCGCCCACCAGCGTCGCTTCCAAGTTACGCCCATCCGCCAAGCTCACCATGATCTTTTGCGCGCCGTCGATAACATGGTTATTCGTAACGATATATCCGTTCTGCGCATCCAAAATGAAACCTGATCCATACCCTACTTCCGTCAAGTCTCCGCTGCCGCCGCCAAAAAAGCTACTGTTCTGCATGCGAAACTGCCCAATACCCACCACGGTCGGTCCTACAGTCGAGGCGATAGCCGTCACGGGAAAAGCGGCCGGATCGGAGGTCACTACCGGCGGCACTACGGTTCCTCTATTATCACTATTAACATACGGATTTGCATTCGCCGTTGGCACGCCATATATCTGAGGTACCAGACGAACGGCAATGAGTCCGCCGATCAGCGCGCTGACCAATCCCCAAATCACAAACAGAAAGATCGGCGGCCGCTTCTTTTCTACGTACGGCCGATAGTTATTATTCGGTTCTTCCGGCATAAATCTACCTCCTCCGGCTAGTATTACCCGATCTCCACGGATCATGCGAAACAACGCATCAGGAGTTGAATAACTCCAAGCCGAAGGGAACGATCATCGACAACAAGAAAATGACGACCAGCGCGATGACCAAGACGCGTTTAATCGTTTGCCCCTTCTTTCTCAATCTATCACTCTCCTAACACGTTTATTGTACATCTTCACGCAGCGCACGTCCAGTTAGGCGTTAGCGTCGCGCAAAGTTTCTTGCGCCTGGATATACAGCGCGACCTCCAAGCGTTTACGCTGCAATTGACAACCCAGATCATACACCTGATCCAAGTGTCCGGTAAAATTCACATTGGCGGCATGACACCCTCCGCTGCACAGGAAACGCGCCCAACACTCCCGGCACGCCGCTTTCGTGTAAACATGCGCGCCACGAAAGCTCTGTAGCAAATCCGCGTCCAAAATCCAAGGAGGGCCGTTATGCACGGATCCCATCTGATACGCTTCTTTACCGACAAACTGATGACAAGGATAAATATCCCCTTCCGGTGAGATCGCCGCGTATTCATGACCCGCCCCGCAACCAGACAAACGTTTCGCCAGACAGGGCCCTTGCGTCAAAGCGACGTTGAAATGAAAGAAACTGAATCCGGCATCCCGCTGCCGCAGCGCTAACACCCTTTCTCCCAAACGGTCATACGCTTCAAAGATCTCCTGCAAGTCGCCGTCCTTAAAAGCATAGGCCACATCCGGTTCAGCTACGACCGGCTCCAGTGAAACCTGACGAATTCCCAGCGCCGCCATATGTTCGACATCCCGGTCAAAATCCAGATTAAAATGCGTATATGTTCCGCGCACATAGCAATACAAGCCCGTAGCATGTGGAGAAACGGGATACTGCGCGGCTAATAACTTCTGCAAATTATGCTGTACACGCTGATAACTACCCCGCCCGCTGTGATCCGGGCGCATCCGGTCGTGTACCTCTGGACGCCCATCCAAACTGAACACGACGCTGATCTCTTCCTGTTCCAGGAAGCTTAGGATGTCCGGCGTAAGCAACGTCCCGTTCGTCGTTAAGGTAAATTTTATTTCCTTACCCAGGCGCAGCGCCTGTTCTTGGCCATAGCCAACCAACTCTTGAATCAAAGTGAAATTCAACAATGGTTCTCCACCGAAAAAATCCACCTCGCACTGATTCCGTTGCCCTGAAGAGAAGAGTAAAAAATCCAGCGCCTTCTTACCGGTCACACGATCCATTAAGGCCCGGCCTCCGCCAAAGGTTCCTGTCCCAGCGAAGCAATAGCGGCAACGCAGATTGCAATCGTGCGCCACATGCAAACAAATCGCTTTAATCAGCGGCTCTGACGGATACACTGGCCGTTGTTCTTCTATCGGCGGTGAAAACAACAACCCCGCCTCACGCAAATCCGCGATCTCAGCCAGAATCTCTTGTGTCGCGGCCACATCTGCTTGCCTACCCAGCGGCATGCCATCTTCTAATGCTTGCACTAATGTATAGGCCTCCGTATCTAAAACATGCAGTGAGCCAGAATTGACGTCATACGCCAAACAGAGATCTCCTTGCTGAAAAAAATGCACATCCAATGGCCATTCGCCTCTCTTTATCAGAGCAAAACAAAGAGCTGTCGTCTACAAACTCTTCCTGATTTGCTAGACAAGCAGCCCGCTTTCTTCCCATGTTCTACATCTAATCCGTCACTTCACGCAGACTTGATTGCCAACCGTACTGGAAGTTTTACACGCCGATTGACAAGACGTTTGACACTTTCCACATCCACCAGTTTTGGCGGTAGCGCTCAGATTAGCTTTTATAACTGTCTGAATATGTTTCACTACACGAACTCCCCCTCTCTCCTAGAGATCCGTCCCTCACTCTCTGCATTATACTTCATTCTTTTCCACGACGTCAATCCCAAACGCCGTTATCTTAAAATCACTTAGGACGCGATCATAATGCTTAACTCGGACAAAATCCCTTTCCATCAAATAATGATAGGCCAGATGCCGTTCGGGGTCCGCTTCTATCGTGCGGATATCCAGTTGTTTCGGCAGCCCGGTATTGGCAAAATGATACAAATACAACTCCGTCAATAAACTTGTTCTCAGCGATCTTCTTTTTTCAACCTGCATACGGGCACACTCCCATCCTTTTCATTAAAATATCAATGATATTATCGGCATTTGCCCAACACATCTTTAATGTTCTAAAAATCGAATACCCCCAAGTGTGCCAAGAGAATCTTCACTCCGATACATACCAAGATCACCCCGCCTAAAAGCTCCGCGCCACTTTTGTAACGCGAGCCAAAAACATGGCCGATTTTCACCCCCAACATCGATAAAGAAAATGTCGTTATACCAATAAACGTTACAGCCGGGATAATATGTACCTCCAGAAAGGAAAAGGTCACTCCCACCGCGAGAGCGTCAATACTGGTTGCGATCGCTAGCGGTAGCATCGGCCGCCAACCCAGCGAAGGCTCGGAACCGCCTGCCGCTCGATGCGTTTCCCGGCTTTCCTTCATCATCTTGCCGCCAATCAATACCAGCAGGACGAAAGCGATCCAGTGATCTAAAAAAGCGATTCTATCGGCGAAGCGCGACCCTAATCCATAGCCAATCATTGGCATCAATGCTTGAAAAAACCCGAAATACCAGCCAACGATCCATGCTTTTTTGAGACTGACGCGGCGCAGCGATAATCCCAAACTAACCGATACGGCAAAAGCGTCCATCGATAAACCGACAGCAATGAGAAATAATTCAGCGAGAGCCAATCCGCATATCCCCTTAATTAATTCTTTGTCAATATATATTTAATATACTTGTCTTGTTTCCTCCCCATGACTCTTTTATCTGATATATTTTTTCAGTTTCTCGATCACCTCATCAAAGACCAGCGGCTTTCCTACATGATCATTCATGCCGATCCTCAAACACAGTTCTATATCTTCCTTAAACACATTGGCGGACATCGCTACAATAGGGATGAGCTTGGCCTGAGCACAATCCAGCGCGCGAATCTGGCGCGTTGCCTCATAGCCATCCATTTCCGGCATTTGAATATCCATAAAAATCATGTCATAGCGTTCCGGCGCCTCTTTGAACATGTCCACAGCCTGCACTCCGTTCACAACGCACTCTACACTGACCAACGTCGGTTCCAAAACGGCTAAGACGATCTCCCGGTTAATTTCCACGTCCTCTGCTAATAAGATACGGCGTCCCTTAAAACTCACCTCATCACTGAGCCTTAGATCCTGAACGGCGCTTGCTTGCACAACGCCCATACATTCATTGAGACAATCGACAATATCTGAAATGAACATCGGTTTAGCCAAGAAGCGATCGACGCCGACTCGCTTGGCATCGTCCTTAATCCGTCCCCATTCGTTTCCTGAAACGATGATCATTACCGACGGACAGAATTGTTCCCGCTTAATGCGTTCAATGAGCTCTCCTCCGCTCATATCCGGTAAATTCCAATCGATAAAGAAGCTGTCATACGGCTCAGCATGTTCTTTGATCAGTTGCAGCGCCTCTGCGCCGCTGCCAGCCACATCACAATATACATTCATTTGCGATACTGTATCATAGAAATATTCTCGCAAAACCGGCTCGTCATCTACCATGAGAATTCGCATATTTTCCCAGCAGATATTCGGCCGCAGAGAACTCTGTCCGCTCTCGTCCCCGCGCTGGATCTGCATAGTAAAACCAAAGGTAGATCCCTGATCCATTTCAGATTTCACCCAAAGATCCCCATGCAGCATCTTAACGATATTCTTGCAAAGCGCCAGCCCCAATCCCGTACCGCCGTATTTGCTAGACGTACCGCTATCCGCTTGTTCGAAAGAAGTAAACAGCTTGGACTGTTGTTCTTTACTCAATCCAATACCAGTGTCGGTGATTTCTATCTGGATCGTACACGTCATGTCTTCTTCATGCAATAATCGCGCCGCCAAAGAAATCTTACCGTTGAATGGCGTAAATTTCATGGCATTGGACAGTAAGTTCGTAATCACTTGCGTCAGTCTCTGATCATCACCCCATAATACACGAGGAATATCCTTATCCAAACGTACAGAGAACTCCTGCTGTTTTTCCTCGATACGAAAAAGGTTGACGTTAACGGCATTCTGGACCGCTTGCTCAAACACAAAATTTTGTAAGAATAATTCCATTTTATTCGCTTCGATCTTGGAAATATCCAAGATATCATTAATCACACCGAGTAGATGGTTAGAAGCTTCCACGATCTTTTTAAGACAGTAATCCTTACGTTCAGCATCATCTGTTTCTCTAGCGATAGAGGTCATGCCGATAATCGCGTTTAAGGGCGTTCTGATTTCGTGACTCATATTCGACAAAAAGCGCGATTTTGCTTCATTCGCCTGTACCGCTTCATATCGGGATTGTTCAATTTCTGTCACATCGTGAAATAAAACGATAGCCCCTTTGTTTTCACCCTCATCATCACGCATCGGCCAAATATCAATGGTATATTGCCGCACATCCTCCTGGCTGGAAAATCCCAACGCTCCGGCAAAGACCATCATTTCATTTAAAGATATAACTTCCTGTACCTTTGCACTTAACTCCCTAACAAAATCTTGCTGGTGGATGCCAATGAAAATCTCATCTATGCGCCTTCCGCTGACAAACGTAATATCCGCCGCTTTAAGCAAACGCAAAAGAACGTCCGTGCAAAACACCACACGCTGTGATGGGTCAAAGAACAACAGGACATTCGAGCTGGCATGCATCAGCATCTGCAGATATCGATCTCGCTCACGCTGTGCACAAGTTATCGCCGCGACTTGATTCACCCGCACATTAGCAATGACCCTCGCTTGCATCAGCTCACTTCTCAATCTGCTGATTTCCCGTTGATCTTTTTTATGCTCCTTCTTCAGGTCGCTGATTTGCTTTTTTTGATCTTCAATCAGCGCAGTAAACTCTTGCGACATAATATCGCTCCCCGTCACTAAATCATCAATTGCTTCTTGACTCCATTAATCTCATTCGTCTGCCACTTTATATTTACCCATGTCCTTTTTGCTGATAAGAAATACTTATGGGATAAGTATAATATCGACTCAAACGCCTAATTTATAAAGGTTTCTTGAGAATCATGAAGATTTTTGACCTAAGGTCCCGCTTCTAGGTCCTAAAGCCCAAGGCAACTTCTGGCGTTGCGCTTGCAGATTGAACCCACCCGTTGTATAATGGTTTTCAAAGCAGTGATGCTTTTTTTCGTTTGTGAAAGACGGCCTCGTAGCTCAGGTGGATAGAGCGGAGGTTTCCTAAACCTTGTCTTGCGGGGGTTCGAGTCCCTCCGGGGCCACCAACCGTACTCTGCGTTTGTGACTTGCGAAGCAAGCCAAACGCATCAGGAGTGCAGGTTACAGCCAACGTACTACCACAGGAATCCATGGTCGTCGTGATCGGTTGCGCAGCAGCCGGAGCGAGTCCCTCCAGGGAGGACGGATGCAGCATCAAGATTGGATGCGGCTGGCTTTAGAACAAGCCTGGCTAGCTTTTGAGCAAGGGGAAGTCCCTGTTGGCGCCGTCATCAAACAAGACGGTCAACTAATCGCCTCCGCGCATAACGAGAAAGAAACCCGTCAGGATCCGACCGCTCACGCCGAAATTCTGGCATTACGACGGGCGGCGGAATTATCTGGCTCTTGGCGTTTGCCCGGAGCAATCTTATACGTCACTTTGGAGCCTTGTCCTATGTGCGCCGGCGCGATGCTACAAGCGCGCATCCCACACCTAGTCTACGGCGCCACAGACCGCAAAGGCGGCGCAGTCGAGTCCGTGATGAATATTTTGGATTTTCGTTGCTGGAACCACCAGATCCAAGTGACCGCCGGAATCCTAGAAGATGAATGCCAGGAAATGCTACAGAGATTTTTTACCGCACGGCGCTACAACATCAACGACAGAGCATAACGATTGCGCCGCAATTAAATACGGAGGAGTATCGAAGTGGTCATAACGAGCCTGACTCGAAATCAGGTCTACCGCAAGGTAGCGTGGGTTCGAATCCCACCTCCTCCGCCAATGTTTGTTATATCCGAACCCTGCCGTTCCCCGATTTATCCGGTGGGCGAGGGGTTCGGATTTGTTTTATGGTTGTGACTATGCCGATATTGTGGAACTTGATCGCAGAGAGTAAGGCCGATAGGAGTAGAATCAATAATGGCAAACGGCAACTTAACCCAAGCGAAAAACGCTAAAAATGATGAATTCTACACTCAATGGGCAGACATTGAGCGTGAGGCTCAGACGTATTTGGAGTATAATCCCGATATTTTTCGTGGGAAAACGATACTTTGTCCATGCGATGACCCGGAGTGGAGCAACTTCACTAAATTTTTCGCCCTGCACTTTCACGAATATGGTCTCCGTAAATTGATTTCCACCAGCTACGCAGTTGAAAGCAAGAATTACAAAGAGGGCTATCAGATTTCATTGTTCGAACAGAATGACCCGAAATTCGATCTTGATAAAACCCGCACCCGCGGTAAGATTTTCGTGTTGGACGGCGATGATGTGAACCGTGACGGCATTATCAATATTGAGGATTTGAAGTGGGATTATCTTGAGGGAGACGGCGATTTTCGCGGCGATGAAGTGAAAAAGCTCCGCTCCGAAGCGGATATTATCGTGACCAACCCTCCGTTTTCGCTGTTCCGCGAGTTTTTATCGTGGATTGTGAAAGCGGACAAGCAGTTTTTGATAATCGGCAATATGAACGCCATCACATATAAAGAAGTTTTCCCACTGATTATGGGCAACAAAATGTGGCTTGGTCCCTCAATTTCAAGTGGTGACCGTAAATTTAACGTGCCGAACGGTTATCCACTTGAAGCGGCTGGGTGTGGTCATGATCCGGACGGTAGACCTTTTATTAGAGTTAAAGGTGTACGTTGGTTCACAAACCTTGACCACGGGCGGCGTCATCAGCCGCTGCCGCTAATGACAATGGCGGACAATCTGAAATTCAGCAAGCACAAGGAAATCAAAGGCAAAATTGGCTATGACCGATATGTAAACTACGATGCGATAGAAGTGCCCGCGATACCCGCCGACTACGGTGGCATTATGGGCGTTCCTATAAGTTTTCTCGACAAATACTGCCCGGAACAGTTTGAGATAATTGGGACGAGTGATAATGGCCTTGTTAATGATAAGTATAAGACAACACATGGCTTGAGCCAAAAGTTTGTCGATGATTATTATGAAGCAGGCGGCAAAGGTGCATACAAAGAAGGAAATCCAACGGCTGGTATATATATCAACGGTGTAGCAACAATGTCATACAAAAGAATTTTCATCAAAGCGCGAGGATCGGAAAAATGAAAACTACTCTATCAAAATATACCGTCCGCGAAATTGTGTCCGGCTTCGTCTACAACGAACTTGAAGGCAAAGGGCTTTTCGGGCTTTCTGGAAAGTTGACCATTCAGCCTGAATACCAACGCAATTACATTTACGCCGACGGCAAGAAGGATGTTGCCGTCGTTGACTCACTGCTCAAAGCTTATCCGTTGGGGCTTATCTATTTTAACGACGTGGACGATGAGCATTTTGAGGTGCTGGACGGGCAGCAACGCATTACGTCTGTCGGGCGGTTTACAACGGGTAAATTCGCTATCAAAGACGAAAATGGGCGAAAAGGCCATACCTTGTTTATTCCGCGTTCAGAAATTGTCCGGGCCATGTTTTCTTCAGCTTCTTTTTGCAGCGCAAGACGTTTGTTTTGTTTTGCATCCGGCTGCTGCCCGACAATGGGTATATAATTTTCTACACAGGGAATACCTCCGGCAAAGGAC
>JAITOV010000009.1 GCA_031289735.1 Peptococcaceae bacterium
GAAGTCACGAATGCCTTGAAAGAGTACGTGTATAAACGTGTCGGTAAACTGGAAAAATACTCTGATGAATTCCAAGATGTGCAAGTGACGCTATTAGTGGTGAAAGACCGGCATAGAGTGGAAATTACGGCCCCGATTAACGGAGTGATTCTCCGCGGCGAAGAAGAAACGGCGGATATGTATTCCTCGATTGACTTGGTCATTGAGAAGCTCGAACGGCAGATTGAAAAATATAGAACGCGTCTCAGCCGAAGGTTGAGAACAAAAGGGATTAAGGGACAGGATCATATCGGCGCCGCTAAGGAAAGCGTGGAAGAAGATAGCCGGGTCGTGCGTTATAAGACGTATTCCGCTAAGCCGCTGTCTGTAGATGAGGCGATCATGCAGATGAATCTCGTAGGGCATACATTCTTCGTTTTTGTCAATGAAGAGACCCAGGAACCTCAGGTTGTCTATCAACGCCGTGATGGTGATTACGGTCTGCTGAGACCGGAAAAATAGAAGCAAAGCTTTAGATAAGCCGCATTCCCCCAGAGCGCCTCGGTACTCTGGGGTTTGCTGTGCGCCCGGCAAATTTGCTTAGCGAATGCCCGAATGGTACAATGAACTTGGATTCCTATACGATGGAAAGGTGGACAAATATGGGCTTTCTGGGGAACCTCTTTGACGATAACGCGCGAGAAGTGAAAAAATACCAAAAACGGGTGGCTATCATTAGCGCTTTAGAACCAGAGTTGGAGCGTTTAAGCGATCTCCAATTACAAGATAAAACCGCCGAATTCCGGCAACGTTATCAGGACGGTGAGAGTTTGGATGATTTGCTGCCGGAGGCGTTTGCCGTCGTGCGCGAAGCCGCCAAACGGACCTTGAATCAGCGGCATTACGATGTGCAGATGATTGGAGGAATGGTGCTCCATGACGGCAGAATCGCGGAGATGAAAACCGGGGAAGGTAAAACATTGGTGGCTACGCTGCCGTCTTATCTGAATGCTTTGACCGGACGCGGGGTGCATATCGTTACCGTCAATGATTATCTGGCTCGCCGGGATAGTGAGTGGATGGGGCAAATTCATCAGCTATTGGGTTTATCTGTAGGTCTGATTGTGCACGGGTTGTCCTATGAGCAGCGCCGCGAAGCGTATGCGGCGGATATTACTTATGGAACCAATAACGAGTTTGGTTTTGATTATTTGCGCGATAACATGGTGGTCCAGCCGCAAAGCATGGTGCAGAGGGAATTGCATTATGCGATTGTGGACGAAGTGGACTCCATCCTAATTGATGAAGCCAGGACTCCCTTGATTATCTCAGGCGCGGCGGATAAGCCGACGGATCTGTATTTTCGCGTTGCCAAGATCATACCCCGGTTGCGTGAGGAAGAGGATTATCATGTCAATGAGAAGGACCGGGTAAGCACGCTGACCGAAAACGGAGTGAGCCGGGTGGAGAAGATGCTGGGGATCGACAATCTGTATTTGGACATCCATACGGAATTGGCGCATCACGTGAATCAGGCGTTGAAAGCGCACACGTTATTTAAACGTGATCGTGATTATGTGGTGAAGGATGATCAGGTGATTATCGTCGACGAATTCACCGGCCGTCTGATGTTCGGCAGACGCTACAGCGAAGGATTGCATCAAGCGATCGAAGCGAAAGAGAATGTGAAGATCGAGCGGGAATCTCAGACGCTGGCGACGATTACTTTTCAGAATTATTTCCGTATGTTCGAAAAGCTGGCCGGCATGACCGGAACAGCGGCGACCGAAGAGATGGAATTCCGCAAGATCTATAAGTTGAGTGTCGTGGAAATTCCCACGAATCAGCAGATGATCCGCGCCGACTTGCCGGATGTGGTGTATCGTACGGAAGACGGCAAGTTTCAAGCCGTAGCCCAGGAGATTATCATGCGTCATGCGAACGGGCAGCCGGTTCTGGTGGGGACGGTCTCGATCGAGAAATCTGAGCGTCTCAGCCATATCCTGGAAAAGAAAGGAGTGCGGCATCAAGTATTGAACGCCAAATTCCATGAGAAAGAAGCGGAGATTGTCGCCGGCGCCGGTCAGCGTGGTATGGTGACGATTGCCACGAACATGGCGGGCCGTGGTACGGATATCGTCTTAGGGGAAGGGATTGCCGATCTGGGAGGATTGTATATTATCGGCACGGAGCGGCATGAATCCAGGCGGATTGATAATCAGTTGCGCGGGCGCTCCGGACGTCAGGGAGACCCGGGGACTACGCAGTTTTTTATTTCTATGGAAGACGACTTGATGCGATTGTTCGGGGCGGATAATATCACGGGATTCATGGATAAATTGGGGATGGATGATACCATTCCGATTGAATCCAAGATGGTGAGTAAATCGATCGAGAACGCTCAGCGCCGGGTAGAGGCCCGGAACTTCGATATCCGCAAAAACGTGCTGGAGTATGACGATGTGATGAATCAGCAGCGTGAAGTTATCTATGGTCAGCGCCGGGCAGTTTTAATGGGTGAAAACCTGCGCGATAATATTATTGAAATGTTGGAAAAGGCTGCGGAACAAGCCGTTATAACATTTAGCAGGGACAGTGTGTTTCCTGAGGAGTGGGATTTGACCAGTTTTTTGGAGTATGTGGACAATAGCCTGCTGCCAGGCCATACGCTGACGGAAAACGAGCTTGGCGCGCTAAACCGGGATGATGTACAGGCGCTGCTGAACGCGCAAGCCCTCGCTATGTATGAAGAGCGGGAAGTCCAGTTTGGCGAGGAATTGATGCGTCAGATCGAACGCGCGGTTATGCTTCAGGTGGTGGATAATAAATGGATGGATCACTTGGACGCGATGGATATGCTGCGCGAAGGGATTGGTTTGCGGGCCTATGGGCAGAAAGATCCTTTGGTGGAATACCGCCAGGAAGGATTTGCTATGTTCCAGGGGATGATCGACTCGATTCAGGAAGATATTGTTCGCTATATCATGCGCGTCGCACCGCGCGTCGTGGAAGAAACGCCGGAAGAGGCGCAGAACCTGACCACGAATCGTGACAGTAGTGAGCCGGCGCGTCCGGTGAGTGTGGGCAAGCAGATCGGGCGTAATGACGCCTGCCCTTGTGGCAGTGGAAAAAAATATAAAAAGTGCTGCGGCGCGGTATAAGCCGTAGAGATTTCGTGAAATTTGAAAGGGTGATAAGATGCTTAGTGAGTGGAGAAAGGAATTAGAGAGTTTAAATGGGCGTTTGGCGGATTTGAGGGTTTCCCTTTGACGTCGCTTGGTGTATCGAGAAGGTCAGCGAGTTAGAACAGGACATGCACCGGCCGGGATTGTGGGATCAACCGGAAGAAGCGCAGAAATTGATGCAGGAGTTGTCCCGTTATCAAGGCAAGGTGAAGACGTTTTCTGAATTGAGCCGGGCGATCGAGGATGTAGCGGTTCTCTGGCAATTAGCCGTGGAGGATGATGATCCGGGATGCGAAGCGGAAATCGCCGGCGGCGTACGTCAGTTGGCAGAGACGTTCGATCGCTTGGAATTGGAGATCCTGCTGAGTGGCCCCTACGACCGCAATAACGCGATTATGACGCTGCATGCGGGAACCGGCGGGACGGAAGCTATGGATTGGGTGCAGATGCTCTATCGTATGTATGTACGCTGGGGAGAGCGTCAGGGATATAAGATCGATACTTTGGATCTTTTACCGGGGGATGAAGCAGGGGTTAAAAGTGTCACCTTCTCACTGATGGGAGAAAATGCTTTTGGCTATGCGAAAGCTGAAAAAGGTGTGCATCGCCTGGTGCGTATCTCTCCGTTTGATGCTTCGGGCCGGAGACATACTTCCTTCGCGGCTGTAGATGTCATACCGGAAGTCGCGAATGACGGTGAGATAACGATCAATTCGGAGGAGTTGAAAGTCGATACGTATCGTTCCGGCGGCGCCGGAGGACAGCATGTCAATAAGACAGACTCGGCTGTGCGGATGACCCATATCCCTACGGGGATTGTCGTACAATGTCAAAGCGAACGTTCACAGATCCAGAATCGGGCTTCGTGTATGCGGGTACTCCAGGCCAAGCTCTTGGAGCGCCAGATCAAAGAACAGGAAATGGAATTATCGGAATTGCGCGGGGAGCAGCAGGAAATTGCCTGGGGCTCACAGATTCGTTCGTATGTCTTCCAGCCATATTCGCTGGTTAAGGATCACCGGACCAACGCGGAAACGGGTAATGTCAGCGCGGTGATGGACGGAGAATTGGCTGAGTTTATCGCTGCTTATTTGCAGCAAAACAAGATGATGTAGTTTAGGAGGAAGAAGCGTTGACGGAGCAGGAGCTGGAATTAAAACGTATAGCGAATCAAATCCGCCAGGATATTATTCTGATGCTGGCGGAAGCGCAGTCCGGGCATCCGGGCGGCGCTCTGTCCGCGGCAGATATTGTGGCCTGCCTGTTCTTTCATGAGCTGCGTGTGGATCCGCAGAATCCGCACTGGCCGTTGCGGGATCGTTTCGTACTCTGTAAAGGGCATGCCGCGCCGGTTTTGTATGCGGCTTTGGCCGAGAAGGGCTTTTTCCCTAAGGAAGAGCTGCTGGGCTTACGTAAGATCAACCGGATCCTGCAAGGGCATCCGGATATGAAAAAAATTCCGGGCGTCGATATGTCGACAGGTTCGCTGGGACAAGGGCTTTCTGTGGCAAATGGTATGGCCTTGGCGGCCAGATTGGATCAGCGGGATTACCGGGTCTATGCGTTGCTGGGGGACGGGGAACTAGCCGAAGGTCAGGTCTGGGAGGCAGTACTGGCTGCGGCGCATTACCGCTTGGATCAGCTGACGGCGTTTGTCGATTGCAACGGTTTACAGATTGACGGAACGACAGCGCAAGTGATGAATACCAATCCGCTGCCGGAAAAATTTAGCGCGTTCGGCTGGAATGTGCTGGAGATTGACGGACATGATGTAGCGCAGATCCTCAAGGCGTTAGCGCTCGCGCGGGAGGCGAAAGGAGTGCCCACCGTTATCCTGGCTGCCACGGTGAAAGGCAAAGGAGTTTCCTTTATGGAAAACCAGGTAGGTTGGCACGGAACGGCTCCGAGTGCCGAGCAGAAAGAACAGTCGTTGAAAGAATTATGGGAGGAGGCGGCGAGCCTTGGCTGAAAAGGAAGCGACCCGTGACGCATACGGGCAGGCGCTGGTGAGATTAGGCGCGGATCAGCCGGATGTGATCGTACTGGATGCGGATCTCTCTAAATCAACGAAGACAGCGGATTTTGCCAAGGCGTATCCGGAACGGTTTTTTAATATGGGCATAGCGGAGCAAAACATGATGGGTACAGCGGCCGGATTGGCCGCTGCCGGTAAGATTCCGTTTGTCAGTACGTTTGCGGTTTTTGCTGCGGGGAGGGCTTTAGAACAAGTGCGCAATTCGATCGCCTATCC
>JAITOV010000065.1 GCA_031289735.1 Peptococcaceae bacterium
CTCTTCCGATCTCTTGGGCGGATTTAGCCTATAGGCAGGACGGCAATACCACTGCGGTCTTGAAGAAGATCAAGCCGATCTTTGACGGCAACAATATCATGAACCCCGGCAAACTGTGCTTCTGAAAAGGACAAATGCTGAGACAAAGGAGATAAGGAAAATGGCGTTAGAAAATCATTATAAAGATATGATGAGATGTGTAAAATGCTCAGAATGTAAATGGATTCCGCTAGCGATGGTGAAGAGTCAACGCTTTGCCCAATGCTGTCCTAGCATGGGGAAATATAATTTTCATACGTATTCAGGGGGCGGAAAAGTCAATATGGGAATGTCGCTGTATACAAAACGCGCTGAATTCAATGACGAAAATCTCGATATCCTATATCGCTGTACGATGTGCGGCGCCTGCGATGTGTCCTGTAAATGCACCAAAGACATGGAAGTCATGGAAATTAATCAGGAATTACGGCTATTAGCTGTAGCCGAAGGTCAGATTAATCTAGCGCACAGTCCATTGCTAGACAGCCTAAGACAAGAAGACAACATGATGCAGAAGAAGAAACAGGATCGCGGCAACTGGGCCGATGGACTCACGGTTAAGAATATTACGCAGGAAAAAGCGCAGGTATATTTCCATGCGGGCTGCCGTTATTCGTTTGACCAGGAGTTATGGCCGGAGGTGCGTTCGGCGCTCACCCTGCTGCAAAAGGCAGGCGTAGATGTCGCTATCGCCGGTAAAGATGAAAACTGCTGCGCCGGCCGCGCCTACGAAATCGGCTATCAAAGTGAACTGAACAAATATGGGGAAAACAACCTCGATTTACTGAAAAACGCTGGGATCAAGACGATTGTGACACCTTGCGCTGAGTGTTACTACGCTTTCAAAGTGCTGTATCCCAAGTTACTGAAAACCGCAGGCTTAGAAGTTCTGCACATCACTGAATACCTGAATCGCTTGATCAAAGAAGGCGCCCTGAAACCGAGTAAAAAAGTGGAGATGAGGGTGACCTATCATGACCCATGTCATCTGGGGAGATTAGGTGAACCTTATATCCCGTGGGAGGGAGAAGAAATCATCGTCAACCAAGGAACCTATATCTACGATCCGCCGAAACCTTGGCGCAAAGGAACGTATGGCGTGTATGAACCGCCTAGGGATTTGCTGCAAAGTATCCCCGGTATTGAATTAGTCGAGATGGAGCGGATCAAGGAATATGCTTGGTGCTGCGGCGCCGGAGCGGCAGTGATCGACACGTATCCGGAATTAGCGGAATACGGTGCTGAGGAGCGGCTTGAAGAAGCCGGAGCGACTGGAGCGGAGGCCATCGTAACAGCCTGCCCTTATTGTAAGACGAATTTCAATCAGGTGATCCAAGCCAATCATCATAAGCTGAAGGTATATGACATTCTTGAACTGCTAGAACAGTCAATATAAGCGGGAGGTTAATGAACATGGCGCTAGCAAAAGAACTATATCGTGAATTGCAGGATATTGTGGGGCCGGAGTATCTATCAGAGGAAAAAGTGGTGATGGATGGATATGCTTGGCACGGGTTTGGCCTATTAGGTCCGGAACCGGAAGACCGTTTTCAGACTGTGCCCGAGGCGGTTGTTTTACCCGGCAGCACAGAGGATGTGCAGGCGATCGTCAAATGGGCTAATCGGCGTGGCGTGCAATTCAAGCCGCAAGTGACCGCCTTTGGCGCGCACGCCAATGTTGGCAAGCCGGGGCAGATTATTTTGGATCTGCGACGGATGAACCGGATTTTGGAATTTGACGAAAAGAACATGTACATGGTCGTAGAACCGTATGTCTCCTTTATCACAGTCATGGCGGAAGCGCAGAAACGGGGCTTGTATGTCAATGGATTGGGGTCGGGTTCACACGTTTCTGTGCTGGCCAGCATTACCTCCATGCATGGCAATAACTGTCTGGCAATCACGCAGGGGTACAGTGGACGTAATCTGTTAGGCTGTGAATGGGTACTGCCCACCGGCGATATTGTCAGGACCGGCGCGCTGGGTTCCGGAGCGGGTTGGTTCTCCGGAGACGGACCGGGACCGAGTCTGCGCGGTGTCATCAGAGGCGCCGGCGGCGCCATGGGTGGATTAGGTGTATTCACGAAAGCGGCGGTGCATTTGCATCCCTGGCCGGGACCGGCGGAGATCAAGGTGAAGGGCGTATCTCCGTACTATAACGGTGAGATTCCGCCGTTAATGGAATATCATCTGCTGGAATTCCCCGACTGGACATCTTATGGCGCAGCGCAATATAAACTGGCGGAGTCCGGGATCCTGTTCTCTATTCAAAAAGGAGGCGGACCAGGTACGGTCGGGTATTCGGTAACGGGTAATAACAATGAGTATTATGAAGCCTGGAAAAAGGGCGAACTGATGCCGCCGGTAAGCTCGTTTGCCATCACATTGAACGCTTATTCGGAGAAAGAACATGCTTATCAGGTAAAGACGTTAAACCAAATCTTGGCGGACACCGGCGGTAGGATTAGCCCGGTCGGTGAAAAGACGGATTGGAAAGAACGCGATTTTCTGCATCTGATCAAGAATTGCTTTACCTTACGGGGAGCTTACCGGCCGACGGGGCAATTCGTCGTAGATAGTGTCATCGGTAATGACACGATTGGCTCGACCGTGCTGGGTGTGGAAAAAGATGTTGAACTCCGGGATATTTGGATGGAAAAAGGCTTCATCCTGAACGATGGTACGCATTCCGGCTGGCAGAGCGTATTTGAAGGTGGGCACATGGCCTTGCATGAATGCGGTCAGGACTATGATCCTTTTAATAAAGTGACCTATCAACAGATGTATCAACTCCTTCGGGATGGTAACAAAATCGCGGTGGAGACACCGATGTCTTTAGGGTGGTCCCTGTCCGGCGCTTTTGGCGGCATAACCTCTCTATCCAGGCATTTCTGCGATTATGCGCATTGGATGCAGCAAGTAAAGATTGCTTTAGATCCGCGGGAAGCGTCCGATCCTTCCGGTTATATCTCGGCGCATGATGTCATACGTAAATAAAAGAAATCATGGTGAAGGCGCTGATATCTTCTTCACCCACGGCAAAATGGTTTGAGAAGAGTCAGCGCCATGCACAGGATTTGTTTGCGAGACAAATCTTCAGCTTTATTCTTACAAATTAGGCATGTATTTGCAAGTTGTTTTTAAACAAGTTGCGGTCATTGTTGTAGTTATAGGAGGCGGATAGATCGAATGAAATCTAAAATCGTCAGCCGCGAAGAAGCGGTCGCAAAGATAAAAGACAACGATGTCGTAGCGGGTGTGGGCGCACAGGTGAATTGCTGTCCGGAAGGGCTGTTCATCGCTTTAGAAGAACGCTTTTTACACACGGGCAGTCCGAAAAATCTGACCCTTATCGGAGCTTGCGCCTTGGGACTCGGAAAAACAGGCGGGGGAAATCATCTGGCTCATGAAGGCATGCTGAAGAAGGCGGTCTTAGGGCATTTTAAGCCGGTGGCGTTGATCAGCAAAATGGTGGCGGAAGAGAAGATCGAAGGGTATTGCATCCCGCAAGGCGTCTTTACGCATCTTTATCGTGATATCGCGGCAAAAAAACCGGGTTTACTGACGGAGATCGGGTTAGGTACATTTATCGATCCGCGTCTGCAAGGCGGAGCGGCCAACGCGATCAGTAAAGACAAAGTCGCTGAATTGCTGAACATTGAAGGCAAAGAATATTTGCTCTATAAGACGTTCCCGATCGACATAGCCCTGATCCGTGGAACCACGGCGGACTCTAAGGGAAATGTATCGCTGGAAAAAGAACCTGCGGAGCTGGAGTGTTTGGCGTTGGCGCAGGCGGTGAGAAATTCCGGCGGTATTGTCATTGTCCAAGTAGAGAGGATTGCCGCTGATGGTGCGATTCCAGCGCGTAATGTGCGCATTCCCGGCGCTTTTGTTGACTATATCGTCGTTTGTCAGGACGTAGACCTAGAACACCGCATGACGACGGGAACCACCTACCATCCTTCGTTCAGCGGAGAATTAAAGACACCGTATCCTTCCTATGAAGCGCAGAAACACAAGGACGATATCACCGCGGTGATCTGTAAAAGGGCAGCACTGGAAATCATCTCTGGCGATGTGATCAATATTGGTTTAGGCATACCGGCAGGCGTGGCTTATGAAGCGCATAAGTCGGGGATTCTACAAGAGACCATGATGTCGGTAGAGTTGGGCGCTTTTGGCGGTCAGCCGGCGGCTTTCCCGAACTTTGGCGCGGTATGGAATCCGGACGCCTACATCCCGCAGCCGTCGATGTTTGATTTCTACCATGGGGGCGGACTAAGCGTAAGTTTTGTCGGCGCCGGAGAATTGGATCATCAGGGAAATATCAATGTCAGTAAGCTGGGGAATGAGGTTGGCGGTACGGGAGGATTCATTGATATTACCCAGCCTTCACAGAGGATCGTATTCTGTATGCCATTTAAAGACAAAGATCTGGAGGTTAAAGCAGAAGGCGGCGTGTTGAAAATCGTGCGTGAAGGACTACGGGTAAAATGCGTGCGGAATAGTGCTCATATCACCTTCAGTGGGGAATATGCCAGGAAACTGGGCAAGAAAGTTCTAATTGTAACGGAAAGATGCGTTT
Organism: Peptococcaceae bacterium; assembly: GCA_031289735.1. Classification (GTDB taxonomy): domain Bacteria; phylum Bacillota; class Desulfitobacteriia; order Desulfitobacteriales; family Desulfitobacteriaceae; genus JAITOS01. The sequence continues at coordinate 4,628 of JAITOV010000065.1, forward strand.
TTTCTCTGGAACCGGCAGGTGTTATGCTGGCTGAAATTGCTCCGGGGATACGGCTGGAGGAAGATATCCTCAAGCAAATGGATTTTCAACCATTAATCGCTGAAGACTTAAAGATCATGCCGGCAGGTTGTTTTGACGGTGAAGCATAGAGTGTACCCTAGAGCGCCAGATAGATAAATGGTTTTTCTTCAAGGCGGACAGTTGTATGTAGAAGGTACGTTACGGGTTCCTATCGTTCGTATGAATGTGAGAGGGGAAGTTATTATGAACGCACAAGTTCCGTTGACTTCAGAGATTGTTAAACCGGCAGAGCTGTTTAAAGATGTAAATTATAAAAAAGCATGGCTGATGGTATTCTTGTGTTTAGGTTTCAGTGAGTGCGCCGGCGCTGCATTGGATATGGTTACCTCCATCATGGCGCCTGTGCTGGCGGATTTAGGGAAAACACCGGTTTGGGGCGCGTCCTTAGCTTCGTCGGTAAGCTTGGCCAGTATGATCTGTTCCATTCCCATGGGATTTCTGATCACTCGGTTTGGCTATCGGTTGGGCGGCATCATTGGGTTCGCCGCTTTTTTATGCGGCGCGGTTCTAGCCGCGGTATCATCAACACCTGAATTATTGATTGTGGCGCGTTTTATTCAAGGGATCGGCTTTGTGGTTCCGTTGATTTTAGCTCCTACGATCATTGCGACATACTTCCCCAAGGAAAAGCTGGGCATTCCTTTAGGAATCTGCGGCGGCTACGCCGGCCTAGGGCATGTGATTATGCTTCAGGTCGCGAACGGCGTTGTGCCCATATGGGGCTGGCGCGGGGTATTTTGGGTTTGCGCTGGCATTACCGCGGTCATCGCTGTACTCTGGCTCCTGCTCATGCGTCCCGGTCCAGCCTATGCTCTGGTACTAGAAGAACGCAAACGAGCGGCGGTGGAAAAGAAAAAAGCAAGCTACGGGGATGTCTTTAAAACGCCTGAGGTTTGGGCTTTAGCGGCTATTATGTTTGCCTTTACCATTGCAATGAAAGGATTTATGCCTTATTCGAGTATGATTTTCATGGAGAACTGCGGCGCCGCCCCTGTGGTTGCGAATAATCTGTCCAGCCTGTTTGGCGCCGGTATGATTTTTGGTGGTTTGCTTGGCGGCGCTGTGTATACTTTTGCCGGAAAACGCCGGGGATATTTCTTCCCGATCATTGTCTTTATTAGTATGACGACTCTGTTCATCGGGTTTAGACTGAGTTCCATGGGGGCCGCTTGGACCTTTGCCGCGCTTGGCGGCTTGCTAACCATTGCCACGCCCGCCTTGCTCTATGTCACAGTGCCGGTATTCGCGCCATCTCCGGGTGCTGTGGCGATCACAGTTTCTTTTTATACGTTTTTCGGTCAGTATTTTTCGGCGATCTTAGCTCCGTATATCACAGCATTATCGAAGACTTTCGGAGGAGGAGGTTGGCAGAGCGCCAGCAATTCTGTTGCATTCTTTGGCATCATAGGATTAGCCTGCGCCTTCTATATTGGTTACAAATTGAATCAAAAGGTCAAAAATGGAGAAATGGTATAACGATTGCGATTCTCGGCGCGATGCTTAACGCAGTAAACTGTCCGCTTTGATCATACTGGCTGCAGTCCATGGGAACATAGGACTGTTGCCAGTTGTTTTTGCGGACGATCGTATAATCATTGAAAGGAGAAGATAGCAACGTGTTAACGATCATCGTTTGTATCAAACAGGTGTATGATCCGGAAATGCCGTTATCGTTGTTTCAGTTGACTGAAGACGGAAAACTGATCCCGCCGCCCGGTACGCCGCCGGTTCTTAGCACTTTTGATGAAAACGCTTTAGAAGCGGCGTTGCGCATCAAAGATGTTCAAGCCGCTAAGATAACGATTATCAGCCTGGGAGACAAATTAGCTAAACCGGTTTTACGCAAAACCTTAGCCGCCGGGGCAGATGAACTTATCCTGCTGGAGGATGCACAGTTTGCGGAGCTGGACAGTTATGGCACAGCGTATGTCTTGGCGCAAGCGATTGAGCGACACGGCTTGCCGGATATGATTTTGTGTGGCCGTCAGGCGGTTGATACGGATGCCGGGCAGGTGGGGATCGGTTTGGCTGAGCGCTTGCAGATTCCGTCGGTCACGTTAGCTTGCCAAGTTGAGGTGAACGGGGAACGGATTGTGGTGGAACGTATCTCTGGGGACGGGATGGAAACCGTGGCGTTGGCTAAGCCGGCTTTAGTCACGGTCAGCCAGGAAATCGGCGCGTTGAGATATCCGCCGGTAAAAGCCTTGATGGCCGCTAAAAAAATGGATATTACAATATTAAGTGCCGCGGATCTCGGCTTAGCCGCCATGATTCCGCAACGGGTTCACTTGCAGCGCATGTTCGTACCGCAGCGCAACAAAAGCGACTGTCAGATGATCAGTGACGCCGGGCCGGAGGAAATCGCTCAGCGCTTAGGCGAGGTCTTAATCAGGACATTAAAAGCATAAAACGGTTGTGGGGGGTGCGCAACAAGGGATGGAAGTTATGTTTTTGGCGGAGATGAAGGATCGGACGCTGGCTGATATAAGCCCCCAAATGGTAACGATCGCTAAACAACTCAGCGCTCAATGGGGCGGCGTATTATCAGCGGTTTTGTTTGGCGCGGAGGTAGGCGCGTGTGCGCGAACGTTAATCAGCCTGGGCGTAGCGAAAGTTTATGTCGCCGAGCATCCGGCGTTGGAGTACTATCAACCGGAAGCTTATCTGGGCGCGTTAAGCCAACTTGTAACAGATGTTCAGCCGCAGGCGTTTTTGCTGGGGCATACGGCATTAGGGCAAGATTTGGCGCCGCGCCTGGCTGCTCGCTTAGCAGCGGGATTAGTCACGAATTGTGTGGCGCTTCAGGTGATCCCGGAAACAGGGCGATTGCAGATGATCCGGCCGGTTTTTGGCGGCAAGGCGCGTGGAATGTATCTATCGGGCGACGGAGCAATACAATTGGCTACGATCGCCCAGAAGGTATTTGAACCCGCTCTCCCGGATGAGTCTAACACAGGCGCAATTGTTAACTTTGCCAGTACGATTGATGCAGGCTCTTTTAAAGTACAGGTAGTGAAGCGGAGAACCGAGGATACAGATGGAATGCGTCTGGAAGAAGCCAAAGTGATTGTCGCCGGAGGACGTGGGCTGGGCAGCGCGGAAGCATTTGTTCAACTGAAAGAACTGGCCGGTATCTTGGACGGTTGTATCGGAGCGTCACGGGCGGCTGTAGATAACGGTTGGCTGGCGGGGCGTCTGCAGATTGGTTTAACCGGCAAGGTTGTCAGCCCGCAACTCTATATAGCGGTAGGTATATCGGGTGCGATCCAACATATGTCCGGATGTTTGGCGGCGAAAACCATTGTAGCGATTAACCGTGATCCGGAAGCGTCGATTTTCACCATGGCGCAGGTGGGTGTTGTTGCCGATTGGCGTGAGATTATACCCCCGCTCGTTGCGACCTGTCGGAGATTGCTGCACCAGGATCAAGAATAAGTAGCGCCCTTCACATAATGGAGTATCTCAGCAAAGATGCGATCCAAATCATCGTCGTGTAATGTTTCCAGTTTCTCTTGGCTGCCGTAGGGAAGATCGATACCCTCTTTTCTGGCGGCCTGGGCGACCTCGATGATGATTTCGATCAGCTCTGCTCGAATTTCTGGTTTCATATATGTGCTCCCTCATTGGCTCAGTGTAGTTGCGAGAGTTAAACCCTTTTTGATGGTTGCCATCATTGCCAGAATGATTACACATAATGGACGAAAACGGCGTGGCAAGCGGGTTTTGGTGTAAGATACCAAAGATATAGCAAGATATTACAAGCTGGGGACACGATATGATATAATGATCAAAAACAATAAGGAATGACCCAATGAAGAAGATCATTCTCTGCCTCCTGATTATGAGTTTGTGCTTGAGCGGCTGCACATCTCCGCTGAAGCGCTTTAAACCTACAGAAACACCCGTCTCCGATCTGTCGGGTGAAGCGTTACTGTTTGACGGGTCGGAAATCTATCAGCGGACGCTGGCTTTGATCGATGCCGCGCATACGTCCGTTTATCTCGAACAAACTATTTTGGATGATCCCGCTGTTATTGACGCGCTCATCCGGCAATCCGTAGCCGGCTTGGAAATCCGGATTCTTCTGGATCAATGGCAGAGCGCCAATAAAGCTACGGTCGAACAGCTGAAAAACCATGACATCTCTGTGCAGTACTATCCGGCCTTAAAAGGTCAGGTGGATCATATCAACCTGCTGATTAGCGATAACAAGCAAGCGCTGCTCTATGGGCAGCGTCTGGCTCCCGCTGGCTTAGGGCGTATGCTGGCGATCTTGCTGCCGGAAAAATCCTCCTGGCGCTGTGCCGGTGTTTTCGCTAAGGATTGGGAATAGACTACGAGGGTGACTCTGCCGGTTCCCAAAACCAGCGATGCGGAGGCTGACCAGATCACCGTCGCCACGAATGCCAATATCAAGCCACAGATTCTGAACTGTATCAGCGCAAGTAAGCAAACGATAGATCTGGAGCTGACGGAAATCAGCGATTCCGATGTCGTGGCGGCGCTGATTTCCGCTATGGAAAAAGGCATACAGGTCCGCTTAATCGTCGGTTCGGAGCAAGCGAAAGGAACGCCAAATACGCTGGAGAATCTACGAGCCTCCGGCGCTCAGATTCGTTATTGCCCTTCCGCGGAGCCGACGCCGTTAACCCGCTGTTATGCGCTATTTGACCGGCAAACGCTGATTTTCAGCAGTTCCGGCTGGACGAATGCCGTTTTCGTACGCAATCACGAAATATCCGTCACGGCGCCTTCTCCCCAGGCAACCGTTCGGCTTGCTCAAGCATTCTCAGACGACTGGTCGATCAGTTCCTCACAGCTGAATGCAGATCAATAAGGCGGGTCCTCCGGATCTAAATGGCTGACATCTCCCAGCAACAGCGGAATAAACTGTTGATCCCGATATTCAATAATATTTAACGCCGTGTTATGCTGCCAGGGTGTTTCTTGCCATTCGTGCACGCCGAATCCCAACATCTTGGTAATCAGCAGTTTTAGGGTTAGTCCGTGTGTTACGATGGCGATCGTCGTGTCGGGATGGCTATTTAGCGTACCTTGTAAAAAGCGCCATGCTCTGTCCGTCACCTGCTGGAAGGTTTCGCCGCCGGGAATTTCGGCTAGATGAGGCGTAGTGTCCCAGGTCTTGATAAACGCTGATTGCCTATCACGCAACTCCTGCCAAACGAGGCCTTCCAACTCCCCAAACGACATCTCGCGCAGATCCGGCGTGGTCAGCGGATCCGCTAAATGCAACATTTCCTGGAGTATATGCGCGGTGGCTAAGGCTCTGGGCATATCGCTGGAATAGAGAAGATCGATCTTCTCTCCCTTCAATCGTTCTGCCAGAAGCAGCGCTTGGCGGAGTCCCTGCGCAGACAGCGGCGAGTCTTGGTGTCCCTGAACGCGCTTCTCCACATTCCAAACAGTTTCTCCATGCCGTGTTAAAATCAATTTTGTCAATGGCTCCTCCAAGTAAATAAAAGGGGTAGGGAATTCCCTACCCAACCCAACTTGCCGTCGGACTCCTGGTTTCTGACCCTGCTCTCACAGGTGGGCGCCTAGGATAGCCTTTCCAGTTTCCCTGCGAAAGGGCCTACTGTACTTAACAATCCATTCAGTTCCCTAAACTTACATAGGATCAAAACCAAAGATAATCCACACGCACAAGTCAGGTCTTTCTGGAGTTATTATACCAAATTCAGCGGATTTAATAAATGCCTAGACTCTGGAAAATATTTTTGGGAATTTACGTTGCGTAGTTCAACGCGTCTACTAAAAAATGGGCTGTGTTGAAATCATTTGTTTTCGCACAGCCGCTATATATATAGATTGAAGAAGAAAATAAATAAGAGGGTGTGATGGTGATGGTTCGCTTAACCGCGTCCGCCGGTGAAGCTGCCGTTTAGGTTCGCTTCGTAACGGTCTTGGCTGGGAGCGGCAGGATAATAAGGGCGCATCGGACGTCCGCAGAAGTTGGCATGATTTTTACAGAATAACAACATTTGTCAATCACCTCCTTTGATACCATAATATACC
>JAITOV010000085.1 GCA_031289735.1 Peptococcaceae bacterium
GTAATGATTCGCTTTCATATCGGCGGCTTTGTCTCGAGCGACCGCTATCAAGCGCAGATCCATCTTCAACGGCTGGAGACCGGCGGCGGAGCGTTCCTTATTGACCAGATCCAAAATGATCTGTTCATCCGCCGTTATCCCGGACAGCGCGGGGGGTGTGACCGCTTCGGTAGGGGTATTCACCGGAGGTGCCACTGTGGTCTGATTGCTGGATGGTATGGGTACAGTTGCGGTCGAGCACGAGGACTGTGGTTGCAAGATGAACGGAGAAAAAACGGAATATGTTTGGGTAGGGGCGCATGGCGCGACACTAGGGCAAGAAGCCTGAGCGGGCTGAGGCGGGCAGTTCCGCGGCGCAGTTGTCTGCTTGCCCGGTGTTGCGGGGAGGCATTGCTGGCTGCTCGGTGTTACGCATTGCGGCGCGCATAGCGCTGGAAGTTTGGGGGTAGCGAATCCTTTGAGGGAGACGACACTGGCAGCGTTGGTATCGGTGATGGGTGTAACGGTAAGGCTAAGCGGCGAAACCGATCCTGAGCGGATCTGGACGATGGAGCTGCATGCGGCTGACGGCACTGTAACGGCGGCCTGTACCGGTGCGGCGATGGTCAGAAGCATCGATCCGATCAGGAGTCCAAACGGTAACTTTCTGGTAAATGACTTCAAGATGAAAACGACTCCTTTCTTCAAACGACTTAGATGTGACGACTAGGGACAACTTGAGTGTACCATAAGTGTGGCCACCTAAAAAGGTGTAAAATTTGGAAGAATAAGAGAGTTTTTCTAAAACGCAAAATCAGAGTATAATGGTATGAAGCGAGAAATAAAGAAATGTAACAAAATAATAGGAATATGACGATAAATCATTAGGGAGAAAAAATGAGCTCAAAAGTAGTTCTTAAATATTGCCCGGATTATGCCGCGGATGTGGAAGCGGTACTGCGGGAAGGCTTGGCGGAGTTAGGCGGTATGTCCGCCTTTGTTCAACCCGGACAGCGGGTGCTGTTGAAAGTCAATTTGCTGTTGAAGAAAAAACCGGAAGAAGCGGTCACGACGCATCCCAGCGTGGTCGAGGCGGTGGTCCGTCTCGTGCAGGAAGCCGGCGGGATCGCAGTGGTCGGTGATAGTCCGGGTGGACCGTATACAGTGAAGTCGCTACGAGCTATCTATCAGCGTTCCGGACTGTTGGAGATGGCTGAGCGCACCGGCGCTATATTAAATGAAGACGTAGGCATAGCGGATGTGGTTCATCCGGAAGGACATGTGGTGAAGAATCTGACAGTCACGCAAAGTGTGGTCGATGCGGATGTCGTCATACCGATTGCCAAACTAAAGACGCATGTGATGATGACGTTTACCGGAGCGGTTAAAATTATGTTTGGCGTGATCCCTGGTTTGCACAAAGCGGAATACCATTTTCGCATGCCCCAAATACGGGATTTTTCTCGTTTGCTCGTTGATATCGCGTTATGGACGAAACCGGCGCTCAGTATTATGGATGGCATCGTCGGGATGGAGGGAAACGGACCGTCTGCGGGTAAAGTAAGAAACGTGGGCGCATTGCTCATCAGTCCGGACCCATTTGCTTTAGATGTGGTGGCAACGGATTTGATTGGCTTGTCTCCGGAGAAAGTCCCGACGATTATGGTGGCCAGGCAGTACGGGCTAGTCAGTTCTCTGCAAGAGGTTCAACTATTGGGTGATTCCAAAACCCTTTGGCAGTTAAAGCCGTTTAAGTTACCGGCAGGCAAAAGCGCCAGTTTTTTGGATTTTGTACCCTTGCCGAAGCCGTGGAGGCAGTATATCCTGAATCGTCTGCGCCCGCATCCCCGGATTTCGTCTGAGCGCTGTGTGAAGTGTCAGGATTGTTTGAAGAACTGCCCGGCGCAAGCTATCCAGCTGAATGAGCGTGGGGAACCAGAGGTCACTCTGGCGGAATGTATCCGGTGTTTTTGCTGTCAAGAGCTCTGCCCACAGCATGCGGTGCAGGTCGCGCGGCCTTTTGTGTGGAAGAAATTGATGCATCGTTGACGATGGATGAAGTTTTCTTCTCTGGCAGGAAATATTCAATGATCTATCAAAAAACCTGGTAAAATCGAGTATAATAAAGATTAGTATGTTAGTTTGAGCGGTAAAAGGCAGAAAGTAGTGTGAACGCGTGTCCGTGATTCTGGCCCAATTAAAACAATTATTACAGTGGCGTTCCATCTTGGACATCGTGGTGGTCGCCGTGGTGGTCTATCAGTTTTTCATGCTGATTAAAGGAACTCGGGCTGTACAACTTCTCAATGGATTGATTATCTTATTGGTGGTTTCCAATGTTTCGGACTATCTGCATCTGGGAACGATCAGTTGGATGTTGGATCAGGTATGGAAGGTGTTGTTTTTTGCCTTGCCCGTGGTCTTTCAGCCGGAATTGCGCCGCGCGCTGGAACATTTGGGACGCGGCAAGTTCTTTGTCCGGCATCCGACCACGGTAGGCACGGAAGATCTGCTCAAAATGATCAATGAGTTGATCCGCTGTACACAGGTCCTCTCGAAAAATAGGATCGGCGCGTTACTGGTGTTGGAACGGCAAACCGGGATTCAGGACATTATCAACACCGGGATTCAGATTAATGGGGTCATCTCTTCGGAGTTTCTCGTGAATATTTTTGTGCCAAATACTCCGCTGCATGACGGGGCTGTGGTGATCCGCGGTAATCGGGTGGAGGCGGCGGGGTGTTTCCTGCCTCTGTCAGAAAATCCCAATATCCTCAAGGAATTGGGGACACGGCATCGCGCCGCGTTGGGCCTTAGCGAGATTGGCGATGCCTTGATCGTGATTGTTTCCGAAGAAACAGGAGCGATTTCTGTAGCGATGGATGGCAATCTGACCCGCTTTTTGGATGAGAAAGCATTAAAAGATCTCTTGATGCGTGAACTCCAGGTGGAAAAGACGAATTCATCGATCTGGTCATGGAGGAGGAGCTCGTGATACGTTTCATAAATCGTAATCTGGCCTTTAAGCTGTTCTCAGTGTTGATTGCCGTGCTGTTGTGGCTCTGGGTAGCGAATCAGGGCGCCAAACAAGAAGTCAGCGATAATTCGTTGACGATTCCTTTGTATGCGCAGTCCATGCCGGCGAATATCGTTGTGATGGATAAATTGCCTTCAGTCAGAGTGCGTTTATTGGGGGTGAATCCCAGTATCAGTACGAAGGACCTCTACGCCTATCTGGATTTGTCTCTGAGCGTGGTGGGCAAGCAGACTTTTCAAGTGAAGGTCGATGAGATTCCGGGTGTGCAGATCATGGAGATCTCCCCGAAGGAAGTGACGTTGACGCTGGATCAAGTGCAGGAAAAAATCGTACCGGTAATCGTGCATATTACCGGAGAACCGAATAATATGTATGAAATGGGGCAGGCGCTGGTTCGACCGTCTGCCGTGAATGTACGCGGTCCGAGCTCGTTATTGGAGACGCTGGAGCGGGTGACGGCTGAAATCAGTGTGGCTGACGCTCAGGATACAGTATCCGTGTCCCGGCCGATATCATTGCTGGACAAGGATGGGAAACCGATGACCGGTCCGGACGCGTTGCTCACGGTGTTCAATGTATCGCCGCAAAGTGTGGATGTTGTCGTGCCGATCTTGCCTAAAGGCTTAGCCAGTAAAAAGATTCCGGTCAGAATCACTGCCGCGGGCACGTTAGCGGAGGGGTATGTGCTGAGAAGCCTGGTCCCTTATCCGGAAAGCATCTTGGTGTATGGCCGAGAGGAAAATCTATGGCAGATTACGACCGTGAATCCGCCGCCTGTCGATGTAAGCGCTCTGAGTGAAGATCAAGTGATCCCGGTCGAATTAGACAAAGTCAGATTACCGAACGGTGTGACGCTGGCGCCGGGGGCGACGCTTTCCGTCGTGATCTCGGTTGGCCCGGCAGTTGGGCAAAGGAGCGTCAGTGTGCCGGTGACCTTGCATAATCTGGCGAATCATCTGGAATTGTCTGAACCGATGGCTCAGGCGGAAATCGTGATCCGCGGGTATCCGGAGCTGATCAACGCGCTGGAGGAAAAGGATATTCTGGTGTGGATTGACGCCGACGAGATGCGAGCGGGCGCCTACGCGGAGGTGGAGCTGAATTGGCAGCTGCCGCCGGGCGTCGAAATGGTGAGCGCGCCGAAGGCGACGGTGCGTCTGAGAGATAATAGGTAAACAATAAGCAAAGGGAGTTAGTGATGGGAAAACTATTTGGGACAGACGGAGTGCGGGGTATTGCCAATGTCGAATTAACGCCGAGTTTGGCATTCCACCTGGGTCAAGCGGGAGCGTATGTGCTGAGCAAAGAGCAAGCCCGTCCGCGGATTATCATCGGGAAGGATACGCGCATCTCGTGTGATATGCTGGAAGCGGCGCTCGTAGCCGGAATTTGTTCGGTCGGAGCGGACGTATGGAAAGTTGGCGTCCTGCCGACGCCGGGCATCGCTTATCTGACGCGTACGTTAGGGGTCAGTGCCGGGGTGGTGATTTCGGCGTCGCATAACCCGGTTGCCGATAATGGCATCAAATTTTTCTCAGCGATCGGGTATAAATTACCGGATGTTACGGAAGAAGAGATAGAGCGTATCGTCCGTCAGGACGCCAAGCCTTGGCCAGAAATCTCCGGCAAAGATATTGGGCGGGTCATTGAGGTGAAGGACGCGGAACGGCGCTATATCGATTTTCTCAAGAGTACGATGCACAACCGGCGTTTAGACGGGTTGAAAGTCGTGTTGGACTGTGCCAATGGTGCCGCTTCGCAGGTAGGCCCGGCTTTATTGCGCGAATTGGGCGTCCAAGTCATCCCGATTTTCCATGAGCCGGATGGCGTGAATATCAATGATCGTTGCGGCTCGACGCATATGGAAGAATTACAGCAGGCAGTCGTGCGTTATGGCGCGCATATGGGCTTGGCCAATGACGGAGACGCGGACCGGTTGCTGGCGGTAGACGAACAGGGCCGTTTGGTGGATGGCGACCGCATCATGGTGATCTGCGCCATGGCCAGGAAGGAAAAGGACTTGGATTGGGATCCTGTCGTGGTCGTCACGGTGATGAGTAACTTGGGGTTACACCAAGCGTTGAAAGCTTCCGGTATCCGGGTGGTCGAAACTCAGGTGGGCGACCGTTACGTCGTGGAAGAACTGTTGCGCTCGGGCGCCACCTTTGGCGGTGAGCAATCGGGGCATATTATCTTCCTGGAGTATAATACGACGGGAGATGGCCTCTTGACGGCTTTGCAATTACTGAGTATTGTAAAGGATAAAGATCAGCCGTTTTCGCTCTTAGCGGATCAGATGAAGCGTTTGCCGCAAATTCTCGTGAATACGCGGGTCAAAGGGGAACATAAGGACAGGTTAATGCGGGATGCGGAGATTCTGGCCAAGGTTAAGCAAGCATCGCATCAGTTAGGCGAGCAGGGCCGGATCTTTGTGCGTGCTTCCGGGACAGAATCGCTGATTCGGGTCATGGCGGAAGGACCGGATGAAAGGATGTTGCAAGACTTGGTGCGGGATGTGTCGGATTTTGTCAAACAAAAAGATTTGGCTTTGGCTTAACATTTGATGGGGCCTTGACATATAGTATTCGGTATTCGCCAAAGGAGGTGTTGTGGAGACAGGCAGAACGGTAAAATTAGTAATGATTTTAAGCGCAGGAAAGAAATAAAGCGCCAGAACCACTATGGTGGTTGACGAGGAAGAGGCTTATCGAAAATTCGGCGGATACCTCTCGGTGATACGGCACCGTAGGTTTGTCACAAATCCGGGGAGTAATCTCCGGGACAAAAGGCAAACTCCGATATGCGCAATCATTATCTCTTTTTACCGGCATAGGATAACGTGTTGTCGAATCAGAAAGGGAGAATGAATATGTGTGGCATCGTTGGTTATATCGGCAAGCAACAAGCAGTGCCGATTTTGCTGGACGGATTAAAAAAACTGGAGTATCGTGGTTATGATTCAGCGGGGATCGCTGTTTTGGAGGAGTCGGAGATCAAGCTCTGCAAGAGTTTAGGCCGCTTAGCGGTATTAGAAGAGAAACTGGGACAGGATTTTTCCGCTGCGACCTGTGGTGTGGGGCATACGCGTTGGGCGACCCACGGACGCCCTTCAGACGTCAATGCTCACCCGCACTGTGATTGTACCGGCAAGTTTGCGATTGTGCATAATGGCATTATTGAAAACTATATCGAGTTGAAGGAGTGGCTGGCGGAACGAGGCCATCATATCCTATCGGAAACAGACACGGAGGTATTACCGCATCTGCTGGAACACTTCTATGCCGGAGATTTGGAAGAAGCGGTGCGGCTGGTAACGGAAAAGCTCAGAGGGGCCTTTGCTATGGCCGTGCTGTCGTATAACCATCCGCAAAAGCTGGTGGCGGTGCGTAAGGACAGTCCGTTGATTATCGGTCTGGGAGATGAGGAGTACTTCATCGCCAGTGATATCCCCGCTATTCTGAAGTATACACGTAAGACCTATATATTGGACGATGGAGAAATAGCCGTCTTGCAAGAAGATGGCGTAAGATTGATGGATTTTCAGGGCAAGCCTGTGCATAAAGAAATTTATGAGGTCAAATGGGATGCTCAGGCGGCGGAAAAAGGCGGCTATGAGCACTTTATGCTCAAAGAGATCTTTGAACAACCCCGAGCCTTACGAGATACCTTACTGAGCCGGCTGGAAAACGATTTGGTGGTGCTGCAGGAAATTGATTTGACGGCAGAGGAAATCATCCATTATCAGCGGGTGGTCATTGTGGCGTGCGGGACGGCGTATCACGCCGGATTGATCGGCAAAACCCTGATCGAACGCTGGGTACGCATCCCGGTAGAGGTAGATATCGCTTCGGAATTTCGTTATCGCAGCCCGTTAATTGACGCGCAAACCCTGGTGATCGTGATCAGTCAATCCGGCGAGACGGCGGATACCTTAGCCGCCTTGCGCGAAGCGAAACGGCATGGGGCGCGCGTCATCGCCGTGACGAACGTCGTAGGCAGTTCGATTGCCAGAGATGCGGACGATGTCCTGTATACCTGGGCTGGATTGGAGATTGCCGTCGCCTCAACGAAAGCATATATTACCCAGTTGGCGGCGATGGTACTATTGGCGCTATTCCTGGCCGAAGCGAAAGGCAGTTTGCCGGAGGAACGCATTAAAGAGATTGTGACGGCGTTGCGTCAATTGCCGGGGCAGGCGCAAGAAGTGCTTGATCAAGCCGGCCTTGTGCGTCAACTGGCGACAGTATTTCAACCGGCGGAGGACGCCTTTTTCATCGGACGTGGACTGGACTGGTCGGTAGCGCTGGAAGGGGCTTTAAAGCTGAAAGAGATTTCTTATATCCATGCGGAAGCTTACGCTGCCGGGGAATTGAAACACGGGACGATCGCCTTGATCACGAAAGATACGCCGGTGATTGCCCTGGTGACTCAGCATGATGTGTATGAGAAAACCAAATCGAACATCGAGGAAGTCAAAGCGCGCGACGGGTGGGTCATCGGTATGACGTATGTTGGCGATCAGAGGCTGGAGAAGGTGGCGGATCAGGTCTTCTATCTTCCGAAGACATTGAGTGAATTAGCGCCTATTTTGGCGGTGATACCGTTGCAACTACTGGCTTATTATGTGTCCATAGCACGCGGTTGCGACGCGGATAAACCGAGAAATCTAGCGAAGAGTGTAACTGTGGAATAAATCAAAAGAGGCGGTTGTGTGTCAAAGTATATATTGGTGGCTGACGATCGGGAAGGAATACGTGATTTATTAACCTTCCTCCTGGATAGTTTAAGGTATCAGGTCCGGACGGCGGTCAATGGGCTGGAAGTGTTAGCGTTGTTGCGGGAAGAATTACCGCAATTGGCAGTCGTAGACTTGAAGATGCCTGAGATCAACGGAATTCAATTGATGGAAAAGATCCGGGAATACGCTCCGGATCTTCCCGT
>JAITOV010000116.1 GCA_031289735.1 Peptococcaceae bacterium
GAAGTCCATATCATGTTCCACCACGATCACCGTATTCTCACCCACGAGCGCTTTAATCATTTCGCCTGTTTTATACGTTTCTTCCACGGTCATCCCTGCCGTAGGCTCATCCAAAATGATTAATTCCGGAGATTGCGCGATAACCATGCCGATCTCCAGCCATTGACGCTGACCATGTGAGAGTTCCAAAGCATGCACATCTCGCACCGCGTCCAAGTCTATGCTCGCTAGGATTTTCCTGATTTTACTTTTCATCTGCGCCGTCCGCCGGTAGAGCAAAGTTTTCCATAGCGAGGTGAAATCAGCAAGCGCTATCTCCACATTTTCATAAACCGTCATATTTTCAAACACGTTAGGTCCTTGAAACTTACGGCCGATACGATATTTCACCGCAATCTCATGAACGCTTTTTCCTGAGATATCGGCCCCTTTGAATAATATCTTACCATCGGTCGGTTTTGTCTTCCCCGTGACCAGATCCATAAAGGTGGTTTTCCCGGCGCCGTTCGGACCGATAATCACCCGGAGTTCTCCTGCGTTAATCCGCATATTTACATCCTCAACCGCCTGGAATCCGCTGAAATTCACACCCAAGCCAATCGTTTCCAATAATGCCGTCATCACGCGCCACCCCCTGTCAGTTCTTTGTGTTTGCGGGTCTTCAGACTATAGACCAAGTGCAGCAATTGTCCAATCAGACCGTTCGGCATAACAAAGATGATGATCAACAATATCGCGCCCAGAACCAGTTGCCAATACGCCGCTGTGCTTTCTGAAAGCAGTACCTTCGCCCATTGCAACCCCATGGCCCCGACCAACGCGCCAGTCAGATTGCCGCGTCCCCCCACCGCCAAACCGATGAGTACAAAGGTGGACGCCGCCACACTGATTTCTTCTACCGTAATTGAATTGGCTGCCGGAGCGTACAGCAACCCGGACAATCCCGCCAAAAATCCCGATATAGCAAAGATAAGAATCTTGAAATTTTCCGGATTATATCCGAGAAAACTCACGCGGCTTTCATTCTCTCTGATCGATACGGCGACTTTGCCCAAGCGCGAATTCGTCAGCCAGCGGCAGCAGACATACACTAGGATCAGCACGCCTGCGACAAAGTAGTAATACGCCGTCTTATCCATCCCCAAACCCAAGAACGCCCTGGGTACACCCTGTAATCCATTAAATCCATTTGTAAAAGCCTGTTGATTGATCACTAAATCCTTAATAATTTGCGCCAGAGCCAGGGTAATAATCGTAAAGAATACACCGCTCACCTTGCTTTTAAAGAGAAATTTCCCTAGAAAAAAGGCAAATAACGTAGGTAAGAGCAAGCCGGCGAACGTGGCGAATATCGGGTTCACCATCGGAAACAATAGGGTCGGAATCTGATTCATCCCTTCCCGCGTCATAAAAGCCGGCGCTCCGTTCTGCAACTGGGCGCACAGCCCAATCGCATAACCGCCCATACCGAAGAGTACCGCGTGCCCGAGACTCATCAGCCCCATATAACCCCAAATTAAATCTAAGGATAGGGCAAAGATCAGATAGGCGACAAACTGATTCATATATGTCACTCTGAATGGTTTAAAACCCAAGAGAGGGAATACCAGAATAAAGATGAAGAGCGCAATGTCGATCCAGTAATGGACGGGGACTTTTTTCAAAGCATGGATGCCTATTTTCACTGGCTCATCTCCTCTCTGTGACAAACAAACCTTCCGGCTTGAAGCGAATGACGATGATGATGATAACAAAAACGATAATCTTCGCCATGACTGTATTGGTAAAGCCGCCAAGCACGGTGCGCATTTCTCCGATGATCACGGATCCTAACGCTGTGCCAATCACCGATTGCACGCCGCCTACAACGACTGTCATAAAGGATTCTGTCAGGTAAGGCGCGCCCAAGCCCGGCGTAACACTGATGACCGGCGCCAAGAGCGCCCCAGCCAGACCCGCCAATCCCGCGCCATAGCCAAATGTCCACGTATCCACATTGGCTGTTTCTATCCCCAGACAAGCCGACATCATGCGATTCTGGGTAATCGCCCGAACCTTTTTGCCGAAATTCGTATATTTGAATAAGTACAGGGTGAAAAAGAGTAACAGCAAGGAGAATAGAATGATAAACATATTATAATACGGCATGGTTATCCCGCCGATTTCCAGCAAACCCGGAATCGGCATAGCCACAAATTTTGTTTCAGCGCCATAAAAGAAATAGATCACGCGTTCGAGCATCAAAGAAATCGCATAAGTCGCTAATAAGGTTTCCGTTGGCTTCGCATAAAGCTTTTTTAGAATCAAACGTTCCATCATGATGCCGATCCATGCTGTCGATAAGAAAGCCATGAACATGCCGGCGGCAAAAGGCCAGGCCAAGACTGTCGTTGTTCCGTAGGTCATATAAGCGCCGATCATGATCAATTCGCCATGAGCCATATTAATGACTTTCATCAACCCGAAGATCACCACTAAGCCCAGCGCCGCTACCATCAACAAAGCAGACACATTTAAACCGCTGACGAAATTCTGTAATACGCTCATCTAGTTCACCTCTGTTCCGCTTTCCGGTACGGCAGAGACTAGCTCCGCCTATACCGTCAGCGCGCATTTACGAATCAAATCAATAGGGCTTCGCAGGCAGTTTTCCGCCCAATTCAGGATACACGACTTGCGGCCATGGTTCAGGACGGATTGCCGATTCGGATTCATAGATTACCGCGAAAATACCATCCGCGTTGCATTTGGCAAACCGTGAGTACAACCATGTGCAATGGTTCTCTTCATCTACTTTGATCTTGCCCTGCGGCGCATCCATCTCTAATCCGGCAAACGCCGCGATCAGATCTTCTGTGCTGCATGGATAGCCGGCTTTTTCAATCGCTGCTTTAAGGAAATAACAACTGTCATAAGCGGCTTCGGTCAAGGTGGTAATCGTCGATCCATCTTTGAATTTGGCATAGTATGCGTCGACAAACGCTTTGTTTTCCGGCGTCTCAAGGGTCTCAAAATAATTCATCGAAGTATAGTGCCCCGCGGCATACTCATTGCCCATAGCTTTGTTGATCATTTCATCCGTAGCGATACTGGCGATAGGGCAATCTTCCGGTTTGAGGCCTTGTTGTTTGTACTCCTTATAGAAGGCCACGATGCTGTCACCGACCAGGTCAGAATAGATAAAATCCGGTTTGGCTTGTTTGATCTTGGTAACGATCGCCGCGAAATCCGAGCTGCCCAGTGGCGCATATTCTTCTCCAACAACTTGCCCACCGAACTTTTCAATCAGGATCTTGGCCTGTTTATTGCACGTTTTGGGGAATACATAATCCGAGCCAACCAAAAATGCTGTTTTCCCTTCGTTTTCAATCAGCCAGGGAATATAGTCTGTAGCTTGCTGATTTGGCATAGCGCCGATATAAATAACATTCGGATGTACTTCTTCCCCTTCCGTATAGGTCGGATAGACGAGTAGAGAATTTTCTTCCAACAAGGTCGGCAGTGTCGCTTGACGGCTGGCCGAGGTATAACATCCTACGGTAGCTAACACTTCATCCTGTTGGATTAACTTCTGGATCTTCTTGGTAGCCGTCGCCGGATCGGATGCATAGTCTTCATGAATGTACTCCACCTGATGCCCGGCTATCCCGCCTTGCGCATTGATTTCGTCAAACGCCATCTTCGATGCGTTAATCATGGCTTGTTCCACCCCTGCGGTCGTTCCGCTGGAGGAAAACAGAATGCCGATTTTGATTTTCTCCCCCTCTGTTTTACCGCTTCCGCCGCTCGCGGGGCCACTGTTCGCCGCGCTGCTTCCGCAAGCCGTCAGGGAGGCCAGCATCACCAGAAGCGCCAGCAACGCCAAGACTCTTTTGCTCTTTTTCATGATTCATCCTTCTTTCTATTTTTAACTACCACATAACGCTATCCGCTGAACCCCCATCAATTGGGAATGCCACTGATCGGCGTATCTTTGGTTCCGGGCAATTTACGCGTCAAACCTTCGACTTCTTCTTGCATTCCCTTGGGATCGGCGACCCACTTCTTATAGAATTCAAACGGGCATTCCGCCACACCGTACTCCGTCTCTTTGGAATTAATCATGCCTGTATAACCACGATGCAGCAGCTTATACAGTTGGTTTTGCGACTGCCAGTTAGCGCGGGCGTCGCGGATCTGACTCACGGAAAGTTCGGCAAATTGATAACTGTTCTCCTCGGTTCCGCACGAAGCAAGCATTCTCCCGTCAAAACCGACAATCGCCGAATGGCCGAAGTAAGAATACACCCCGTCATTGCCTGTCGCATTGGCGACCGCGACATAAATATTATTCGCCCACGCCATAGATTTCACGATATCTATCTGCTGTGTATTCGCGGGATACATATAACCCTGGCAGCGAATCACCAGTTCGGCCCCTCTCATCGCGCAATCTCTCCAGATTTCCGGATAATTGCCGTCATCACAAATAATCAAACTGATCTTCAGCCCTTTTGGCCCTTCACTGACGTAGGTACGATCACCGGGATACCACCCTTCAATCGGTGTCCAGGGAATGATCTTTCTGTACTTCTGGACGATCTCGCCTTGATTATTGATCAGCAACAAGGTATTATACGGAACTTTCGCCGGATGCTCTTCATGCCGTTCACCGGTAAGCGAAAACACGCCCCATACGTTATTCTCAATACATGCTTTAGCGAACATCTCTGTTTCAAATCCAGGAACCGTAGCCGCGTTTTCCATCATTTCATTAAAATCATACATGATGCCATGGGAGCTGTACTCCGGAAAAACCACCAGATCCAATCCCGGTAAACCGGTCTTTAAACCTTTAATAAACTGCGTGACGTTTTCACAGTTCTTGACGATCTCCTCTTTCGTGTGTAATCTGGGCATTTTATAGTTGACCACCGCAATCCCAACCGTATCTTTTGATGAAGTAATGTCTCCGTGTCTCATGTCCATTCCTCCTTTTAATACAAAAACAATAGCCGCTGACGTCCATTCACATTCCTTTGTGCCCGCACAAAGGAATGTATAAATAACCCGT
The DNA here is from genome assembly GCA_031289735.1 of Peptococcaceae bacterium. Taxonomy (GTDB): domain Bacteria; phylum Bacillota; class Desulfitobacteriia; order Desulfitobacteriales; family Desulfitobacteriaceae; genus JAITOS01. Next base: position 5,054 of record JAITOV010000116.1, read on the forward strand.
CATTGCGCTATTGTTTTCTTGATGATCTTATTGTATCAGAAGTCTATTGCCCGTTGAATGAAAAAACTTTAGCTCTCACCCTGAAAATTTTTGGGTCAACTGCCTTGTTGCGCTTTAAATTTGCTGTCTCTTTTTATATTCCGTGGGCGTTTCCCCCACACACCCTTTAAAGCAGCGGCTAAAGTATTCAGGATCCTCAAATCCCAGTTGACGCGCGACTTCGAAAATTTTCAGAGCCGTTTCCCGCAACAGTTTTTTAGCTCTGGCGCACTTGAGCTCCGTGAGATAATCGCTGAAGGTCATTCCCGTTTCTACCTTAAAAATATGACTCAAATAAGTATGGTTCGTGAAACACGCGCTGGCTACATCTTCCAAGCTGATCTTCTGATCCGAGTGTTCCAGAATATACCGGCAAGCCTGCTTCACCAGATCGCTTTTTCCTAATCTAAATGTGCTGATGGCGATAAACATCTCACGGATGTACTCTTCCAACGCGGCATTGAGCATGATATACTGATCATATTTTAACAAAGTGCTTTCCATCCGATCTACATCCTTGATCAGGCCCTTGATCCAAGGCTCCGCGGAGACAACGCCTTGGTAGGCGTTCTGGGTCAGACGCAACATCATGACGCCCATCTTGACCAGATCACGATTGGTGTACGCATGAATAGATGCGGTTAAACGTTCGATTTTGCTCCCTATTTCCGGATCTGCAGCCAAAATCGCCTGAATGATGCTCTTTTCCTCGAAGTTAGGGTAGTCATCCTCTTTATGCGAGATCAGATACGCACTGCACCGCGTCAATAAGGTATGCATTTTCTCCGCGTCAATCGGCTTGATGATGTAATCGAACGCGCCCAAAACCAAACCGCGCCGCGCATCTTCGAAATCCGTATACTCGCTCAATAGCGCCACACATCTACAGAGGTTCTCAGCCACGACCACCTCCAGCAGCTCGATCCCGGTCATTTTCGGCATTTTGATATCCGTAATCAGCAGCTCGTAACGGTCAGCGCGCAGCTTGGCCAAGGCTTCGTCGCCATCTCCCGCCTCTCCGCTAATCTCAAAATCCCCACGTTCACGCCACAGAGGCAGCCGCACAATCTGCTTGCGAAATACCGCGAAATCGTCTACAATCATGACCTTGAACAAAGCGCCGCCCCCTTTCCGCTAATACTATGATAGTATGAACTTGCCGGTCCGACAAGTCGTTGGAGGCACAGCGAACCATTCGCGCTAAATTTTATTCTGTTTGTTGCCACGAATAGCTGCTGATACAGTATAATAGTCTTTATATGAAGTACAACGAATGAGAGGAGTCAGCATGGATCACATTATTGTTAAAGCCATCATCTTAGGTATTATCGAAGGCGTCACGGAATTTCTCCCCATTTCATCGACCGGCCACCTGATTCTCTTCGGGCATTTTCTCGACTTCACCGGGCCGTTTGCCATTCTCTTCGAGATCGTCATCCAGTTAGGCGCCATCCTGGCCGTGATTTATTATTACCGGGCCAAAATCTTACAATCGCTCAAGCATCTGCGCCCCGGACAATGGGGCTTCACACTCTGGTTTTGCCTCTTGATCGCCTTTCTGCCTTCAGCCTTCATCGGGCTGCTGCTGCATGACACGATCGACGCCTATCTCTTCTCCCCGTTCACCGTTTCCATCGCGCTCATCGTCGGCGCCGTTCTGATGATCCTCGTAGAAAATATCTTTAACAGCCGGCGTAGCGATGATTTCATCCATGCCGGGCCTAAAAAAGCTCTGGTGATCGGATTCGCCCAGTGTCTCTCCCTTGTTCCCGGCATGTCCCGTTCGGCCTCCACGATCATGGGCGGACTCGTCGTCGGCTTATCGGTGAAAGCCGCCGCTGAGTTCTCGTTCTTCCTGGCGATACCCACGATGGTCGCCGCTACGGGGTATTCTCTGTTAAAGGGCTTTGAAATGATGAGCTCTACGGAGTGGCTGGCCCTGGCTGTGGGATTTGTGGTATCCTTCATCGTGGCCTTCATCGTCATCGGCAAATTCCTTTCCTTCCTGGTGAATCACTCCCTGCGCGTCTTTGCCTATTACCGTGTGGTCGTCGGCGTGATCATGCTCGGCTTGATTCTGGCCGGAATTGTCTGATCCCCGTTATGCGAATTCCCCTTGGCTGAACGCCCATTCTGAGGTAAAATAGAGTCAGTACGATGCGCTAACAAATATCGAAAGTTAGGGGAGGCTTAACCGTTATTATGGCAAAAATCAGCATGACTACACCCCTCGTGGAGATGGATGGGGACGAGATGACCCGTGTCCTTTGGCAATGGATCAAAGAAGACTTGATTCTGCCGTATGTAGATCTGGTCAGCGAGTATTACGACCTGCACCTGGAAAAACGCGACGCTTCAAACGATCAGATCACGACGGACGCGGCCTTAGCGACTAAGAAATACGGCGTGGCCGTTAAATGCGCTACGATTACCCCGAACGCGCAGCGGGTCAAAGAATATAATCTGCAAGAGATGTATAAAAGCCCAAACGCGACGATTCGCTCGATCTTAGACGGTACGATCTTCCGCACACCGATCATCGTCGATAGTATCAAACCCTTTGTCTCCACCTGGCGGCAACCGATTACCATCGCCCGTCACGCGTACGGCGATATCTATAAAGCCGTCGAATACCGCGTAGAAGCGCCGGGCAAAGCTGAATTAATCTTTACGGACGACTCCGGCGAACAGCGTCAGACAATATTCGAATTCAAAGCTCCCGGCGTGCTCATGAGCATGCATAACCTGGACCGTTCGATTCAGAGTTTCGCGCGCGCCTGCTTTAACTACGCCTTGGATCTGAAGCAAGACTTGTGGTTTTCCTCTAAAGATACGATCGCCAAGATCTATGACGGGGATTTCAAGAATATCTTCCAGCAGATCTATGAGCAGGAATACCAAGACCCGTTTGCCGCTGCCGGCATTGCGTACTTCTATACCCTGATCGACGACGCCATCGCCCGGGTCATCCGTTCCGAAGGCGGCTTCATTTGGGCTTGCAAGAATTATGACGGCGACGTCATGTCGGATATGGTCGCTACGGCATTCGGTTCTCTGGCGATGATGACTTCGGTGCTGGTCTCACCGGAAGGGTATTATGAATTTGAAGCGGCGCACGGAACGGTAACCCGCCATTATCATAAATATCGCAACGGGGAAGAAACCTCGACGAACCCGACGGCGATTCTGTTCGCCTGGACCGGCGCACTCAACAAGCGCGGTCAATTGGACAACCTTCCCGCGCTGAGCGAATTTGCCGCCAAATTGGAACAAGCTTCTATCCAGACGATCGCCGACGGTGTGCTGACCAAGGATCTGTATGATCTGTCCAATCTGAGTCAGAAGAGAGTCGTCAACAGCCGTACTTTCTTAGCGGAGATCAGGAAACGCCTGGAGGCTCTGCTAGCCGCTTAGCCCAACCGGGCGATGATCTTCGCATACGCCTGATCCAAGTAATGATTCTCCATCAGTTCGAGGCGTCCCCGGTCACACAGGCGCGCCAGATCAGGATCCAAAGGGATCCGGCCCAGCACTTCGCTCCCCAGTTCCGCCGCCAGTTCTTCTATCCGGCTCTCACCGAAGATCCGGTAGGGTTCCGTGCGTCCCGGTACTTGGACATAACTCATATTCTCGATGATCCCCAATATGGGGATCTCCATTTTTTCGGCCATACGATACGTTTTGCGCCCTATGTATTGCGCTAATTCCTGCGGCGTCGTCACCAGGACCACTCCGTCCAGCGGAATTGTCTGGAAAACCGTCAACGGCACATCACTGGTGCCCGACGGCAGATCGATGAACAGATACGCCAGATCACCCCAGCTCACATCCGTCCAGAACTGCTGCGCAACTTCCGCCAGCATCCGCCCGCGCCAGGCGATCGGTTCCTCCTCCTGATCCGTGACCAGGTGCGTGGACATCACATGGATTCTTTCCTCGCTCTGCTTGGGAAATACCCCGGCTTCCGAATAGTCCGTCTTGCCCCGGATCCCTAAGATCTTGGGGATCGCCGGCCCCGTCACATCCGCGTCGAGAATACCCGTGTTGTAACCATCCCGACGGGCCAACACAGCCAGCATCGCTGTAATCATAGATTTGCCGACTCCGCCTTTACCGCCGCACACCCCAACGACTCTGCGGATGGCGCTATCTTCGTTCGGCGCCAATTTCGCTTCTATGCCGGATGTCTCTGTGACGAATGTTTCTGTCTTTTCACTCATGTTGATTCGCGCCTCCTATGCACTGAACTTCCCCTCTGATCCTTCTGACGGCACTCGGGGAAACGGATTAATTATAAAGGTAAGTAGCGTCAGCGTCAAATAGATGACAACCCCGATATAGATCGGAGAGTATAGACGATCTCCCGTGAACAGAGCCACCAATTCCATATAAGCGCTCATCAGAAATATACTCGTATGCATAAACGCCACGATCAGGGAAGAGGCAAAAGCCACGCTGGCCGCGTTGGAGACCATGCCGACGATCATCATCGCCGCCGGGATCACCATGCTGAACCCTAATCCGGCTAAGGTCACCGAGACGCAGAGCAGCGGAATGTTGCCAGACAGAGCGGAAGCGCCCAAACCTAAACCACCCAGCAATAAGAACAGAGAAACGCTCTTGGTTTTCGTCTTCTTATACAGTTTGGAGAACATGAGCGCTCCCAATAAACTGCCGAAGGAAAAGCACATTGAGACCAATCCGGCCACCGTGGTGCTATCCGATAACACAGCGCTCAGGAAGGACGCCCCCATCAACACAGGACAACTGATCAACGTGACGACGCCGGCTAATAGCGCCATCAACACGGCGCGCGGTTCCAAATGAAACTTCTCCTGTTTGTTTTCGTCCGCCGGCGCTTGCGGCTCTGGCTGGACGGATAACGTCCTCGGCGGTTCCGGCAGGCAAAAGAATACCACCACCAAGGCCACGGCCATCACGCCATGTGTCAGGAACACCCAATTCCAGTGGGTCTCGGCTAATACGCCGCCCCACAACTGCATGATCATGCCCGCGCCGAATCCGGCAAACGTACCGGCGCCCAAGATCGCCGCCCGTTCCTCCAAAGGATACAAATACGCCACCAAGGGGTTTTCCACGGTCAGGATACCGCCCACGCCCATACCGAACAAGACCCGCAAGATTAAAATCAACACCAGAGAATCCGGCAGGAACGCGGGAAGCATGCCGGCGACCACCAGAGTAAGCGCGCACAATAGTGACGCGGTACGATAACCGATCTTCTTGCCGACCACAGAACCGAGCAGGAGCGCGGAAATCATGCACGACAGCGCGGCTATCGTACTGATATACAGCGTGGTCGTTGATGACAACGCATACGTTTCGGAGATTTTGGCGATCGCCCCGTTCATGGCGCCGATACTTTGCCCCATAGAAAAGACTGCGACGACCCCGATCGTCGTTACGAGCTTCCTGCGCTTATCGTCCATTCTTCCCCTCCGTCATCTCTCAATCGATCACTCTATCCCTTTCTCCGGCTCGACCATCAGCTAACATCCCAGAACTTCAAGGCGCTGTCGTCCGTCAAATGCCTGGCGAGCGCCAGTACTTGCGGCGTCGGTTGCACAAACAGCCCCTTACGGCTGATCCACGCCGAACCGCCCTGGCGAATCGCCGCTAGGCTCTCCGCCATTTTAATCGTCACTGCCAAGATATCCACGACCGCAGCTCCATCCACTTCGGTCAGCCCGTTCGGATAATCCCGTTCCGCTCCGGGAGCGAGCCGAATGGCCGGCGACAGCAGAGAACACCCTGGAATAATCACCTCAGCCCCCGCGGCAATCAATTCCCGGGATGTTTGAATAAATGCATTGATCGAGGCGTGAGCATCGGACAGACCGTCTTCCTGACCGCAATCCCAATTCGCGATCGCTCGCAGACCCACACAGCGCTCTTTCAACCCATACTTGGCGATTTTCTCTTCTGTTTCCGGGATATTATACGGGGATATATGCACCAGGCCAAAGCGATAGCCCATCAGATGGGCAAATAACAACGCCGATTCCCCGATACTCACGACCGGAATATCCAGAGCCTGCCGGACTTCCCAAAGCATCGGATCCCCGACGCAATTGATCACAACCACGTCAAACCCTTCTTCTTTGGCCTGCGCGGCCGCATGGTAGATCATCCGCGAAGCCAAATGATCCAGATAACGGATAAAGGCCATATCCACCGGTCCCATGCCCCATTCACAGAAACGAAAGACAATCTCTGTATCCGGCTGCCTCACCAGATCCAGATTTCTCTTTAACAACGGTACATAGACGCCTTTGGCAAACCCCGCGAATTCGCCGGTCTCCTGACCTGTGGGTATATTAACAAACAACACGCGCATTTCTCTGCATCCCCTTCCTATCCGCTATGTCTGTACGCTTAATAAACATTAATATAGCAAGAAACATGCCATATTATAATCATTCCTTTTTTCTGTTCGTTTGCTCACTTACATGTAATAAGTCGCAATTTTTCAACATTTCTTGCTTCCCATTTTATATACACTGTCTCTTATTTACAACTCAGATGTCAGCGAATCTACAACTCTTTATTATTGACTTTATTGGTCAAACATGGTATTTTATTTTTGACTAAGTCAGTCAATGTAAGGAGAATTACGCGCATGAGCGATTCCGGCGAACATAAGATCGTCCAGATCGATGAAGAAAAACGCCTCCGTATTATCAACGCGGGGATTAATGAATTCTCTAAGGGCTACCGTCAGGCTTCCACAGATGTAATTGTCCGGGAAGCCGGTATTTCTAAAGGGTTGCTCTTCTATTATTTCGGTACGAAAAAGGATCTGTTTTTGTACTTATACGATTACGCTGTGCAAACGGTGCTGACGGAGCTCTCCAATCTGGTGGATCTAAACGAACGGGACTTCTTGTTGCGCTGGCGCCAACAACTGGTATCTCAATGCGGCCTGTGCCGAAAATACCCGTCCATCTTCAGATTTCTCCGCCCTGAAAACCTGATCAACGCTCAAAAAGTGCTGCCCGAATTATGGAAATACAAGAAGACGTTCCACGATCATTGGCCGAAGATGTTGGTGAACATAGACACATCGCTATTTCGCTCGGATCTCTCAGCCGAAGACGTATACAAGACTTTGTTAATTTTTATCCAAGGATATACCGCGCAAATATTCCACCGGCACGAAGACTTTGATGATATCACACTGCGCTTGGACGAATTGCTGAGGGAATTTGATACGTATATCGCAATCCTACGCAAATGTTTCTACACACAAGAAAACTAGAGGGGAGTATTCACGCATGAGCAAAAAGAGAGGGTCAATCCTAACCTGCATACTAGGATGTACGCTGCTGATCAGTTTGAACGGCTGCGGTTCGGCGGTGGCGCCAACGGGCAATGAGGCCAGCGTTACAGTAGGGACCGCCGTGGCTGAAGTCAATGATATTGACAAATATGTTACTTATTCCGGCCGGGTTCGCGGTAGTAACGAAGTTACGATCCTGCCGAAGATCTCCAGCCGGGTCACCACGATCCATCTCCGTGCCGGAGATAGCGTCAGCGCCGGCCAAGTGATCGCCACCCTGGATTCCAGCGATCTGGAAGCAGCCATGGCCCAAACCCGGGCAGCCTTGATTTCCGCACAATCCAGCCAGGCTTCTAACCAGATCCGTATTGACTCCGCCGAGCGCAATTATGAACGCATGCGCTCCCTCTACGAATCCGGCGCCATCTCCAGCCAGGCGCTCGAATCCGCCCGCGATGAACTGAATGCCCTGCGTTCGGGTTCCGTCTCCGCTAATTATGCTCAGATAGAAGCCAGCGCCCGCTCCTTGGAACAGCAATTGCAAAATTGCCAGATCACCAGTCCGATCTCCGGCATCGTCGGTTGGATTGATTTATCGGTCGGTCAGACCGTCAATCCACAAGCCCCGGTCGCGATCATCAATCCGGGAGCGGATCTGGAAGTAGAACTGATGATTACGGAATCAGATATCAGCTATCTGTCGGCCGGCCAAAGTGTGGAAGTCTCCATCAAAGCCATCGATCTCAGCAAAATAGCCGCTACGATCAAGAGTGTCTCTTCCGTAGCGGACCAACTTTCCCGCAATTATCCGGTGCTCGTCGCTCTGGAAAATCCGGACGGCATGATCAAATCCGGTATGTTCTCCGAAATTCGTTTATCTACGCTGCATAAATCCGGCGTCGTCTGCGTCCCTCTGTCCGCGGTGATCCCCCAGGAAGGGGATTCGGTGGTGTTCCTCGTCAACGCGGAGAACCGGGCGGAGAAAGTCTCCGTCAAAACCGGCGTCAACGACGGTCTGAATATCGAGATTACCCAAGGGCTGCAAAGCGGCCAAAGTGTCGTCACCAGCGGCAACACGCTGGTGCAGAACGGCTCCTTGCTCAAGCTGCCTGACGGAGGAAACGAGCAATGAAGAATATTGCTAAATTCGCCATTCATCATCCCGCCAGTATGATCGTCCTGATGGCGGCCATCCTGATCATGGGGTTTATGAACTTCACCAAATTACCGGTTGACCTGCTACCGGATATGGATTTGCCGATTGTCGGGGTAATTACCACCTATCAGGGCGCCGGTCCGGAAGAGGTCGAAGACAAGGTGACAAAGCCTCTGGAAAACGTCATGGGGACGATCAGCGGCATTGATACGATCCGATCGCGCTCCGGCTCGAATTCTTCCCTGCTCATTGTGCAGTTTAATTACGGTACCAACATGGACAACGCGATGATCGACATTCGCGACAAAGTCTCGATGATCGAAGCCGCTCTGCCAGAGAACGTGACGCCGACGGTCATCAAGTTTGACCCGAATATGATGCCGGTCATTCAAGTCACCCTGAGCGGTAATTATACCCTGACCGAATTGCAGCGCATCGCCGAGGACGATTTTGAAAGCCGTCTGGCGCGCATCCCCGAGGTCGCCTCCGTCAGTATCGGCGGCGGCCGCCAACAGGAAATCAAGGTCTTGGTGGATCCGGTCAAGGTCGCCAACTACGGTCTGAGCCTCAGCCAGGTCTCCGGGTTTCTCCAGCAAGAAAACTACAATATGTCCAGCGGCAGCGTCTTGTACGGAGACCGCAATTATATCGTCCGCAGTATGCAGCAGTTTGCCAATTTAGAGGATATTGAAAACGTCGCCATCACCACCGGCAGCGGACAGCATATCCTCCTGAAAGACATTGCCAGCGTGGAAGACGGTTATGCCGAACGCACTTCGGTCAGCCGGGTCAACGGCGAATACGCCGTGGAGATCTCCTGCCAGAAGGAAACGGACGCGAATACCGTAGACGCCTGCGCCAAGGTCCGCCAGGAAATCGCGCAAATTATGCAAGACCATAACCTCAACGTAGAAGTCGATATCGTCATGGATCAATCCGAGTTTATTCAGCGTTCGATCAGCAGTACCGGCCGGACCATGCTGGAAGGCGGGATCCTGGCTGTCTTGATCATCCTGGTCTTCCTGCGCAATATCAGTTCCACCCTGATTATCGCCTGCGCGATTCCGATGTCGATCATCGCCACGTTTATTGTCATGTACTACAACGGCAGCACCCTCAACGTCATCACACTGGGCGGTTTGGCCTTAGGCATCGGGCGTATCGTTGACGACTCCATCGTGGCTTTTGAAAATATCTATCGGCACCGAGTCTTAGGTAAGTCCGCGTTTCAAGCGGCGATCGATGGTATCGGCGAAGTCGGCGGGGCTGTCCTGGCTTCTACGCTGACCCTGCTGGCCGTCTTCATTCCGATCGGTCTGGCCGAAGGAATCGCCGGCGTTCTGTTTAAACCCTTGGCCCTGACCATCTGCGTCGCGATCTTCTGCTCACTGATTGTCGCGCTGACGATCGTACCATTCCTCTCGTCCCGCATCCTGACGGACGAAGCTATGACCAAGAAGAACGCGAGCAATACACGCCTGCGCCGCTCGATCGACGCTTTGGGGAACTGGATCGATTCACTAAACGTCTATTATCAACGGATTCTGCGCTGGGCTTTAGGACATCGCAAGATGGTCATCATCGGCGTGTCTGTCTTGATGCTTGGCTCTCTGACGCTCACTCCCTTTATCGGAGCGGAATTTATGCCTGCTTCTGATAGCGGCAGCGTCGCCATCACCCTCGAAGCGGACAAAGGCGCCACGCTGGACGAGATGGAACAGACGGCGGATCTCGTAGAGAAGCAACTGATTGGCAATCCGCTCGTAGACGTCGTCTCGGTCACGATTGGCAGCGCCGGCTACATCAACCTGGGTTCATCCGTTAATACCGCTACCGTCAACGTCAAGCTTGTTCCTCTAGCGCAGCGCCGCGGTCACAGCGCCGCCGCTCTGGCAGCGGAATTTACCGATACCCTCTCCGTCATCCCGGGCGTAAAAATCAGCGCCTCAGTCGCCGATGACTTCGGCGGCGGAAGCACAGATAGCGCCATCAATGTGTCCATCCGCGGGGACGACCTGACGACTTTGCGCGAACTCTCCGATCAGGCTCTTGAACTGGTCAAGCAGGTACCCGGCACACGGGAGATCGTCTCATCCCTATCGGACGGCGATCCAGAAGTACAAGTGCTCATCGACCGTAACCGGGCCGCGAATTACAATCTGACTCCGCGCGCGATCTCTACTGAGATTCGCACAGCGATTGACGGCACGGTGGTGTCCAAATATCACGCGAATAACGAAGAAGTCGATATCCGCCTGGCCCTGCAACAGACAGCGGCCAAGGAATTGGGCGTCCTAACCGGACTGAAGATCACCACCCCAACCGGCGGCAGCATCCCGCTGTCGGATGTGGCCACATTTGATCTGACGCGCGGCCCGGTAAACATCGCGCGCACGGATCTGGTGCGTGAAGCCACGATCAGCGGGGATATTCTCGGGCGGGATTTAAACAGCGTGATCAAGGATATCCAAACCAGTTTGAACCAATTGCAGTTGCCCCCGGGGTATGAGATCGTCTATACCGGCGCGAACGAACAAATGCTCGACAGCTTCTCCAGTCTGCTCCTGGCTCTGCTGATGGCGATTATGCTGGTCTATGTCGTTCTGGTGATTCAATACGAGTCCTTCTTTGACCCCTTTATTATTCTGTTCTCCATCCCGACATCCTTCATCGGCATCGTGCTCTCCCTGTTCATCACCGGCCGTACCTTCAATGTCAGCGCTTTCATCGGTATCATCATGCTGGCCGGGATTGTTGTGGCCAACGCCATTGTGTTCATTGATTATTTGAAACAGCGGCGGGCTGAAGGGATCGAGAGAACCGAGGCGATCGTGATGACTGGAGGAACCCGGTTGCGTCCGATCCTGATGACGAGCTTATGTACCATCTTGGCGATGGTTCCGATGGCGACCGGCTTCGCCGAAGGTTCGGAAACCAACGCCCCGTTGGCTACCGTCGTCATCGGAGGCTTACTGGTCTCCACCTTCATTACGCTCGTGCTGATCCCGGTTGTGTATACGATCTTTGACGACCAACTCAGCCGCTTCAAGGAAAAACGGGCGCGCAAGAAAGACGCCAAAGCGGCGAAACGCTTAAACACCGCTCAATAAGCAACGACCCGCATCTTCCACGAACCGGCTCAAAGCCCAATACGCGCTTTGAGCCGGTTTCCTTATGTCCCCCTGATCTCTCACCCAATAATTATTCAGTTGACAGCGCCAGATGCAAAGATAATAATAGAAGTAGTTGCGCATGGAAAAGAGGAGTCACGATGGATCAACCAAAACTATGGACCAAAGACTTTGTGATCATCACAACCGCGAATTTTTTCCTGTATATCGCCTTCTACATACTCATCTCAACGATTACCCTGTTCGCGGCGGAAACTCTGCATGCCGCTCCGTCCACCGCCGGGCTGGCGTCCAGCATATTTATGATCGGCATCTTGATTGCCCGTCTGCTCGCCGGACGTTATATCAATCAAATTGGCTGGAAGCGCGTCCTGGTTGTTGGCTTTACCTTGTTTTTTTTGACGACCTGCCTGTATCTCCCGGTACATAGCCTCGGCTGGCTTCTTCTAGTTCGCTTGATCAACGGATTCGCTATGGGGATCGCCACAACTGCCACCGGCGCCATTGCCGCCGGCATCATTCCCAACGAACGCCGGGGGGAAGGTACGGGGTATTTTATTCTCAGCCTGACGATCGCTTCAGCCGTCGGCCCTTATCTGGGGATGACCGTCAGCGCCAACGCGGCGTTTATGTGGAACTTCTATATCTGCATTGCTCTACTGGCTTTGAATTTTATCACCTTATTCTTTGTCCGCATCCCGAGCGTAGCCTTCAGCGCCCGAGAAGCGCCGGCCGGGCAGACACGCCAAAAGTTTTCGCCGCATCGGTTCATTGAAGTCAAAGCCCTCCCTATCGGCGCAGTTACTTTTGTCATCGCGGTAGCCTATATGAGTATTTTGAGCTTTTACTCCTCCTTCACCAAGGAACTGGATCTGGTCGCGGTGGGCAGTACGTACTTTATTGTCTATGCGCTCGTCGTCCTGCTATCCCGGCCCCTCATCGGACGCCTATTTGACAGCAAAGGCGAAAATTCCGTCATGTACCCGGCCATTGTCGTGATGGTTCTGTCGCTGCTTACCCTGTATTTTACCCAGAGCGGATTTGGACTGCTGCTCAGCGGCGCGCTGCTGGGATTGGGCTATGGCACCACACAATCCAGCGTACAAGCCATCTCCATCAAGGTTTCGCCCAGACATCGGATCGCTCTGGCCACCTCCACCGGTTTCATCTGTCAAGATATTGGCATGGGGCTAGGTCCTTTCCTGCTAGGAACCTTCATCCCGCTGATTGGCTACCGCAACTTATATTTAGCGATGAGCGGCGTAGCGCTTTGCGCGCTGCTGTTATATTATCTTTTACACGGCAGACGCGCCGCGCAACCACGCCAAGAGAATACCGCCACATAACCGCAGAAAAACGGGAAGGAGCGCCGAGCTTTGCCTAAGTCAAAATTATGGACGAAAAATTTCATCCTGACCGATCTGGCAAATTTTTTTATGGCTTTAAATTTTTACTTGCTGATGGTCACGATCGCCGCGTTTTCGATGGATCACTTCAACGCTTCACCCAGCGCCGCCGGACTCGCCGCCAGCATTTTTATCATCGGATCCTTAGCCTCACGCTTATTCGCCGGAAAATATCTTGAGCAGATCGGGCGCAAACGCGCGCTCATGATCGGTTTGACTCTGAGTCTAATCATGTCCGTTCTATATTTCAGCGCCAACAGCATGTTCCTCTTATACATCATTCGTTTTTTGCATGGCGCGGGATTTGGTTTTACCAGTACGGCGGGCGGAGCGATCGCCGCCCATTACATCCCGGAAGAGAGATTCGGCGAAGGGATCGCCTACTATATGCTGAGTATTACGATGGCTACCGCCGTGGGTCCGTTTTTGGGCATTATCTTGCTCACACATGGAGATTTCAACTTATTATTGATTTGCAACGCCCTCTTTGCCGCGCTCAGTCTGTTGACCGCATCCTTCTTAACAAACTCCGAAAGCGTATATAATCAAGACCAACTCGAGGAAACGCGCGGGCTCAAACTAAGTAATTTCATCGCCCTCAGCGCCGCTCCGATTTCCTTATTTTGCAGTCTGCTCTATATCTGCTATTCGAGCCTCATGTCGTTCATCGCCTCTTATGGCCGCGAGATACAGCTCATTGAAGCCACCGGTTTCTTTTTCCTCCTGTATTCTATCGCTATCTTGGCTTCACGGCCCTTTGTTGGCCGAGTCGTGGATAAACGAGGCGAGAATTATACGATGTATCCGGCGATCGTCATCTATACCGCCGGCATGTTCCTGCTCAGCCGGGCGCATCACTCTGTGATCATTCTGCTTGCCGGAGCGTTGATCGGCTTAGGGTTCGGCGCAGTGCAATCAACCGGTCAGACGGTTGCTTTAAAAATGGTTCCGTCTCACCGCCGCGGGCTGGGGACTTCCACGTTTATGACCTTCTGCGATTTTGGCACAGGCGCCGGCCCCTATCTATTCGGCTTGATTATCTCTGGCGTTGGTTACCGCCCTATGTACTTGGGAATCAGCGTATTTATTCTTCTTTCTTCTGTCTTGTATTATCTCATGCACGGCAGGCGCAGCAGACAGTATTTGTCTTAAAGCTCACAAACTATTTCTCATAATAATACCGGCACAAACCCTGATACAGCGCCCAGGCCAATCTCTGCTGATAGGACGGGTCGATTAACCGCTGTTCTTCCTCGGCATTCGATAAAAAACCGAGTTCGATCGTTACGGCTGGCTGATTGGAACGTCGCAGGATGAAGTAGTTTTGATTATCTTTCGCCTGCCGGTCGCTGCCGGTCAACGTGTTCAGTTCCTTCTGCAACGCTTCGGCTAGGACTTTACCATCGGCTGAATCCGCATAGTAGAACATCTGCGGACCGTTGAGTTTTTCATTGCGAAAACTATTGCAATGAATGCTGAGAAAGACGTCCGCCTGGGCTTGATCCGCCACGGCGATACGCTGCGCCAAATCTTCCAGCTTGCGTTGCCGCAGCGCCTGAGAAGTCCCCAGATCATAATCTTCATCGCGTATCATCACCGGTTTCCCGCCGCCTTGGAGGATATAGAGCTGAAGATACTTCGCTACGGACAGGTTGATATCCTTTTCCAGCGTCTGATTGAGGCTGACCGCACCGGGATCCACGCCGCCGTGACCCGCGTCGATGACGACCACCCGATTGCCCACGAGCCAGCTCCAGCTCTGCATATCGTTCCGGTTTGTCTGCCCAAACCTGGTAGTAGCCAGGGCTGC
>JAITOV010000050.1 GCA_031289735.1 Peptococcaceae bacterium
CCAGAGGCCCGTAATCCCACGTATTGGCTAATCCGCCATAGATCTCCGATCCCGGAAAGATAATCCCCCTGCGTTTCGCTAAACCGACAATCTGTTCCATTGTGACGCTCAAACCACTCAACTCCTAATTATTATTATACGATACCAAAAATAACCTGGGCAATATTCACCGTATGTTCATCTATGCTGTGGAAAAGGATGATAATATCAATCATCACAGCATGCGTATCCGGTGATTCGTCATATCCGCCATGCTGCTGCGCAGAGCCTTCTGGCTGATTGAAGATCTCAGCATAGATATTAAACTGCAAGGCTTGTTTCAACCGTACGATCTCCGGATGTTCCCGGATCACTTTCCCGGCCAGCGCTTCGTCTTTTTGCTCTAAGGCTTGCAGCATACTGACGAAACGTTCGCGAACTTTGTCATAGATCTCCTGCATCGGTTCCCATTCCAGACGATGCTCAATTTTTTGGGCCAGAGAATTTACTTTAGCGATATTATCCGCGACATTCTCAAATTCCTTCAAAATATACTGGAGGTCAATGCTTTCTTCCAGCTGATCTTCCGTCAATCCCTGTTTATTCAAATCCACCGTGAATGACGTGATATTTTTATAGTACCAATCCACGCGCTCTTCACGCGCGTCAATATTATACATCTCCGTCCGCCGGGAAGAAAGCGCGGCGAGCGGCAACACTTCTAACATCTCCCGTAAGATGAAACGCCCCAGCGCGACGGTTTCTTGACGCACTTGTTTCAGCCCAACGCTCGGCAAGCGCAAAGCCGCCGTATCGATATATTGGAACGCCGGCTCGTCGCCATGCTTCTGGCGGTCGGGAAAGATCTTAACCAGCGCCTTAGCCAACACAGAATTGAATGGCAGAAAGATGATGACCATAAATAAGGAAAAGAGTAAATGCGCATTCGCCACCTGGCGTTGTACATCTGTACTCGTCCAAGCCACTAGATTCGTAAACTGCGTCAGAAACGGCCAGACCAAAATCGTACCCAGCACTTTCTGTCCCATATTCGCAATCGCGGTACGGCGCGCATCCATATTAGGCGCGGCAATACCGGAGAAGAGCGTCGTTACCGTCCCCCCGGTATGCGCCCCCAGCACCAGCGGAATAATCGCTTGCAGAGAGAGAACCCCGTTCGTCGCCAAAGACATCATAATCGCAAACATGGCCGGGCTGCTCTGGATCACAGCGGTCATTAGAATGCCCACTAAAACAGCCAAGATCGGATTCTTCTCCAAGCTGCCCAGAAAATAATATACTTCCGGAATCTGGCTCAACGGTTGTGAAGCGTCCGACATCGTCGCCATACCCACAAAAATAATGCCAAAGCCAATCAGACCTTGACCCAAATGCTTCATACGCTGCGTCTTTACGGTCAATTGCAGAATAAATCCCATGAAGACAAACCCTAAGGCAATCGGCAGCATTTTAAATGCTAAGAGTTGCACGGTAATCGAGGTGCCTACCGCCGACCCCAGTACGATCCCCAGCGCTTGCGCCAGGTTCAGCATACCTGTATTGACAAACTCCACGGTCAAAACTGTTGTCGCCGCACTGCTTTGAAAGGCGACCGTCATGATCATGCCAAAGATAACCGCAACAGTCGTACGCTTCGTAACCGATTGCAAAACGCTGCGCAGTTTTTGCGCAGCAAAATTTTGCAAGCCGTTCGAGGTGACTCTGACGCCATATAGGAAGAGCCCCAGCCCTCCCAAAAAGGTTAATACATTCATCCCTATGCCCGTGATATTGTTCACTCCAGTCGCCTCAGAGCCTGAGCGATATTGACCACATGATCTCCGGCCCTCTCTAATGTAAACGCCAATACGCCCGACAATGCCGCGTCCGTGCCCACTGTGGGACAAGAATGATCCTCCGCGGGCTGGCCGCGCATGGATTGCAGCATATAGGCCAATCCTTGATCCAGCGTATCATCTCTCGCCTCAATATCCTGAAGCTCTCTGGCTTCCCCTTGCAACACAGCAACGACATCATCCAGCATTTCCGTTAGCGCCTTAATCATTTCCCGCACACTGGGCGGCCAATCCCGCACCGTTAGGTATTGACTGATTTCCGCTAAGTCACAGGCATAGCCGGAGATCCGCTCCAATTCATGGGCAATCTGCTGGGAATTCATCAGCCAGCGCACATCCTGATCGCTTAATTGACGCAAACTCATAATCTCAAAGATACGATTGATAATCAAGCTCTTCTGATTGCCGATCGCCCGGTCCAGCGTCCTCCAGTCTTCACGCCTCTCCGCGGTTTCAATCGAATGAATGGACTCGTTCAACAAATCCTGCACTGCCGTCGCCAGTTCCAGAATCAGCGTTTTCAATTGCAACAATACCCGATCAAAACCAGAAACGCGCATAGCGCCTCATCTCCTTCGGACTTCAACCGCAAAATGCTTTATCGGTGAAGAATATTAGCATTATTATATATGCGCCGGCGATTTATGACAATGATTTTGTTCACTCCGCTTCATTTCCTTCATTTTAAACACTTGATTTCGGCCATTGTTCGCTGTATTATAAATAAAGGTTAACAATAAGGAGGCGCTTCTATGCTTCTGCGTGAAACGATCTTGCAATCACTCAAAGCGCAAAAGAACGCGTGGGTATCCGGAGCAACGCTGAGTCATGAGCTGAACGTATCCAGAACAACCGTCTGGAAGCAGATGCAACAGTTATTAGCCGCTGGGTATGCGATCGAAGCCTCAACCAAAAAAGGTTACCGGCTCACCTCAGAAGTTGATCGTTTATCACCGGAAGAAGTACGATCAGGATTAGCCAGTGCAGAATTTGGCCGCTGGAATTATTTCTATTACCCGGAAACCGATTCCACGAACGCGCGCGCCCGGGATTTAGCCGCGCAGGGATACCCAGAGGGAACGGTCGTCGTCGCTGAAAGGCAAACGGCCGGACGAGGACGCCGCGGCAGGCGTTGGTACTCTCCAGCCAACAAAGGCATTTACTTATCCATTATTCTCCGGCCAAAGCTACCCTTAAAGGATATTGCCCGGATTTCTCTGGTTGCCGCGGTGGCCGTCGCTGAAACGTTAGAAACGGAACTACAGCTACCTGCCCGCATCAAGTGGCCCAATGATCTATTCATCGGTCATAAGAAAATCGCCGGTATCCTCGCGGAAGCGGCGACGGATATGGACAGTATAGAATACATCGTCGTCGGTATAGGGCTGAATTTTAATCATACGCTCCAAGATTTTCCCGACGAGTTACAATCATGCGCTACATCGGTTCTGTTAGAAGATCCCGCTCAAAGACGCCGGGTAAACTGTTTGCAAAACCTATTATTACAGCTGGAAGAGCATTATGCTCAATTGCTCAATGGCGATTTTAATCGCATCCTGGTCAAAGCCAGGCGCCTGTCGATGGTCATCGCCAAAGAAGTTCAATTTGACTCACTAAACAGCACGATCGCCGGCAAAGCCATAGATATTGATGATAACGGCTTCCTCCTGGTGCGCGACCCATCCGGGGTCATTCATTCCATGATGTCAGGCGAGATAACGCGTATCTCTTAATCAACACCGAAGGAGAAAGAAAAATGGCTGGAACCAACGAGAACACACTGCGTAAATTCGTATACGCCGCGATGTTTGCGGCTTTAACGGCGATCGGCGCCTACATCGTTATTCCGTTTCAACCTGTGCCCATCACCTTACAGAATCTCTTTACCTTTTTAGCCGCAGTGTTACTGGGTGGAAAATGGGGCGCCTTGAGCCAGCTCATCTATGTCCTTCTGGGAATCATCGGTTTGCCTGTCTTTGCCGGCGGGAAAGCCGGCCTAGGAACGCTCTTTGGCCCTACCGGCGGATATATCATCGGATTTGTGATTGGCGCCTATGTGCTCGGCAAAATAGCTGAACTCCGGCGCCGCAAAGGCACATTATGGATCTTACTGGCTATCGTCGCGGGTGAAATCGTGATTTACACGGTTGGGACACTCTGGCTTTCTTTTGTATCCCACATCTCATTATCTAAGGCGCTGCTTTTAGGCGTTGTTCCCTTCATCATCGGGGATCTGCTGAAAATCCTGATTACGCTCTATCTCGCCCCCAGATTAAGCAAATATATGAAACTATAGGAAGCACATGAAAGAGATCATCCGCGTCCAAAACCTGACCTTTACCTATGACGCAGGACAGCCGCCCGTGCTCAAAGATATCAATCTCGTCATTCGGGCGGGTGAATATCTGGCTGTACTCGGGCCGAATGGTTGCGGTAAGACTACGCTCATGCGGCACTTCAATGGCTTGCTGCAACCCTCGCTGGGTGATGTGCTGGTTAATAACCTAAGTACCCGTATGCCTAAGAACCTGCGCGCCATCCGTTGCCACGTCGGCATGGTTTTTCAGAACACAGACAATCAGATCGTCGGCATGAGCGTAGAAGAAGATGTGGCCTTTGGTCCCGGCAATCTTGGTTTACCCCCGGCCGAGATACGCTTACGCGTAGATCAGGCGCTGGAACAAGTGGGGCTCAGCGCGTTTAAGACACGGCCTCCGCATACCCTCTCCGGCGGACAAAAACAGCTTTTAGCCTTAGCCGGAATCCTGGCCATGGATCCCCAGGTCATTGTCCTTGATGACCCGGCTGCTTCCCTGGATTCCGTTGGCCATCAGCTGGTTTTGCGTCTGCTGAACACATTGAAAAACCAAGAGATTGGGATCATCCATGTTACACATAACTTGGATGACTTGGCTGTGGCCGATCGAGTATTGGTCATGGAGCAGGGTGCATTAACCGCTGACAGCAGTCCAGCGGAAATATTAACGCGCGTGGATTGGCTCAAATCGTTAGGCCTGAACCCGCCCAAGCTCGTTGAATTGATTTGGCAGCTTAACCAGAAGGGGGAAAACATCCACACGAATATCTTTTCCGTTGACGACGCGGCCGCTGAAATCTATCGTCTATTACACGCAGCGAGAAAGCAAAGCCAGCCTACGAGCGCCGGAGACCCTTGGCTATGACAGTCGTTCACAGACGTGATCCCCGTGTTAAAATCATCGCCACGATCATCCTGAGTATCATCACCCTTCAGGCAACGCCGGTTGAGTTAATCTGTTTGTCCCTGTTCGTTGCCGCCTGTTCTCTATGGGCGCGGATACACCCTCGCGTTATGCTGCAAGCGCTCCGTCCGGCTTTCCCTCTGTTTCTTTGCTTATTTCTCGTTTATGCGCTGACTACTCCAGGGCGTCCATTGCTCCCACTCCCTGATCGTCTATGGCGCCTCAGCTATGAGGGAGTCTATTTTGGTTGTGGGCAAATCTGGAAGTTCTTTTTGCTATTAATCACTGCCTGTATCCTAACCGCAACGACCACGCAAAGCGATCTGGCGCTTGGTTTAAAAAAATTGCTGCAACCCCTGCAAGTGTTTGGTCTATCTTCCGACGATTTAGCGCTCATGCTCATTTTAGCCTTGCGGTTTATCCCTACCTTACGAGAGGAAATGAACAGAATCAAAGAAGCTCAATTAGCCCGCGGCGCCAGTTTCCAAGTGCTCCGCCGAGGCGGTATACAAGCGATCGCCCAATTCGCGCAGTCGCTATCATGCAGCGTTTTCCAGCGCTGTGATGATTTAGTCGCCGCTATGGAAGCCCGCGGATATCAACCAGGTTACCGTACCTATCTGCATGAACTCGCCTTCACGCCATTAGATTACTGGATCCTGGCCGTTTTGTTACTTGCTTTAATCGCCGCTTTTGCTGTTCACTAAAGCAGCGTTTTCTCAGGCCAGTGAATCACAGGATCAGGTCTTTGAGACCGCCCCAAACAGGCTGAAACAGCTGCGGATCCATCGTCTTCAGATTAGATGATATGCTCGGAGTAAATTCCATC
>JAITOV010000098.1 GCA_031289735.1 Peptococcaceae bacterium
ACCGCTTATTTGACGAAGTAGAAGAGAGAGGCATCGAAAAAGGCATCGAGCAAGACAAGGAAAAAACTGTGCTGAAAATGCTGCAAAAGAATATGCCGCTGGAAATCATTCAGGAAATCACTGAATTATCCAGCGAGAAAATCTCTGAGCTGCAAAAACAATTAGAACATTAATTTCCCTTTTGAAAAGTAAATGTGGTGAGCGTGGGTGGAGATGGCAAATCCCTTGAAAAAAACGGGTAATCCTGCTAGTAATGAAAGACGCCAACCAAACGATTACCAGAGGGCTTTATTTGATCAGAAGGAGAGAAAAAACCCAATGAAACATATAACGGCCAGTACCGTACAAAAAGACTTCCCCAACGTACTCGACGACGTAACGCGCTACAATGAGCCTGTTACAATCGTTTCAGACGATAACAAAGTAGCGGTGTTGCTTAGCATGGAGGAGTGGAGCGGCATACAGGAAACGCTTTATTTGCAGTCTTTTCCAGGCATGGTAAAGTCAATTAAAGCGGCTGCGACTGAACCGCTGGCGGAGGGTATTGACGTCTCGGAAGTTAGCTTTGATGTATAAATAAGGCCATACTATGTCCGCATTTTAAGAATGTGGACGCATTACGAATAAGCATGGATGAACCATTACGCCAAACGCGGCGGACTGCTATCTAACCCCGTAGGGCTGTGTAATTGCGGCGAGACCCCGCCCCGCCGCGAAGATTGCCCGATTCGGGCGCTGAAGGGGTTATAGAAAAACTTAGTACGCTTAAAATTGTCCACCAAATTAACTTTAAAGAATACATGATTTATGCTAATATTGAATAGCAACATAATTAGTGTATGAATGATGAGGTGGCAAGTTTGAATCAAGACATAAAGATTGTAGATACGACATTACGTGACGGGGAGCAGACGGCGGGGGTAGTCTTTTCTTATCAGGAAAAACTGCGGATTGCGCGTTTGCTGGACGAGCTGGGTGTACATCAGATTGAAGCCGGTATTCCCGTGATGGGCGGGGACGAACAGAAGGCGATCGCGGAGATCTGCCATTTAGGTTTGAAAGCGAGCATTATGGGTTGGAACCGGCCGGTGATCGAGGATATCGAAAAATCGATTACTTGCGGTGTAGATTCTGTGGCGATTTCCATTTCCAGCTCGGATATCCATATCGAACATAAACTGAAGACGACGCGTGAAGATGTGTTGGAGCGCATGGCTAAGGCGACGGAATTCGCCAAGAAGGAAGGCCTGTATGTCTCGGTCAACGCCGAGGACGCCTCGCGTTCAGAGCTGGCTTTCCTGATCCAGTTTGCCAAGGTAGCAAAGAGCGCCGGAGCGGATCGTCTGCGTTTCTGTGATACGGTAGGGACGCTGGAGCCGTTTATTACGTTTGACACGATCTCGACGTTGATTAAAGAGACGGGCATTGCAGTAGAGATGCACGCGCATGATGATTTCGGCATGGCGACGGCGAACTCGCTGGCCGGTGTCCGCGCCGGGGCAACCTATGTGGGCGTGACGGTGAACGGGTTAGGGGAAAGAGCCGGTAACGCGGCGTTGGAAGAAATCGTTATGGCCTTGAAACATCTGATGGGCGTCGATCTGAGCTTTGCGACGGGACGTTTCGTCGAGGTGTCCGAATATGTATCCAGGGCTTCCGGCCGCGTCCTGCCGGCCTGGAAATCGATCGTAGGCAAAAATATGTTTGCGCATGAATCGGGTATTCACGCGGACGGCGCGTTGAAAAACCCGTTGACCTATGAGGTGTTTCAACCGGAAGAAGTCGGACTGGAACGCCAGATTGTTATCGGTAAGCATTCGGGCAAAGCTTCGATCAAATCCAAATTTGCCGAGTACGAACAGGAACTGACGGAAGAAGAAGCGGGAATCCTGCTGGACCGCGTGCGCTCGATGGCCATTGATTTGAAGAGATCCCTCTTTGACAAAGAACTGATTTACATCTACGAAGATATGAAGATTCACGGATAGAATCAATAAGGAATAGCTGAGATGACAAGAAAAAACTCCCCGAACACTAGCCCTGTCTGGAACATATGGCAGGGTATTTTATTGATCCTGATCATCACCCTGGTGGAAGTGCCGTTGGGTTGGTTGAACAATCAGCAGGATCTGGGCCGCGTCACAGGTTTGCTGAGTTTTGTCGCCGCCAGTTTAGGAGATTGTCTGCTCTACTTTGTCGTTATAGCGCTCTTTTTGCGTCTGATCAAGTGTTCCTGGCGGGATTTAGGCTTTGTCGCGGCGCGGCGGCGTTCCCACTATACGCTGGGGATCATCTGCGGCGTGGTTTTGTTCATCGTCATTGGAGCTTTGGGCAATTTGCTTCAGCAAATGATTGGGACGCCGGCCCCGCAACCATTTGCTGAAGCGGTGATCGGGGTAGAACACGATTGGGAGTATATCTTGTTATTATTGTTAGGCAGTGTGGCGGCGCCATTGAAAGAAGAAATGATCTTCCGGGGGTTACTCTATCCGGCGCTACGTTCAGCGCTAGGGGTGTGGAAAGGGATCTTGCTTAGCGGCGTGATTTTTGCGGCGCTGCATTTTGATTTGATTCGTTTTTTGCCGCTGTTCCTGGGCGGCGTGATGTTGACTTGGCTATATGAGCGGACCAAGAGTATCTGGCCTTGCGTGCTGGCGCATGGGACGTGGAATATGCTCATGGCGCTGGCGCTCTGGTTGCAGCGGTGAGCGGTCATATCGTGGGTAGTGGGAGGGCGTCTATGCACCAAGCGGAAAACCAAATGCGGCAGATACATATTGAGCGACTCACCTCA
>JAITOV010000100.1 GCA_031289735.1 Peptococcaceae bacterium
CGACCGCCATGGAGAATAGGACAAACGTGATATCTTTGGCGTCACCCGGCGCGCTACGGAAACGGATGATTGAAAACGCGCCAGCCAGCGAAAAAGCCCTGGCTATGTTATCTCCAACCAGCATGATAATGATGGTGACGACCGCCGGCAGGATGACCAGTGTGATCGCAAAACTCTGGGACGGCGATTTCGTCGCTTGGGTCTTCATATACACGAAGCTGATCAACAGGCCCACGATAAAAGCTGTGCCCAGCGCCGCAAACATGGACGGCAGCGTGAAAGCGGTATCCGCGGCTAATCCGCCCAAAAAAACAGACTCTAACAATCCGATCACTTCCTCTTCCCTAAGCATCCTTATTGAGCAAACGCGCTCTGCATGCCGCGCTGCCTGCTATATTGCAGTATTCTGCTCGCTGATGCGGCAACCTCCTGGCGTTGCGTGGACTTCCGCAGTTGCCTCGTGTATTCTCTGCCGTATTTTGAATAATTGACAGGATAGATCTTGTATGCCGAGAGCAATTTACACAGCCACATCGGCAGTCCGCCGGCCGCCTTGATTTCCATCAAGGTTTTACCTTGCTCCAAGAACGGTTCACCATGATCTCCGGCCTCTAAGCTCAATGCATAACGACGCGCGCGCATGTTGCTATCGAAAGAAATACGCAGATCTTCTTGCCGCGCTCCATGATAAGCGCGCCGGTCATACGCGAGATAAACTGCCGGGTGCAAATGGTAACACATCAACATGTATTGTACTTCCTTCAGTACTTGTAAGTTCATATAGGGCTGGCGCGCGGGCAGTTCCCCGGATTGCAGGAAAGCGTAAGCTTCTCCCAGGAGCAAAGCGCTGCGCCGTTTGTTGACCCAGCCAGCGACCTTTTTCTTGATTTCCACATACACCCGGTCATTCACGCCAGGGACTCCGTAAGCGCGGAGCCGCAGTTTTTCCTTATAAGCCGGTTTAGCCAAGGATGCGCGGATGAGATGGTTATCGTCCGTATCGTAATAAAGATTGCCAATGGTATAAGCGTCGTCTTGTATGTAAGCGTCCAGCTCCATCATACCATCCAGAGAGCGCAACACCCGTTGCAGGATTGCTTCGTCCAGGATATATTTGTTTTCCAAACGATTAAATACTTCTTGAGCCAATGAGTACGCCTCCTCTTCTTTGATGCGCTTATTATAACTGGCAATTGTGGCGCAAATATGGAATGAAAAGGGCAAATTACGCTTCCCGGTCCAGCGTAAACGTAAATCTCGTCATCCCCTCACTGCTGGCGACGCGGATACTCTCGCCCAAGCCTTTGATAATCTCCGCAGCGATGGCCAGCCCTAATCCAGTTCCCTCACTAGCGTGAGATTTGTCCGCCTGGTAAAAACGTTCGAAGACATGCGGCAAATCTTCCGGCAAAATCCCCTCGCCCGTATTTGTGACGCTGACGGCGATCCGATCCGCGCTTGCCGCAGCAATCAGTCTGATCTCTCCCCCACTGTTGGTATGCTTCAAGGCGTTATCGACCAGCACGATCAATACCTGCTCAATGCGGTCCGGATTCGTATAGACCCTAACGGACGCTTGCTCAGCGTATGGCGCGTTGATCTGCCCATCCAACTCCGTGCATAGCCGTAGCCGTATCGCGGCGCTTTCCGCTGCGTGAGCGAAGGTGTCTAAGATATTCTGAAACACATCGAGCAGATTAAACGAGGATTTTTGCATAGCCGCGACGCCGGATTGCAAGCGGGACAGTTCCAGCAGGTCGTCCACCAGGCGCGACAAGCGCAGGGACTCACGGACGATGTTATTATAAAATAGAGCTTTTTTCTCTTCGGTTTTCACCATGTCATCGCGCAACGTCTCGCCGATCGCCCGAATCGAGGCGATGGGTGTGCGCAGTTCATGCGAAACGTTGGCGATAAAATCGCGCCGGGTCTGCTCCATTCTGGCCGATTCATCGGCAAAATGATTCATCGCGCGACTCAACTCGCCGATCTCGCCCTTTTGGTTGACATCCGCGCGGACGGAAAAATCCCCATCCGCCATCGAACGCGCCACATCGCGCATTTGCCGGATCGGCACGATCAATTTGCGCGCGGCTAGATAACCCGGTATCAGCATGACGCAAAAAGAAATCAACGTGCTGACCACCAGCGCGAGGTAGAGACCTCGGGAGGCTTCATTCAACTCACGCATCGCCTTGGTGAAAAATACCGCTCCGCGAATAGCATCGCCGCTTTGAATGGGCACGCCTACGACAAGCAGCGACTCGCCTGCCGCCGATTTACGGATGGTGACGGCGTCTACTCCTCCCAGAACGGCTTGTAAATCAGCGGCAATGACCGGCGCAATCGCATATTCATCGGCTGCAATATCTCCTTTAGGCCCTCTTGGCGACAGGCCGCTCGGCTGGTTCATCACGGATTGGCCGCCGGCGTTATAGATATGCAGGGAAGCGCCCAGAAAACTCTTGTTATCGCGATCCAACAGCAGGTTCACACCCTGGCCATACTCGCCGTATTGTTGCACGCCGCCTAACAAGTCCGCAATGGTGCGGGCAATCGGCAACAGCTCATCCGCTTTCGTCGCGACATACATCTTCTGCGTGACAAAATAATAAATACCTGCCGTCAGGAATCCGGACAGCAGGACCGCGGCCAGCAACAGGCCGATCACCCGGCGCAACAAGACACTGTATTTCATTCGCGCACCTCGAATTTATAACCGACTCCGTAAATGCTGCGGATATGCCAGTGGTCATTCGCCGGCAGTTTTTGCCGCAGACGTTTGATCTGTGTATCCACCACCCGCGTATCGCCGTAATAGTCGTAGCCCCACACTTCATTTAACAATTGTTCACGGGTCCAGACCCGCCCCGGCGTAGAACTAAGTTTGCATAGCAGTTCCACTTCTTTCGGCGTACAAGGAACGATTTCCCCGTCAAAGCGCACCTCATAACGATCCAGATTGACCTGCAAGCGAGGAAATACCAGGCCGTCGCATTCCTGCTTGCCCTGCGCTCCCCGCGGCGCTTCGCGTGCCCGGCGCAGCACAACCTTGATGCGAGCGACAACTTCCCTGGGACTGAACGGTTTCACGATATAATCATCCGCGCCCAGTTCCAGACCCAGAATGCGGTCGATTTCCTCGCCCTTAGCCGTCAGCATAATAATCGGCGTATCCGCTTCGCGCCGGATCGCGCGGCAGACATCAATACCGCTCTTCTTCGGCATCATTAAATCCAGCACGATAAAATCCGGTTGTTCTGTCTGGTATTTCGTCAGCGCTTCCTCACCGTCATAGGCCGACAGACAGAAAAAGCCTTCGGCTTCAATATACTCGCGTAATGTCTCATGGATCATCGGCTGATCATCACAGAGCAGGATTTTTACGGCGTTCGTCATGTACTATCCACTCCAATTGAATACCCGCTTAACGGCTATCTCTCTAAAGACAGTATAAATCTCTAACCTTCGTTTTTCAATTCACTCAATACATCTGACATAATCGTTCATTATTACGCCACAATTTATGGATAAAAATGAGTAAACGGCAGCAGGAATGGTTTAGATCATTTTGCCGCATTCGGGGCAGAAGCGTCCTTCTGAATCGAGTGCGGCTCCACAACTGGGGCAAGCACCCGCTTTAGGCGCTGGAGTCCCTAGTGGGCTGGGTGTACTGGCGGCGTGTCCGCCCGTCGAAATCGACGCAATGTTTTAATACATTGACATAATTTTCTACAATGCCCATACAACATACCTCCTCGTATAATCAAACATTTGGCACCCTTTTATTCCCTTCCACCAAACATGGCCAATTCCCCTTTTACTGTATGGCTTTTAAAAGGATTTTGATAAAAGTATCTCGAATGAATATTATTTAAGAGCGGGAAATTGAGGACATAGGACATTGAGAAGCGGAAAAATTCCTAAACAACCTATGTCCGTCGCCGATTTCGTAACAAAACAGCTGAGTAGCCGTGAACGAAAGGCGGGAACCGGTATTGTCAAAATCATTGATCTTAACAGAAAAACCGAGTGTAGCCCAGGAAATCGCCCGCGTTCTCCAATGCCGGCAGAAGAACAAAGGCTATATTGAAGGTACTAAATATGTCGTGACTTGGGCTTTAGGACACTTAGCCACGCTGGCGGAGCCGGAGGACTACGATCAAAAATACAAGCAGTGGCGCTTGGAAGACTTGCCCATGCTGCCGGAGCAGATGAAACTGAAAGTGATCCGCCAGAGCGCGCACCAGTTTAGAGTGGTCACCCAGCTAATGAAACGGCAGGATATTGGAGAGATGGTGATCGCCACGGATGCCGGTCGCGAGGGCGAATTGGTAGCGCGCTGGATCATGCGTCTGGGCGGTTGGCGCAAACCGTTCAAGCGGTTATGGATTTCTTCGCAAACTGACGCTGCCATTCTGGACGGATTCGCCAAATTGCGGCCCGGCCACGAATATAACGCGCTTTGCGACGCGGCGGAATGCCGGGCCGAGGCTGACTGGCTGATTGGGCTCAACGTGACGCGAGCCTTGACCTGTAAGTACAACGCTCAACTCAGCGCCGGGAGGGTACAGACTCCTACCCTGACGATGATCGTCCGCCGGGAAGAGGAGATCAAGTCCTTCCGCCCGGTAGATTATTGGACCGTACGCGCTGATTTTGGGGATTATTATGGAGATTGGCGTGGTTGCGACGGTTCCCGACTGTTTGATCAAGCCCAGGCGGATGCTCTGCTGGCTAAATGCCGGGAGCGGCAGGGCAGAATCCGCGAGGTGCGCAAGGAGAATAAACAAGAACCTGCTCCTCTAGCCTATGATTTAACCGAACTCCAACGTGACGCTAACCGGCGCTATGGTTTTTCCGCGCAAAGGACCTTAAATACCCTACAAAATCTCTACGAAAGACACAAACTGGTGACCTACCCACGCACGGATTCGCGTTATATCTCCCGGGATATTGTGCCGACGCTGTCTGCCAGGCTCCGCGGTATGGCCGTAGGCCCTTATGCCATTCCGGCGAACTCGCTTTTAGCGAAGCCGTTAACCGTAACCAAACGCTTCGTGGATGACAGCAAGGTGTCCGATCACCACGCGATTATTCCCACCGAACAACCGCTGAAGCTGGCTGATCTGAGCCCTGAGGAGAAGAATCTCTATGATCTGATTGCCCGCCGTTTTTTGGCTGTACTGCACCCTCCCTACCGCTACGAACAACTGACGCTGACCACCGAGGTTCAGGGTGAAAATTTCTATTCACGCGGCAAGATCGTTCAGGATCCTGGCTGGCGCGCTGTGGCTCAGCAGCAACGCGAGCGGGAAGAAGATCCAGCGGAATCCATGCCGGAACAGACCTTACAGACACACCGTCAAGGCGAGGTTCCGCTGGTTCAAAGCGTCAAAGCCCTCAAGGGCAAGACCAAACCACCGGCCCGCTATACAGAAGCAACCCTGCTCTCCGCCATGGAAAATCCGGCGAAATTCATCGCCGACGAGGAACTGCGGGAAAGTCTGAAAGGCGGAGGCTTGGGAACGCCGGCCACACGCGCCGAAATCATTGAAAAAATGATCTCGACCTTCTACGTGGAACGCAGCGGCAAAGAGCTCATCCCGACCTCTAAGGGGATCCAGTTAGTCAACTTGGTAGCTCCAGAGTTGCGCAGCCCGGAACTGACCGCCCAATGGGAACAGCAGCTAACCGATATCGCCCGGGGTAAGAGCAGCAAGCAAGCGTTTATTCAGGCAATTCGAGAGAATACCGTCGTTTTGGTGCGCGATGTAATCGCCGCTGAGGATAACTTTCGCGCTGATAACATTACAAAGACCGAATGCCCGCAGTGCGGCAAGTATATGCTGCTGGTCAAAGGCAAGAAAGGCAAGATGCTGATCTGTCAAGATCGCGGTTGCGGTTATCGTCAGTCGGAGAGAGAACGCGAAACGGGTTTTGCCAGTTCTAAGCGCGCGAGCGTAACGAACCAAAAACTGATTGCCCAATATAGTGATCCAAGCGCGATCGGCAGCAATCTGGGCGATTTGCTGAAGAAGGCATTAGCGGAGAAAGACGGAGAACAACCGTGAGAGTGATCATTGATGCGGATGCCTGTCCGCGTAATGTGTTACAAATTTGTCTGGATTTGGGCCGCAAGTACGCGGTTCAAGTTTGGACCGTGGCCAGTTTCAACCACCAAATCACAGCCGAACACCATCATCACCTCGTGGTAGGCAATGCGTCGCAGGAAACAGATCTGCGGATCATGAATTTAGCTGAGACAAGCGATGTAGCGGTGACGCAGGATTGGGGCTTAGCGGCGATGCTGCTGGGCAAAGGCGTCCGCTGTCTCAGTCCGGACGGCCAGGAGTTTACAACGGATACCATCGAGTTTCTCTTGGAAGAACGCGCCGCCAAGGAGAAATTCCGGCGCGGCGGCGGAAGAACCAAAGGGCCGGCAAAGCGATCAGCGGCAAACGACCGGCATTTTGCTCAGCAATTGGAGAAGATGCTGAGCAACTGATACATCCGTCACTGAGCGCTTCTCCTACTGCTCGAAGTTTTCCTGATAATCACGATGCCACACAGCAACGCCACCACACCAAAGAGCGTCAGCATGACAAATGTACTGTTATACGCGCCGCCGGATTGAACTAGCAGGGCGCTGGAAATCATCGGACCAAAGAGAGCGGCGGGAATGACCGAACAATTGGTGAAGCTGAAATTAGTCGAATAATTCTCCGGTCCCCAGAAAGTATTGGCCGCAACCGAGGATAAGGCAGGCGAGCCTCCATAGCTGAGACCCACGAGCGGCAAGCCGATAAACATCAATAATGCGTTACCGGTGATGACGGACAGGAACAGACACGCTCCGGCGAGGATGAGACATAGCGAATCCAGCAGAAACGCCACTTTTATGCCAAAGTTGTCACCAAGCGCGCCGAAAATCAGACGTCCCGCCCCATTAAACAGTAATACGATGAGCCCCATACTGGCTGCTACCCCGGTGAATAGGGCGGCAATCAGCGCGGCGCTGTTGATCACGAGCAGACCACCGGCATTGGTGAAGATCAGCCAGGCGAACAGAGCCCAAAACAAGCTCGATTTGAGCACCTGCGCAGGCGAAACATTCTTCACTGCGAGCGAAGTTTTGGCGCTCTTACCGGAAACTGCTTTCCTCGCCTGCAATGACGCGAATTCATCTGATGTGGGTTTGCGTACAATGATTGCCGCCAGACTGAGCACGATCGCTACAGCGACTGCAATGATTCTAAAAGTTAGGAACAGACCGATACTTTGGCTCAGCAGGTTTACCATATTGCCCAGTACGAGACCGCCTCCGCCAAAACCCATCAGCATGACGCCTGATGCCAGCCCGGCCTTATCCGGGAACCAGCGCACAAGTGTACTCATGACGGAGTTATACCCGATACCGACTCCCAGGCCACAGAATCCGCCATAGAAAACATACAGCGTTAGCAAACTGCCAGAGGAATTGTCGGGTTTTAATAAGTAAGAAGCCCCTAAAAACCCGGCGAACAAGAGTACTGCCGATAGAAGAAAAATCGTCCTGCTCTGAAACTTGCGAAATAGCTGGCCGCCGAGAATACTACCTCCACAGAAAGTGATCATAGAAATCGTGAAGGTGAGCGACATTTGAGTTACTGTCCAGTCGGTAAAAATTTTAGTCAGGTTCACTCTGAAGATCGACCACGCATAAAGCATACCGAGGAACAGGAACGAGACCGTTGCCAGGATGAGATAAAGCCAGCGATTCGCTTGTTTACCCATAAATTTTCACCTTCCCAAATACATTTGTTGTTTCAGTGCTGTGCCACCGCCTCGATACTAGTACTGACATAAATCCCCTCTTTCGACCAAAGCGCCTTTACATCCTTCTTGATCGCTTCGATCGTGCGCATGAGCTCAGCGGCTGTCACTGAACCGTCAGCCGCGAAAAGCACATCGATCTCGACCAGGACTACATCTGCGCCGATGGCCGATGTCTTGATTTTTTTGCAACCGAGCACATGCGGCTGGCCCAGGACGACGTCCTCAATCTGCCGGAGTCTGTCGTCAGGCAACGATTCTCCAATGATCAGTGAAGCGATCTCTCGACCCAGGATAAATGCCGCGATGATGAGCAACACGCCGATCGCCGCCCCACCAATCGCGTCCCAAAGCGGATTGCCCGTCAACAAGGTCAACACTACCCCGGCCAGGGCGAGCCCCAGTCCGAAAATCGCCGTCAAATCCTCCGTCACGATCACAATCAGCGAAGAATTGCTGGTATCCTTGTAAAACGCGCGCAGGCCCTTGTCTGTCCCTTCTTTTTCCTGTTCCTCGCGCACCTCACGCAGCGCCGTACGCAATGAAAACAATTCCAGCCCGATAGAAACCGCTAAAATTACCGCCGCGATCCACAGCGCCTGCATATCCAGCATGTGTACGCCCGTATCATTCAGCAAATGCTTGATCTTCTCGCTCGCCTCCATGAGCGAGAAAGCTCCACCAACAAAAAACAGCAACGTCGCCACGCAAAACGAGGCGAAAAACGTTACACTTGCATACCCAAACGGGTGCTTCTCATCCGCCGGTGTCTTCGCCTTGCGCTTGCCCACCAGCAACACGATCTGGTTTAATGTATCCGCACTTGAGTGAATTCCCTCGGAAAATAGAGAGGCTGAACCGGAAAACGCAGCGATGACAAACTTCATCACAGCAATAATCGCATTCACGCTCAGTGCGGCTATGATAGCTTTATTCTCTTTGAACACAACGTTCAGTCCTTTCGCGGTTTTCCCTGGCCTACCGACATCCTTGATAGGTTAATGCTTTACATATTACTATCTTACCACGTTGAAGGCAACACGTAAAAACGGGATACAGCTATTGACACTGTATCCTGTTTTTTCTTTTACCTAATCGGTATGGAGTTTTTATGCCGCGTCATTATTACCCTGCATACGTACTGATCGCGCTCAGGCTGGCGGAACTCAGCAAATGTTCCAGGGCGCACGCGTCCCGCAGGGCCAAATCTTCACTCACTTGCAGCGTTTCAGTCAAAAACCGTTTGATGGCACTGTACCGTTCATTCATCCTAACGGCTCGGTGTATCCCTTCAGTGGTAAGGTAAACTTCACGCCTGCTCGTTCTTCTAACCATATTTAATTCTTGCAGTACACACATTGCATGACAAACACTGGGCTTGCTGA
>JAITOV010000125.1 GCA_031289735.1 Peptococcaceae bacterium
GGTACACTGCGAAGGGTTTAAAACCAGGGTCTCAGCGACGGCGTATGACGCGGTGTATCATGGCTACTTGAACGGACTGGATTTAACGGATGAAGCTGAAATCGAACCGATTGACGGACGGGATCTCTACCGGATGAAGCGAGAGTATCAAAAATCTCGCACCGTCAATGTATTCAATACTTTTTCTCTGGGCAGGGTCGATGAAGTGGAACTCACCAGACTCTTGAACGCCATTGAGCTTGAGGTGAACATTTACCCGAATTTTTCCCATCCGGAATCATTTCGCCGTATTTCAGAGGCGGCGTTAAATGTAGGGTTATGCCCAACGCACGATGATTATTTCCTCAAGTATTTGGAGTCCAGATTTGGGATTCCGTACCTCTTCAAAAATATGCCCATCGGGATCCAGAATACGCGCGATTGGTTTCTGGAGATTGCTGAGCGTTTCGGCAAAAGCGCGGATGCCGAGCGAATCCTGCAAGCGGAAGAGAAAATCTTGCAAGAAGCCCTTGCCCCGTTGCGGAAAAAACTGCAAGGCAAGTAAGTGTTCGTTACCGGCGGAGAAATCCGGGTGGTGGTAACGGCGATGCTGTTAGAAGAGCTGGGTTGTGAATTAGTGGGCTTGCGCGGACATCATTACGACGAATTCGGCGATGAAATTTATAGCAAATTGCTGGAGCGTCACGCTGATCTGGAAGTCAATATCGCGACTACACAGGCTTTTGAACTGGTTAACCTGATCCGAAAAACTCAGCCGGATTTAATCCTGTCCCATAGCGGAAGTTGCGTGACTGCGGGAAAATTAGGGATTCCAGCCTTGCCTATCTATCAGCAAACCCAAAGTTATATGGGCTTTAAAGGGGTGTTTGAGGTCGCCAGGCGTTGTGCGAAGCTCTTGGAGAACCCGGCGTTTGCGAAGCGGCTGAAGCAAAATGTGCACCTGCCCTACAAAGATAGTTGGTACGGCAAATCTGCCTTTGCTTATATCAAGGAAATTTAAAAAATTCAGGAGGGACTTATTCATGAAAAAGGCCAAAATCCTATCTATAGCGCTTGTGTTAACGATCTTCATAGCGTTGCTGCTGGGCGGCTGCGGCAATAGCCAATCGGCGGGTACAGGAGATGCCGCAGGCAGCGGAACGGAACAGGTAAAGACCTTGAATCTGGCCATGAATAATGCTTACTGGCCGGTGGCATATGAAGACGACAAAGGCCAGCCTGCCGGATATGCGTTTGAATTATGGCAACGTTTAGATGAAGATTTGCCGGAATATAAATTTAATTTTACCCTCACAACGCATGAAGATGCTTTAGTGGGGCTGGAGACCGGAACCTACGAAGCGTTACCTGGCGGCGCTTATTACAGCGCAGCCCGGGCGGAAAAGTATATCTACCCGAGATTAAATAATGGCGGCGGCATTGTCGGGTTGATTCTGCATAAAGAAGACGCGGCGGCCAATAAGACTTTCGCGGATGCTATAGCCAATAAACTGCGTTTTACGCCGACGCCCGCCAATGTAGGGTTCATCGGCATCATTCAGCAATACAATCAAGATCACCCTGATGCCCCCATTCCTGTTGAACTGGCGCAAGAGCAGAATGTCGCTCTGGATTATCAGAATATCATTGACGGACGGTATGACGTAACGATCGGCAATAAGCATGCCTTTAATGAAATCGTTGAGGTGAAGGGCAGGACGGATATCAAAGACGCGCTGACGTTTAACAGCGTCACCTTGGTCAAAGCCTACGATTTGTTCCGCAAGGATCAAGGCGAGCTGGTCGCCAAGTATGAAGCGCTGCTCGAGAAATATAAAGACGAGGGTTATTTGAGCGAACTGTCCATCAAGTATTTTGGTGAGGATCTATTCCTGTTAGACGATGAAGGAAATTAACTAAAAGGAAATTTAAAAAATTCAGGAGGGACTATTTATGAAAAAGACCAGAATCAGCTCTATGGCGCTCATTGTAACGCTTTTCACTGCGCTGCTACTGAGCGGCTGCGGTAACAGCCAGCCGGCGAGTACGGGAGACGCAGCGGGCAACGGAGCGGAACAGGTAAAGACCTTGAATCTGGCCGTGACGAATTACTATTGGCCGGTGGCTTACGAAGATGACAATGGCCAGCCTGCCGGATATGCGATTGAATTATGGAACCGTCTAGATGAAGATTTGCCGGAATATAAATTTAATTATATCCTCACTACTCTGGATGATATTTTAGTGGGAATGGAGACCGGAACCTACGAAGCTTCACCCGGCGGCTGGTATTACAGCGCGGTCCGAGCGGAAAAGTATCTCTACCCGAAATTGAATAATGGCGGCGGTATTGTCGGGTTGATTCTGAGCAAAGAAGACGCGGCGGCCAATAAGACTTTCGCGGATGCCATAGCCAATAAGCTGCGTTTTACGCCGACGCCCGCCAATGTAGGGTTCATCGGCATCATTCAGCAATACAATCAAGATCACCCTGATGCGCCCATTCCGGTTGAACTGGCGCAAGAGCAGACTGTCGCTCTGGATTATCAGAATATCATTGACGGACGGTATGATGTCACGATCGGCAATAAGCACGCCTTTAATGAAATCGTTGAGGTGAAGGGCAGGACGGATATCAAAGACGCGCTGACGTTT
This sequence comes from Peptococcaceae bacterium, assembly GCA_031289735.1. Classification (GTDB taxonomy): domain Bacteria; phylum Bacillota; class Desulfitobacteriia; order Desulfitobacteriales; family Desulfitobacteriaceae; genus JAITOS01. The sequence goes on from JAITOV010000125.1 coordinate 2,635, forward strand.
AACAGCGTCACCTTGATCAAAGCCTACGATTTATTCCGCAAGGATCAAGGCGAGTTGGTCGCTAAGTATGAAGCGCTGCTCGAGAAATATAAAGACGACGGTTATTTGAGTGAGTTGTCTATCAAGTATTTCGGCGAGGATCTATTCCTGCTAGACGATGAAGGAAATTAAGTCAATGATGCGTGTGAACGTGAACGCCGCAGAAGTTCCAATCAGAGAGAACAGACTCGGTGAGGTCGCGAACTATCGTGGCACGGCGGAGGAATTGTGTGATATCTGCCGGGGAGGCAATTCTTGTTATCGGGAAGCATCATTTATGCAGACTGCGGATTGCGCTTCTCAGCGTTCCTTGATTCAAGTCTCCGCCATCCGCGACGCGGCGATTATTAACCACGGCCCGATTGGTTGCGCGGCTGATTTCGCGGTCTGGAGTGATTCCTATCGGGCAGGGCTGACTATGAGAGGATTCAGCGCGTGCAATATCCGGGCGGTCAGCTCGAACGTGGGGGAACGGGAAACCATCTATGGCGGAACGGAAATATTGGCCGAAACCATCGACGAGGTATACCTCCGCTTTAAACCCAAAGCAATATTTGTCATGGCCTCGTGTGCTTCCGGGATTATCGGCGATGATATTGAGGGTGTGCTGGATCAGAAGCAAGCGGAATGGAACATTCCGCTGGTCGGCGTCTATTGTGAAGGATTTAAGTCCAGGGTGTGGTCATCTGGTTTTGACGCCGCTTTTCACGGGATCATGCGCAAAATCGTTAAGCCGCCGCTGAAAAAACAACCCGACCTGATCAATATCATCAACTTTTCCGGACGGCATGTATTTACGCCGCTCTTAGCCAAAATTGGACTGAGAGCGGAATACGTCGTACCGTACACGACCGTCGAAAAATTGGAGCAGCTGTCCGAAGCCGCGGCGACAACCCATATCTGCGAAACATTAGGGACGTATCTATGCCATGCCTTGGAAGAAATCTATGGGGTGCCGGAGGTGAAATCTCCGCCGCCGTTCGGTCTGGCATGGAGCGATTGCTGGTTGCGCGAGATTGGCCGAATCACCGGCAAAGAAGACGCGGTAGAGGCGCTGATCAAGGAAGAGCGCGCCAGCATAGCGGCGGAACTGGCCGAAGTTCGGGAAAAGCTGCAAGGCAAGACCGTGTATGTCTTTTCCGGGGACGCCTATGCGCATAACATGATCAATGTGGCGCGCGACTTAGGACTTGAGGTGATCGGCGTAACGACCTATCACCACGATCCCGTCTTTGATAATCCGGACGCGGAACTGAGAAGCCTGGATCAGGTGGTAGAACGGGGCGATGTGCCGAATTTTTCGGTGTTTACCAAACAGCCTTATCAGGCAATCAATATCTTGCGCCGGTTGAAGCCGGATATGATCATCTTCAGACATCCCGATATGGCGGTTCTGGGCGCTAAACTGGGGATTCCCTCTTTCTATGTAGCCGGAGACGCGAACGCATACGCGCTGTATCGAGGGGTGATTGCTATCGGTCA
>JAITOV010000137.1 GCA_031289735.1 Peptococcaceae bacterium
AAGACCGCCGAACACAAACGGCTGAACATCGACCGATCGGCGAAGGTTAAGGCAAAGATGACGTCATGGGCCGGACGATAGTGTGCGTCGAAATTCAGTTGCATGCGTCACCTCGTTTCATCCGATCTATGTACCACGCTGCTCATGTAAATTATATCCTTTTTGCCGCAGGGGTTCAAGTATTGAATGCCAACAGCGGGATCATGCTCACTCATAGGACAGCATATCGTTTTGATCGACGGAGATCACACAAAAATATTGCGGATGACGCTCCCGCACTTGGTCAGCGACGGCCTGGCGGAGCTGGCGAATTTCTTCCCGGCTCATTCCGGGATGGACGACCAAATCAAACAGCAGGTTCTCTGTTTCCCCCTGCCCGACCATGCGGAAATCATGGAAAGACAACACTTGGGGGAAGGCTTGCAGGATCTCGGTCAATTCTTCTTGCATGTGCTGAATCTCCGCCGAATCCGGGTTGAGCGGGTCCAGATGAATGGTCAGCGTCAAGCCCAGTTCTTGCGCCATTTGCCGCTCGATCCTATCCGTATATTCATGCATAGCCAGAACGCCTAAGTCCGCGGCTAATTCTACATGGATAGAAGCCATATATTGACCGGGACCATAGCTGTGGACGATGAGGTCGTGAATCCCCCGCACCTCTTCATAACTGAGGATTTTTTTACTGATCTGCTGAATCAACGAGGTCTGCGGCGCTTCCCCCAATAGGGGGCTGATGGTATCTTTGGTCAGCTTAACGCCGGAATATAGGATGACCCCGGCGACCAGGAGTCCGGCATAGCCATCCAAGGGCAAGGCCGTGAGCAAGGAAGCGCAGAGAGAGAGGCCGATACAAGCCGTGGCAAACATATCGCTCAAGGCGTCCCACGCGGTGGCCAGCAAGGCCTGAGAATGGATCTCCCGCGCCAGCGTGTGATTGAATAAAAATAACCATCCTTTGACCAGCAGCGCCAGGACCACAATCCCCAGCGCGGGTAAACTAAAACTGACCTGAACCGGATGCAGGATACGCCCCAGCGAAGATTTGAACAGTTCATAGCCTACTAGGATGACCAGAAAGGAAACGATCAGCCCGGCGATATATTCCACCCTGGCGTGACCGAAAGGATGCTCTTTGTCCGCCGGTTTTGAGGCGATTTTAAAACTGATCAAAGTGACCAGCGCAGAAGCGGCGTCCGTCAGGTTGTTGAAAGCGTCCCCGATGAAAGCGATGCTATTAATGAAGAGTCCCGTCGCCAGCTTGATGACAAAGAGCAGCGTATTGACGCCAATCCCGACCGCGCCGCTTAACAAGCCATATCTTTCCCGGGCCTTCAGCCGTTCCGGCGCGGTGCGGCCGATAAATATCCGGATGAGGGCTTTACTCAGCAAGCAGATCACCTCTCAATCGTATACTTAATAGTATCATTCGGCGGAAATAAATGATAGTCATGGTGCGCGAATTGCAAGTTGCGCTGATTTATATTATAATTCCTATCAATTCCTCGTTATTATATACAATGAGGTATATATAGAATTTGCAAAGGAGAGAGGAAAATGATCCAATACCCGAAGAACAATGACGTTCTCAACACAGCCAATCGAGGTAATCCAGCGGAATCAGGTCTCTGCACACTTTGCCGCGCAGACTGCAAAGGCAAATGCGAAACGTGGCTATCCTCTACCCGGGGCAGGAAATTGCTCTACCCGCGTGACTTCGGTACGATAACGGCCGGAAGTTCCAACACGAATCATGTCGGCGTCTGCTACAACAATCTGCGCATCCAGGGCTATAATTACGGAGCTAACGGATTGAGCAGCCAATTTTCGCACAACGCTGACGACTGTATCTTTCCTAATGTATCTTTAGAAACTTCCTTCGGTAAAAAAATGATCACCCAATCAAGAATTCCGATCATGACCGGAGCCTTGGGTTCCACGTTTATCGCAGCGAAATATTGGGAGTCTTTTGCGGTCGGCGCGGCGTTAGTCGGTTTCCCGGTGGTCATCGGTGAAAACGTCGTCGGCGTCGACCGGCAGTCCGTCCTGGAAAACGGGCGCATTAAAAGCGCGCCGGAATTGGATCGCCGCATTGATGTCTATCTGCGTTATTATGACGGCTATGGCGCGATCATCGTACAAATGAATGTGGAAGACACGAGAAACGGCGTCGCGGAATATCTGATCGAAAAATATGGGGACAAAGTCATCATCGAGCTGAAATGGGGACAAGGCGCTAAGGACATCGGCGGCGAAATCCAAGTCACCAGCCTTGATTACGCCGTCTTCCTGAAAGAGCGCGGTTATATCGTCGATCCGGATCCCACCTTACCGGCCGTACAAGAAGCCTTTAACAACGGAGCGATCAAATCATTCGCCCGCCACAGCCGGCTCGGCTACACCAACTGTGACAGCTATGCCGAAGTGCAAAAAGACTTCATGGATGCTGTCGCTTATTTACGCAAACTCGGTTATCAACGCATCACCTTAAAGACCGGCTCTTACGGTATGGAAGCCTTGGCTATGGCGATCAAATTCGCCAGCGACGCCGAACTCGATTTACTGACCATTGACGGATCCGGCGGCGGTACCGGGATGAGTCCTTGGAACATGATGGAATCATGGGGTGTTCCTTCCATTCTGCTGCACGCGAAAGCCTACGAATACGCGCAACTTCTGGCCAGCCGCGGCCGTGCTGTTGTTGACCTCGCTTTTGCCGGCGGTTTAGCCCGCGAAGATCACATCTTCAAAGCGCTGGCACTGGGCGCGCCTTATACCAAGCTCGTCTGTATGGGCCGTTCTCTGATGATTCCCGGTTTCCTGGGCGCCAATATCGAAGGCGTACTCTATCCCGAACGCCGCGAAAAACTGAACGGTAACTGGGACGCGTTGCCCTCCACCGTCACCGGCAATCCAAAAGCTACAGCCGAAGAGATCTTCGCCGGATATTTCGACGTCAAGAATAAAGTGGGTACGGACGAAATGAAGAGCATCCCGCTCGGCGCCGTAGCCGTGTGGACCCTGGCCGATAAACTCTCCGCCGGATTGCAACAGCTCATGGCCGGCGCCAGACGCTTTAACACCGCAGAAATCTCACGCTCTGACCTGTTCGCCGCTAACCGTGATACGGCTAAAGAAACCGGCGTCTCTTATATTACCGACGTAAACGATGAAACAGCGAAGAAAATCCTGAGTTTATAAAAAACCGCATCTATAAAATCCTCGGCGAGCGGAGAGCACAACAGTGTTCTCCGCTCCTTCATTCAGTCAAAGCCATCCCACAAAGATGGAACCGTAATATTGATTCAATAATTGATCTAACAATTGACTGATCTCTAAAACTTGCGGATTCAACAAACTTGTTCCCTGACCGCATTGATAGAGTATACTACGCAGGGTTTCAATCTGCCCGAGCAAATCCACCGTTACTCCTCCTTCGGCTTTATATTGACCTTTTCATATGGGTCTACTTCTATTATCGCAGATTAACAAGCGTTTGTTATTCTTTTCTACTTTATTTATCCATATTATTTATTATTTGTCATATTTTTCACGTATCCGCGCAAGCTATAAAAAGAGGCTGTCGCCATAACAACCCCTTTGTCAATATCCAGAGCAAAAAAGCGTATCGCTCCCGCCGAAAATAGCGTTTTGCGACACGCCCTATTCGTAAGTTTTCAATATGCCTTCCGCAACCAATCTCCTGGTCATCCGCATATCCATCGCCTGTTTCTCTATGTACTTATGCGCTTGCGGTTCCGTCATCCCCATATGCGAAATCAAAATACACTTCGCCCGATCGACTAAGCGGATATCTTCGATTTTCCGCACTAGTTTTGTGTTTTCCGTTTGCAGCCTCTGCATCTTCTTATGCGTCGCATAGGCCATTTTTAGCGCGCTCCAAAAGAGCTTTTCATTCACCGGCTTCGCTACGGTCATCACACCGGAATTCTCTACCAACGCCGTGATTTCTTCATAATACGAGCTGGGCGTCATCAGAATCACCTGCGTAATACCGCGGGAAGCCACATGCCGGGCTAAGTCCTCGCCGGGTTCATCCTGCAAGGGCCCATTAATAATACAGATGTCAAAATCCCTGTCTAACAGTAGTCTCCTCGCCTTACCACCGGTAGGTACAGGTACAATCGTTGCGCAGGAAACCGCCTTTAACATCTCACTGAAAAACTCGACACCTTTCCTGGAACGAGTGATCACTAAAGCGCGCTCCATCGAATTGCCTCCTTCATGAAGCGTTAAAGGCTTCAACTTTTGCTAAAATACCACGCATGATAGAAGCTCTCTTTATCTTCGCGCCGCTCTGCGTTCCGCTGGAAAGCCAGTGCTTCCCCTTGTTTGATCGCAAAATATTTCTGTCTCAGCTCCGCCGGAATACTCTGGGCGATAAACGCGCTCTGCTCAGCTGATTCCAGGGCCTGGAGCAAACTTTCCGGTAAGGACTGCAAACGGTTGAGCACACTTGCTTCCGCTCTAAACATATCGATATCTTGGGGAGGAGGTAAGGCCATAGATTTTTGGATCCCCTCATATCCGGCGCTGATGAGCAAAGCAAAAGCCAGATAAGGATTCAGCGTGGGATCCGGAGAGCGCAATTCCATACGGTATCTGTCGCTGTTAGCCGCCGGAATGCGTATCAGTTGCGAGCGGTTCTGATACGACCAGGAAACAGATTTTGGCGCCTCGCCGCTGGCAAAACGCTCATAAGAGTTCGTTAAAGGATTCAAAAATAACGTCATCTCAGGAACCTTATCCAGGATTCCCGCGAGAAAATGCTCGCTTATTTGATCTAAGCGCTGTTCTCCATCGTCAGGCGCGGATAGGCTCGTATCGTTTTTCACAATAGACAGATTCACATGCAACGCGCTGCCTCTTTCGTGGGCTAAGGGCTTCGGCATAAAGGATGCATACAGTCCATTGCGGGAAGCGATCGATTTGACGACCGATTTGAAGGTCAAGAGATGATCCGCGCTGCTCAGCGCCCCGCTGTACTTAAAGCAAATCTCGTTTTGGCCGGGACCCTGTTGATGGTGGGATGTTTCCGGCATCAAACCCATCTCTTCGAGACAAAGGCAGATTTCACGCCGGATATTTTCTCCGTTATCCAGAGGCGCGATATCCAGGTAGCCGCCATGATCCAAGACCGCCTGTGTCGGCTCCCCGTTTTCATCTGTTTTAAAAAGATAGAACTCGCATTCCGTACCCACGCGGCACGCATACCCTTGTTCCTCACCCTTGGCTAAGACCTGTTTCAGCAAGTAGCGCGTGTCTCCCCAGAAATTGGAACCATCGGGGTTTTTGATATCACAATAGAAGCGCACTACCCGTCCAGGGGAGGGACGCCAGGGCAGGATCGTCAAGGTCGCGGGATCCGGAAAGAGAAACAGATCGGATTTCGTCACATCGGAGAAGCCAAGAATCGCCGAGCCGTCAAAGGAGACTCCTTTTTCAAAAGCATCGGCTAACCCGTCAGGCAGCAAGGAAATGTTTTTTTGCTCACCAAAGGGGTTACAAAAGGTAAGACGCACAAACTTAACGTCATTTTCTTTGACGAAACGCAGAACTTCTTTTTTAGTATACATCCAATACCCTCCTAATTCGGGGTGTACAGTTGATGATACGGATTGCTGGCATTCGGCGTCAGGCAATAATACTCGCTATCCACAAGAGACTGAACATCCAAGTCAAAATATCCGGCAAATTCTTGCAGATAGGGTGTGATTTCTTTGATTTCCACCTTCGTTGCTTTAGCGGCCGCGACCTGTATCGGCAGATTCTTCGGCTGAATCCGCGTGCGGATCAAGATGCTGCCGCCATGAATCCCCGTACCGGTAAAATCATCAATCGGTAATTGGTTGTTCTCCTCACACTCGCCTAAACCCAGCACGATAATCAAACCGCCGGCCTGATACTCGCCTAAAAAGCAGCCGGTACGGCCTCCGACCACGACGACCGGCTTCTTGTCCAGGTATTGTTTCATATGAATACCCGTGCGATAGCCCGCGTTGCCTTTGACGTACACCGTCCCGCCGCGCATCCCATAGCCCAGCGTATCCCCGGCATTGCCATGAATAATAATCTTGCCGTCGTTCATCGTGTTGGCGATCGCGTCTTGCGCGTTGCCGTGGACGATGATCGTAGCGCCATTGAGAAACGCGCCTAAGCAGTTGCCCGGCGTACCGTGTACGGTCAGCGTCCGCCCGCTTAAACCATTGCCGATATAGCGCTGCCCGTAACAATCTTCCACGCTGAGATCACCGGCGGCGCGCCGGATTCTTTCGTTGAGTTCCTGGAAATTCAAATTCTTCGCACTGACTACGTTCACCTTGACACCCCTCCCAGCATTTCTGTCCTTTGCTCTCTGGTGAAAGCGATCAGGCCCGGCTGTTGGCAGATCAACGCAAAGTCCAGGGTATCCAGCGGCGCCTTATCCCTGATCAGATTCGTATAAATGCCGGCTTGGTCAATCTTGCCAATTAAGATATAGCCGTTGAGCGTGTCCCCATAGAAGAGTTTTTTATACCCGTTTTCATCTTGAACGATATAGGACTCGCCGCTGTACGTCCCCGCGGTCATCACATGCAAGCCGCAGAAACCGATGGCGTTCATCGGCATGGCCTGGGTAAATTTAGCTGCGCCGCCTGCCATATTCACGCCGGCGCATTCCCCTTGCATATAAGCGTTCGGCAGGATCGCCAGGATCTTGCGCTGTCCGGAAGAGATATCGAAACTCTCTGTGCAATCGCCTGCCGCGTAAATATCCGCACAGGAGGTCTCTGATTTTTCATTCACCGGGATGCCTCGGCCTAACTCGCCCAACCCTTCGAATAGTTGAATGTTCGGACGAACGCCGACAGCCATAACAAAGATATCAAACTCAACTTTTTCACCGCTATTCAGTGTCGCGGTGTTGTGATCGATACTTTTGATCGCTTGGGAGAGGATGAATTTCAAGCCGTTATGTTCTAAATGCTCTTGGACCATCCGCGCGCCCTCAGGATCAAGAATACTGGACAAGACAGTCGGCGCCAAGTCCACGACCGTAATCTGTCCGGCCCGGCACAAGATCCCCTCCGCGCATTTCAGGCCGATCAGACCCGCGCCGAGGATGAGCACCCGCGACTCTTGATTGACCGCTTCGCCAAGTTTTTTGGCGTCAGCCAACGTCATAAAGGTAAATTTCTCCTCTACCGTATCCGCTCCGGGAATAGGCAGAACAAACGGTGAGGATCCTGTCGCAATCAAGAGTTTATCATAGGAGATGATCCGTCCGTCGCTCAAGGAAACGGTTTTCTCCCGCGCGTCAATGGCTGTCGCTCGCACGGACAAATAGACCTGACAATGATTACGCTCATAAAAATCGTCGCCGCGGTATTTCATTTTCTCTTCCGTCGTTTTACCTAAGAGTAAATACGAAATCAATGGACGGGCATACGTATGATACGGCTCGTCGCTAATGATGATGATCTTACCCCGCGCATCGGTCCGTCTGATTCCTTCTACCGCTCCGATCGCGGCGGCTGAGTTGCCAATGATCACATATTGCACGTCCATCACCCTCTTTCCTCGAAAACAATCGCGTTATTCGGGCAGCCGTCCACACAGCGCGGCGTACCTGCCGCAGTCTGGACGCACAGTTCGCATTTTTGCGCCGCATGTCCATCCGGGGACAGGGCCACCGAACCAAAAGGACAGCTCAAGATGCAGGTACAGCAACCGATGCATTTGTCCTGATCAATCGTGATCACGCCGTCCATCATCTGTAGCGCTCCGCTGATACAGGCTTTGACGCACAGCGGTTCCCGGCAATGGCGGCAAGACACAGCAAAACTGACATCGTTACCCTCTTCGACCCTGATGCGCGGCTGAATCTTTATATCCTTCAAAGCCCGCGCCATATTCTTCTCTCCCGTATTGGCAAAGGCGCAGTAGTACTCACATAAATGGCAGCCCAGGCACCATTGTTCATTCACATAAACCCGTTTCAAAGTGATCCCTCCAGCCTCCCAAATTTCGCCATCCAAACCCGATCCCTATTCTCCCGCGTGCTTAATGCCTAAGATCTCTAATTCTTTCTCATTCAGTCCAACCCCGCGCAGCATCAGACGATTGCCCTTCAAGCTCTCGATGGAGTTAATCCCCATGCCACCCATGATTTCCTCAATCTCATGCCGCCAGGCTGTCAATAGATTCACCAGACGTTTGTAGCCAACATCCGGGTTCAGGCGTTTGATCAATTCCGGCACCTGCGTGGCAATCCCCCAGTTGCATTTGCCTTCATGGCAACTGCGGCAGAGATGGCAACCCAAGGCTAACAGCGCCGCTGTACCGATATACACACAATCCGCGCCCAGTGCGACCGCTTTCACCACATCCGTACTATTGCGGATACTGCCGCCGGCGACAATAGACACCTGATCGCGAATCCCTTCATCGCGCAGACGTTGATCCACGCCGGCCAGGGCTAATTCAATCGGGATCCCGACGTTATCCCGGATCCGCGTCGGCGCGGCTCCGGTACCGCCGCGGAAGCCGTCTATCGCTATGATATCCGCGCCGCTGCGGGCAATCCCGCTGGCAATCGCCGCTACATTATGCACGGCGGCAATCTTGACGATGACCGGCTTGGTATTGCGCGTCGCTTCTTTCAAGGAGTAGACCAATTGACTCAGGTCTTCAATCGAATAGATATCATGATGCGGGGCGGGGGAAATCGCGTCGCTGCCCACCGGGATCATCCGGGTCCTGGCTACGTCGTCGACAATCTTTTTGCCGGGTAAATGTCCGCCGATCCCCGGTTTTGCCCCTTGACCGATTTTAATCTCTACGGCTGCGGCAGCCTCCAAATACGGCTGATGCACACCGAAACGTCCGGAAGCCACCTGAACAATCGTATTCCCGCCATAGGGGTAAAAATCCGCGTGCAGTCCGCCTTCACCCGTATTGTAATACGTCCCTAATTCTTGCGAAGCGCGCGCTAAAGATTCATGCGCGTTATAACTGATCGAACCATAACTCATCGCCGAAAACATCACCGGCAGGTTCAATTTCAAATGCGGCTTCAGATTATCCTTGATCTGCCCGTTCTCATCGCGCTCGATCTCTACCGATTTCGATCCTAAGAACACCCGTGTCTCCATCGGTTCGCGCAAAGGATCAATCGAAGGATTGGTCACCTGCGAAGCGTTGAGCAAGATCTTGTCAAAATAAATCGGGAAATTCTCGGGATTCCCCATACTGGAGAGCAGAACGCCGCCGGCTTCCGCCTGGCGGTAAAGCTCATTCATATTCTTCTGGCTCCAGTTGGAGTTAGCTTTATACGTATTATCGCTCTTGACAATCTTTAAAGCGTGGGTCGGACAGAGAGATACGCAACGATGGCAATTCACGCATTTCGCTTCATCCGCGACCATTTTATGCGCTTCAGGTAAGTATTCATGGACCTCATTGGCGCATTGACGCTCGCACACACGGCAGGCAATGCAACGGTCATAATTTCTAGTGATCTCATATTCAGCATAGATATAGCGAATAGCCATTACCGCTTGTCTCCTTCCAGTTCAACCAGCACAAGTTCGCCGCCTTTAGGCGACCACACCCGGCTTAAATCCGGCTCGATGACCCGCATCGCCGCTTCTTCACTGGCAATATAGACCCTATCGTCCTTTTCACCCACGACCATGCTGCGCAGCTTCAACCGGTCGTTTAAAGCCAGCAGCCCGCCCTCGAAACCGACCAAAATCGAAAACGGCCCGGTAATCAATTGAGCAGCAAAGGCATTTCTCAAATACTCATAGGTTGCTCTTTCCTTGGCCGGCATTTTATCAATGATCTGCCAGAACGGCGCTGAGACCACCTGGGCAATCTCTTGGAAGGTCAAACCTTTTTTGCGATGTAAGTAATCGAAGATATAGGTGATCACTTCTGTATCCGTCTGGAGCGTACAGCTATATCCGTACATCTCAATCGCGCGCCGGTTCGCGTCATAGGACGAGATCTCCCCGTTATGCGCCACGGAATAACCGAGCAAAGCAAAAGGATGCGCTCCGCCCCACCAACCCGGCGTATTCGTCGGATAACGGCCGTGCGCCGTGAAGCAGTACCCCGCGTATTCATCCAGACGATAGAAGCGTCCGACGTCTTCGGGAAAGCCGACGGCTTTGAACACGCCCATATCCTTACCACTGGAACAGACATAGCTCCCATCAATCGACGTATTGATACGGAACACGCATTTGGCGACAAATTCCCGCTCGTCCAACTGACTGCTCTCGAGTTTCGTAGGCAACGGATGGACAAAATAGCGCCAAATCAGCGGCTCATCCGTTACGCCTTTATTCTTCTTCGTGGGAATCTTGGATAGATTAATGATGTCAAAATGCCGTTCCAGAAAATCTTCACATTCTTTCTTGGCCGCCAAATTGTCATGAAACACATGGAACGCATAAAAGTCTTTATTCTCGGGATAGATGCCGTATCCGGCAAATCCCCCGCCCAAACCGTTCGAGCGCTCATGCATGACCGAAATGGATTGGATAATGCTTTCTCCGCTTGTCCGCTGCCCGGATTTCGAAAACATGCCGGAAATAGCACAACCCGACGGGATTCTGACTTGTCCTTCTTTTAGCATGTCATAACCTCCATGTCCTACCTGTAAACAAAAAAACGTCCACTAAATTAAGTAATCAAGCAAGTCAACCTGATTACTTGTATCTAATGAAAAGACGCCTTTGTCCCGATCTTGTATGTCAGTTTTACACGAAATCAAGCTTTTTGTCAATAGCTTTAGTTACCTCAAGCTGTCTGTTTTATCACAAAGCGCTCAAATACGCATGTTCCGCGTTTTAGGAAATTGTACCAGTGTGTGCTTCGCGCGCTCCGACCCGCAATTTCTTAATCTCAAACCAAACGACCACCGTCGTCGTTAAGGTCGCCACCGCATCCGATAACGGCGCGGCGAACACTGAACCATAAACGCCGCCCCACCAGCCAAACAGCAAGAGACAAGGGATCAAGACAAACACTTGACGCAGCATGGAGAGTACAATCGAGACCTTCGGCCGGCCGGTCACTACGAACAAATTCGCAGATACCACTTGATAACCGACGACCGGTAATAAGAGCACATACACGCGCATCGCCCAGGGTGTGAACGCCAGTAAAGCCGCGCTGCCATCCGGGGCAAATAAACGCGTCAGCCCAAGCGGCCAGATCATCGCCACAGCAAAACCGGCGCAAGCCACCACCGTGGCCAGCGTGACCGCTAAACGATAGGTTTTCAGGACCCGGTCAAATTTTCTGGCGCCATAATTATAACCCAAGATGGGCTGCGAGCCTTGGTTAATCCCGAAAATCGGCATTAAGAAGATCATCGCGATCGTATTGACGATGCTAATCCCCGATAAGGCAATATCTCCGCCGTCGGCCACACCTAAAGAAGCGGCCCCATACCGGGTCATGCAGAAATTATAGACCAGCATGACCGCGGCAATGGCTAATTGAATTAAAAACTGGGCCGAACCAAAAGACAGAATCTGGGTGATAATTTGCCGGGAAGGCCGAAAGTCACGCAGATTGATGCGTATAACAGCCTTTTTACTGAAGTTAAAGGAGAGAATCCATAGTCCGGATAGCAACTGGGCTAAAATCGTGGCCAGAGCGGCCCCTTGTACGCCCCAATGCAGTCCAAAGATAAACAGGATATCCAGGAATATGTTCACCACAGCGCTCATCAACATCGCGATCATCGTGATCTTAGGAAACCCTTGCGCGCGCGTACAATGGCTCATACCAAAACCAATCAGCCCGAAGACCTGACCAAGCAGGATGATCCGCATGAAATCGCGGCCATATTCCAACGACTTACTCCCCTGCTCCGCTCCCATCAGCGACATCAGCGGATCCAGAAATATCAAGCCGGCCACCGTTAAGACAAGTCCGATGACGATCATCAATAAAAAACAATGCGTCAGCGTATTCGCCGCTTCCTCACGCCGTTGTTCCCCTAAACGAATAGAAATCAGGTTAGCCGCGCCGGTGCCGAACAGCATCGCAAAAGCCATCGTGATCGTCATCAGCGGCATGACCAGAGCGACGCCGCCCAGCGCCAATTCATCTACGCCGCGCCCCACGAATATACGGTCAATGACATTATAAAAAGCATTCACCAACATCCCGATAATCGCCGGCAAGGAGAAACGCCACAGCAATCTGCCCACCGGCTCCACGCCCAGACGTCCGGCAGCGTCAATGTTTGCTATTTTTTGTTCCGCTTGTTCATCGCCCGCAGTCATGATCCCCGGCGCCTCCTCATCTCCCGAATGGTTCTTTACATGATATCACCTCTCTAAGCAAATGAAAAGCCGCCTGGAAGCCAGACGGCTTTAGCTCACCCGAATTAGGACTCTCTGATCTTGAATTGCCGGATCAGTTCGCTTAACCGCGCCGTGCTCTCGGCCATGAAATCAGCAGACCGGTTGATTTCCGCGGCTGATCCGGCGGCTATATCGGCAGCTTGCGAGATTTCCTGCGTTCCTGCCGAAGTCTCTTCAATGACTGCCGTCGTTGATTCCAATGATTGCGTTACTTCCTGTAAAGAATGCAATAAGCGCTGGGAGTTGTCACATGTGGTTTCCGATATGGATACGATTAAACTCGCTGCTGATTTGTATTCCGCACCAACCCCGACTAATTGTTGATAATCTCCCAGAACCGTCTCATTGATAAATGTTAACATCTGCGTCGCGTGTCCGACTAAACTGTGAATCGCCGCTTCTACCTGCTGGGTTAAACCCTGAATGCCGTTCACCGTCGTTCCGGCGTTTTCCGCCAGTTTCCTGACTTCCTCCGCCACAACAGCGAAACCCTTGCCTTGCTCTCCGGCTCGAGCCGCTTCAATCGCCGCATTCAAAGCCAGCAGGTTCGTCTGATCGGCAATCGCGCCGATATCCTGCGCTAATTGCGAGATTTCATTCACCACCTTGGCGTCCTCAATCGCTTGCTGAACCTTGCTTTGAATATCCGCATACATCACCGTCGTATTGCTCTGACTGGCCCGGGCGCTTTTTGCGATCTTCTCCGCTTGTGTTTCAATTTTCACAGCGTCTTGTTTATCTTGCTCCGCTTTTTCATTGCTGGCACACATGAGCGAATCCATTTCCTGTTCAGCAAGCAGTATTTTTTCAGCAGCGCTCGATACTTCCTCCATTCCGGAAGCGATTTCTTGGATCGACGCGGAGATCTCTTGCATGGTCGCGGCAATCTTTTCGCCGGATTGAGCTAATTCTCCGCTGGAAGAATTTACTTGCTCTGTGCTTGCGTTCACTTGCCGGATCATCGCGCTTAGTTTTTCCGCTAGTTCCAGAAAGCCTCGTTCTAATTGCCCGATTTCATCTTTTCTTTGCAACGTCGCTTGATGCACCGTAATCGTAAAGTCTCCGTTAGCCATCTTGCCAAGATTGGCGGCTGCCGCAGCCAGGGGTTTACCAATAGAATTACCCAGGAAAAATGCGATCAAAAAGCCCATCGCCAGGAAAACCAAGGTAATTATCGTCATTTTGATCTTCAGCGCATTCAGATCAGCATACACGGCGTCACTGTCCATCACTACAGCGACCGACCAGTCAAATCCCTCTACCGGGGCATAGCCGATCTCGTATGCGGCGCCCTGATAAGTATAATTGCTGATCCCCGCTTCACCGGCGATCATTTTCTTTTCGATCGCCAGGAGATCTTGCGCGCCCGGATCGTCAGCCAGCTGAACCAGGTCATTTTCCAAGTTCGTTGCTCTGTCCCTGTCCGGATGCGCAATAATCACGCCGGAACGATCAAGCATAAAGGCATAACCGTTATTCCCTACCTCGATAGCGTCCGTTAAGGCGCTCAATACATATCCGTCCATCATGCCGACCAAAGCGCCGATGATTTGACCGGCGTCATTTCTGATTGGCACAGCCGCTATCATCAGCAGCTTTTGATCAAACGGACTGAACTTCGGAGAACCGACCACGGAACGACCTGCCATCGCTTGCAAGTAGTACTCCGACTCTCCTATATCGCCGCTCATACCTGTCGAGTCATAAAACATGCCGTCCACATTCACGGCCATTTTTAAGTAATCTAAGCGGGCCGTTTCTTTTGCTAAATACGAACGCAGCACAGCTAAATCCATATGCCTGACGACATCTGACGCGGCGATATTTTCTAACGTTTGCATCCGGTGTTGCAAATCCAAGGTAATATATCTGGCGGTATCCTTGCTGCTTTGAGCCAAACTGCTCCGCAATGTATCTTCGACGGCCTTCGTTATCGATACATAAGAAGGCAGTGACAGTCCGGCTGTGACCACAAGTAGTAATAGGCAGATGTAACAAATTAAGCGAGTACGTATTGTTTTCATTGAGTATTTTCCCCTTTTTATTCATATTTCTTGCAAATACAACATCCCTTCTTAATATCGGCTCATTGCTACGATAAAGTTAAATGATATTAAATTCAAACAGCTCCCATTGTGCAGGCAGTGATTTCTGCCAGGCAACAGGAGCCGTTCATCCTCCGGAAAATATGGCTGACGCGTTGTTTACTTTATGGCGTAGTATTCGTGAGATAACGGTATATCCCCCAGAAGATAGAACCCGCCGCGCTTTGCCGGAACGTCGTGTTCAGCAGCCGCTGTTCTTCATACGCATTGCTCATAAAGCCCAGTTCGATCAGCACGGAGGGCATCGGCGCATAACGGCAGACATAGAAGTTTGCCGTACGCACGCCCATGTTATTCATATGCAGCAAGCCCGTCATATCATAGACCAGGATGTCAGCCAGTTGTTTACTCTCCGCGGCTTGAGCGTTATAGGTTGAATAATAGAGGATGATCCCCTGGAGACTCAGATTGTCATTGGCGTTATTATGAATACTGATAAATAGATCCGGCGCGTTATTCTCCGCAACTTCTACGCGCGCGATTAAGTCGTCCGCTTCCGTATACTTGGAGACGACCGATGTATCGGACTCTCTGGTCATGATGACTTCAGCGCCCGCCAGCGTAAGATATTCCTTTAAATATAAGGCGATCGCCAAGGTATTATTCTTTTCATAGGAACCTCCCGGTCCGATACATCCGGGATCCGGCCCGCCATGCCCCGGATCCAGCAGGATCTTCTTGCCGGATAAAGAATTCACCGGCACTTGATCGAGGGTGTAGGCCAGGTGTTCCTGCGCGGGATCGTATCCGGCCGGATACGGATTTACCGGGTTGCCTGAATCCGGCGGCTGAATCGCCGCCGGCAACGGCGGAAACGTCTTTTGGTTGTCTGCATACTGAGACGTCTGCTGGCCTTCAATGATACTTTGCGCATGCTCGCTGATCACGCCGCCGCCACCCAGGAACCACACCTTCCCGTTCGGCGTTAAATCTATACTCGCCGTACTGGCCTCCCCGCCGGAGCCGGGCGGCGTCTCAACGCTTGCGGAGACAACCAGGGCGACGTAAGCCGCGCTGACCCACCCTGTCTTATTTTGATACGTACTCTGATACCAATCCCCCTGCTGGTCTGTAATGTCCAGCGCGGTCCCGCTGGGGATCGTCAAGATCACCTTCCCATTCGCCGCCGGAGTCTCGCGCAGATTCAATCCGCCCGCCGCTGTGACTTTGCCTTTTTTGTACTCAAAGGTGATCGCCACATAATTGGCGGATACCCAGCCGCCGGTTCCCCGGTACTCCGTTTTATACCAATCGCCTTGGGCGGCGCTGATATCGAGCGAAGTGCCTTCAGGAATCGTCAGCTGCGCTTTCCCTTGCAGAGAAGCGGCGTCACGCAGGATCAGTCCCCCGGAGGCGACAACCGTACCCCGCTCAGATACGGAGATCACAGCATAAACCCGCGGCGGTTCTACTTTCATATGCAAACGCAGGATGCTGTACACATCCGGAGGAATATCTTCTTTTTCCGTGAGGAGCAACGGCGCTTGCATCTTGGCCGCCAAAGAGGCGCCCGCTACAGCATCCGGGAAATTCAACCCCGAGGCGATCAGGAAGTCGTTGGATTCCATCACATCTTGCGCGAAAGCGACCACTTGAGCATTCGTCTCGAAGCGGTCTTTGCCGCCTAAGCGGGTTTCCGCTGTCAGTCCGCGCGCCGCCAGGCTCTCCGCCGGTATGGCGCCTTCCCCTCCGATGACGATCAGATGCTGCGGCCGTACTAGGTCGAAATAAGCAACCACGGTATCCGGTAAGCTCTTTGAGGTCAAAACAATCGGTATCTGCCGCACACCGGCAAAGCTGGCCGCCGATAAAGCATCCGGGAAATCGTCTCCATTCGCCAGGATGACCGAGTCGCCGGAGAGCCTTTGCGCCAACAATACCGACGTTTCATAGCGATCCGCCCCGCCGATCCGCTCCCACGGTAAGGACATCTCGTGCAATTCCTGCTCAATCGCCGGTTGCAGACGTCCGGCGCCGCCCAGCAGGATCACTTTGCCTGCTTGTAAGCGCAAGATCTCTTGCTTCACCCGGGGATCCAGGGCCTGCCCTTCACTCAGCAGAATCGGCGCGCTCAGTTGCGCGGCCAGAGGCGACGCCGCGATAGAATCGGCGTAATCATCGTATTCGCACAACAGCACCGTATCGGCTGTCGTCCATCCTTTTTGCGCGATCGTCAAGGCTGTGGCGATGCGATCCGGCCCGGCCAGGCGTTCCGTTGCGTAGGCCAGCGAGCTGGCTTGCAGGGCGCGCGGCCAGGAAAACAATAGCGCGCAACAAACAAAAATATATACTAGTAAGCTGATGTTTTTGCTGATATGACCTTTAATGTTCGTTTGATTTGTCATGATTTCTTGTCATTTGTCATGTTTTCTTGACAATTCTCCAAATGTTTCGTTTATTTCCTAGGATGATTATACCATATACTTCGACATTTTGTCTGCTAATTTTAAACGATTACTTTAAGAAATGCCTGCTCCAACAAAGTCAGCGCCAATTGAATCTCTTGCTTGCTCACATTCAGCGGCGGCAGAAAGCGCAGGACCTGCCCGCCGACACAATTGATCAACAACCCGCTCTCCTGACATTCTTGCACGACTTGCGGCCCTTTGTCCCCAACCGGCAAACCCAAGATCAATCCTTCGCCCCGTACACGGCCATCGAGAAAATATTTTTTCGCCAGATCGTCCAAGCCGGCGCGCAATACAGCGGACATCTCCTGCACGTGGCGCAGAAATCCCGGTCGCAGCATCTCGTCGATCACGGCATTACCGGCGGCTGTCGCCAAGGGGTTCCCTCCGAATGTGGAGGCGTGATCACCGGGTTGAAATGTGGAGGCGGCTTTTTCTGCGGCGAGCAAAGCGCCGATCGGTACGCCGCCGCCCAAGGCTTTGGCCAGCGTCATCAGATCCGGCTCTACGCCGCTCCACTCATAAGCAAAGAGTTTTCCGGTCCTGCCCATACCGCACTGCACCTCGTCAAAAACCAGCAGCGCTCCGTAACGGTCGCACACTTCACGCGCCGCTTGCAAGAATTCCGGGCTCGCCGGGTTCACGCCGCCTTCTCCTTGGATCGGTTCGATGATGACCGCGGCGGTCTGTTCACCGACGCACTGTTCCAACGAAGCGATATCATTCAGCTGAGCGTACAAAAATCCCTCCGGCAAGGGTTCATATCCCGCTTGGTATTTGGTTTGACCGGTTGCGGTCAGCGCCGCCAGCGTGCGTCCATGGAACGAATGGCTCAGCGAGACGATGCGGTATTTATCCTCACCATAGTTTTGCTTCGCCTGTTTACGCGCCAGTTTGATCGCCGCTTCATTGGCTTCCGCCCCGCTATTGCAAAAGAATACTTTAGCGGCGAAAGAATGTGCGGTCAGTTTCTCAGCCAAGCGTACCTGATTGGGAATCCAATAGAGATTCGAAGCATGCACGATCTGGTGCGCCGCCTGAGTAATAGCCGCCGTCACCGCCGGATGGCTGTACCCCAAAGAATTCACCGCCAAGCCGGTCACAAAGTCCAGATATTGTTTCTCATCGGCATCCCAAACCCAGGAACCCTCGCCGCGCACCAGCGCCAGCGGCAAACGCCCATAGGTGTTCATCACCGCTTGCTTGCCCCTGGCCACAATCTCCTCATTGGTAAAATGTTCCGCCATCTGCCGAACCTCCTGTTTTATTTACTTCCTACACCAACATGGTACCGATTCCGCCGTCCGTGAACAATTCCAATAGAATCGCGTGGGGCGTCCGTCCGTCCAGAATATGCACACTGCCCACACCGTTTTGCAGCGCGTCCACGGCGCATTCCACTTTCGGGATCATGCCGCCGGAAAGCACGCCTTGCGCTGTCAATTCAGCCACTTCCGCGCGGCGGATCGTGGGAATGAGCGACGCGGGATCTGTCAGATCGCGCAGAACGCCTTGCACATCCGTCAGTAAAAGAAAGCGATCGGCTTGCAGCGCCGCGGCGATTCTTCCGGCGGCGGTATCCGCGTTGATATTATAGCTTTCGCCCAAGGCGCCATCCGCAATCGGAGAAATCACGGGAATATATCCTTGTTCCAGCAACGTTAAGACGATATCCGGCGCTACCTTCTCAATTTCCCCCACATAACCCAAATCGATTTCTTCCATTTTGCCCTGACTGTTCGCCATTTGCAGCGGTTTCTTCCCGGCTACGAGCAGACGCGCGTCCTTGCCGGATAAGCCGATCGCTTTGCCGCCGAAATAATTGAGTAAAGAGACGATTTCCGTGTTCAGTTTGCCGACCAGCACCATCGTCGCAATCTCCATCGTATCGGCGTCCGTAATCCGCAAACCCTGCACGAATTGACTTTCCTTGCCGACCTTTTTCAGCATGGCGCTGATTTCCGGCCCGCCGCCGTGGATGACCACCGGCCGAATACCGACGGAATGCAGCAGCAGGATATCCAGCATCACCGATTCTTTCAACTTCTGATCAATCATCGCATGTCCGCCGTATTTAATCACGATCGTCTTCCCGGCAAACTGTTGAATATACGGCAAGGCTTCAACCAGCACTTCCGCTTTTGCTTTGCCCTGATACTTGTTTACATCCGGCACGCTTGCGCCATCCCCTCTCACGTGCGATAACTGCCGTTAATCGTCACGTACTCATGCGTCAGGTCGCAACCCCAGGCGGTCGCTACCGCATCTCCCTCATGTAAGCGCAAAAATACGCTGATTTCTTTATGCGCCAAAATCTTAGCCGCTTCCTCCTCGGAAAAAGCCAGGCCCTGACCAGATGCAGCCACCTGAACGGAGCCGAGAAAGATGTCCGTTTGATCCGGATCAAAATCAGCCCCCGCATATCCCGCCGCGCAGAGGATCCTGCCCCAGTTCGCGTCCTCGCCGAAAAAAGCCGTCTTGACCAACGAAGATCCGCAGACGCTCTTGGCGATCTTCCGGGCGTCTTCTTTGCTCTTCGCCCCATGCACATGCACGCTTAAAAACTTGCTGGCGCCTTCTCCGTCTCTGGCGATCTCCTGCGCCAATTTGACGCACAAAGCCTTAAACATCGCCGCAAACTCCGGCCAAACCTCTCCGTCCGGCCGAATGCCTGAAGCGCCATTGGCCAGCGCGACCACCATATCATTGGTACTCGTATCCCCATCCACCGTGACCATATTAAAACTATCTTCCACACTTTCGCTCAGCAACCGCCGCAACTCTTCCGCCGGAATATCCGCGTCCGTCGTCACAAAGCCCAGCAACGTCCCCATATTCGGATGGATCATCCCCGAACCTTTAGCGATGCCTGCGACGCGGATCACCCCGTCCGCACAGGGTAATTCGCAGGCGAACTCTTTCACGAGCGTATCTGTCGTCATAATCGCTAAAGCCGCCCGATGCGCGCTCTCTTCATGCGCGCCAGCCGATGACATCATGAGAATCTCCTGCGCCGCCGCATGAATCCCACCGGCAATCCGTTCCATCGGCATCTCAACCCCGATCACCCCGGTGGAAGCGACTAACACATCTTCCGGCGGCACGCCCAATTCCTGTGCTGTTTGCCGCACCATCGCCAGCGCCGCCCGGTCTCCGGCTTCACCCACGCAGGAATTAGCGTTACCGCTATTCATCACCACCGCTTGGGCGACCCCGTTGCTTAATTGTTGACGCGTCAATAACAACGGATGCGCTTTGACCCGGTTACGCGTGAACACTCCGGCCGCTTGCGCCGGTTGCTCCGAGTAGATCAGCGCTACATCGTATTTATTCTCATACTTCACGCCCGCCTTGACTCCGCTCGCCAAAAATCCCTTTGGCGCGGACAGTCCGCCTTTCAGCCACTTCCAAGTTGCCATTGTTCACTCATCTCCCTTATCTTTATCGTATTTCCAGCCCAGCGCCCTCGTCTAAGCCCAACATGATATTCATATTCTGTACCGCCGCCCCGGAGGCCCCTTTACCCAGATTATCCAAGCGCGCTACGAGCAGCATCCGTTCTTTTTCACCGAAAGCGAAGATTTCCAGACGATTGGAATGATTGCACGCTGTGGCGTCCAGATAACCCTGATCCAGATACGCCTGGTCATCCAGCGGCATCACCCGGACGAAACGTTCCTGCGCGTAATGCTCGCTTAAAATTTTATGCGCCGCGCCCGCTGTCCTATCCTGATCCGCAGCCCGGCGGATCAAGGGCACAGCGACCAGCATGCCCTGATAATAATCTCCAACCATGGGCGTAAACAACGGCGGATACGCCAGATTGTTCATCTTCTGCATTTCCGGCAGGTGTTTATGATTGAGGTGCAAGGCATAAAAACGCGGGCTCTTCAGGCGCTCATCCCGCTGCGCGTCATCCTCCGGTTCATACGCGGCAATCAGTTTTTTACCGCCGCCACTGTATCCACTGACCGAATAACTCACGATCGCCTCTGCCGCGGCAATAAAACCGGCTTGGATCAAGGGATGAATGATTGCCGTGAAACCCGTGGCATGGCAGCCCGGTACGCATACCCGCTGCGCCGCGCGAATGCGGCTGCGCTGTTGACGGTTCAGTTCCGGAAACCCGTACACCCAGTCCGGATCCGTGCGATGCGCCGTACTGGCATCGATCACCCGGGTAGCGGGATTGTCGATTAAGGTCAGCGCCTCGCGAGCCGCCTCATCCGGTAAACAGAGAAAGACCAGATCCGCCGCGTTGAACAACGCCCGGCGCGCCTGCGCATCTTTACGTTTTTGCGGGTCTATGCTGAGGATTTCCAGCTCATGGCGGGCAGCTAATCTCTCCCGAATCTGTAAACCCGTCGTCCCCTCTTGACCGTCCACAAATACCTTGTACTTCACAACACGTCGCTCACTTTCCTGTTTTGAATAATTATACTAAATTTAGCATAATTATTCAACATTTTCGCTTTCCATTCCAGCCAGGAATTCTTCTCTGATCCGTACTCTTAAAGTTTCGTCGGTCAGCACATCCCAGGCGGTCCAAGCCAGGGCTACAACCGCCTTATGCAGCAGCTGTTCCCCGTTCTTAGATAAAGCGGCTTGGGTAAAAGCGCGCGTGTGCGGCGGCGCGCTCCCGTCCCCCAAAGCCAGATACGGATGAATGACCGGCGCTACCCGGCTGACATTGCCCAGATCCACCGAGCCCATGGTATGCTGCGCGCGCACGATCTTCTTGACTCCGCTGGCCTGCAGATTCGCGGCGAAACACGCCGCCAGCGAACGATTGCTGATCATTTCGTCATAGGAATGCTCATATTTGCGCCATTCCAACTCCGCTGAATAGTACGCCGCCGATTCTCGCGCCAAACAAATTACCTGCGCCAGCAAGCTATCCAGGATCGTACGCTTGCTCGCCCTGAGGTAGAAACGCGCCGTCGCTCGTGCCGGCACAATATTCGGTGTGACTCCGCCTTCCGTGATCACACCTTGGATATGTATGTTCGGCAGCGTTTGTTGCCAAGCCTTGATTTCCGTAAAGAAATGAATGAGCGCGTCCAGAGCATTCACGCCATGCCGCGCCGCCGCGCTGGGATGCGCCGCCTTGCCGATAAAGGTAAACTCCAGCGCATCCAGCGCTAGCGTGCTGATCTCAGATATATTTTGACTGCCAGGATGAACCATCAT
>JAITOV010000044.1 GCA_031289735.1 Peptococcaceae bacterium
TGCCGATTTTTATTTTCAAGTAAAATCACCTCGTTTGATTTGTACGCATATTGTATCATACTTTGGACTCTTCAAGTCCTGTGAATGAGCGCTCGTTTTGTTGTTTATTACCATGCCAACCTGTGGTAGAATATTAAGAAAACGGAGCTGAGGCCGATGACTCGCCAGGAATTGATCGAAAAAGCCATCCGGTACACGTTGCATACACCCGACAACTACATCACCGCCGAGCAAGCGATTTCTCCGGATTTAGCCGGTTTACAGATCTATGAAGCGCCGATTTTTGCTTTTGGCGCGGCAGAAGATGAGGCGTTTACTGGATTACAGGATCCGCAAGTGATCGGCCCGCATTTTCGCTTGCCGCGGCAATGGTTGGCGCAAGCCCGTACGGTGGTATCCCTGTTCCTACCTTTCAGCAAGGATGTGAAACAGAGCAACGCGCGTGCGCTGGATTGGCCGTCAGCGGAATGGTTGCACGGCCGCATAGAGGGGCAGATTTGCTCTGACGGACTCTGCCGGTATCTGCAAGCGGAATTGATCAATGACGGCTATCCCACGATCGTTCCTACCTTGCAGCCGGAGTTTGTCAGCGCCAATTTCAGCAGTAATTGGTCGGAGCGTCATGTCGCCTTTATCTGTGGACTGGGTACCTTCGGTATCTCCAAAGGGCTGATCACCGAGAAGGGGATGGCTGGAAGGCTTTGCAGCCTGGTTACGGCTTGGGAAACGCCGCCTGATACGCGCGCGTATGAAGATCTATATGCCTATTGTATTCGTTGTGGCAAGTGCGCGCGCAACTGTCCGGCCCAGGCGATTTCGCCCGAGCACGGGAAGGATCACCCGCCTTGCTCCGCGTTCCTGAATATCACCAAGGAAAAATATCGGCCCCGCTACGGCTGTGGTAAATGCCAGGTGCAGGTACCTTGCTCAGACCGGAGACCGGGCAATAGGGCGCTTTAAAAATATGGGACAAAGGGGTGCGGAGTGATGACCTTTAGAATGGTACATAACAATCTTAACGTGGCGGATTTAAGCGCGAGTTTGGCGTTTTATGAACGGGCGCTGGACTTACGGGAAGTCCGCCGGATGACGGGCGCCGGTTTTACCATTGTTTTTATCGGCAATGACGAATCGGCGCACTTATTGGAATTGACCTGTTTGGCTGATCATCCGCAGAAATATGACCTGGGTGAGAATGAAATCCATCTGGCCTTTAGGACCGATGATTTTGACTTAGCGCGGCAGCGCCATCAGGAAATGGGCTGTATCTGTTTCGAGAATTACGCTATGGGTATTTATTTTATCGAAGACCCCGATGGTTATTGGTTGGAGATCCTGCCGCCCGGTAGAGGGTCGCGCTGAGAGGGAGAGAAAGCGTGTGAGAAACGGTGTTCAACGGATCAGGGATTATTTTATCTTTTTTCTTCTTTACAGTATCACCGGCTGGTGCTATGAAGTGTTTCTGGAAGTGGTTGTTTACCATTGGGGCTTTAGTGATTGCGGGGTTCTGATGGGGCCGTATTGCATAATCTATGGTTTCGGCGCGCTGGTGTTTCTCTTCTTCTTTCGCAATATGATCCATAAGCGGGATGGAATTTTGCCGGCCTGGCTGAAACCGTTGATCATTGGCGTGGGCTGTATGCTCATAGCCACCGTGATCGAACTTGCGGCTAGTTATATTATGGAAATAGCCGTGGGGAGTTGGCCTTGGCAGACCTACGTTCAGTATCGTTACAATTTTCAAGGCCGGATCGCCCTGTCAACTTCCCTGCGTTTTGGTCTGGGCGGCTTGGTTTATCTCTATCTTTTGCAGCCGTTATTCGAGAAGCTGATCCGGCGCTGGGAAGGGAAGCGGTTCAATTTCGGGGCGGGATTGCTGGCCACGGTTTTCGGCTGCGATGTTCTACTGACCTTGGGTCAATGGCTGTTTTAGTTGGGATACGGGGCACACCAGACCGGGACGTCGCTCCCTATTCCGCGGCGGGAATACGCAGTGACACCTTAAAGAGGTCGCCGTCAATGGTGATATCTAATGTGCCATACTGGACGTTCATCAGCGATTTGGCGATGTTCAGCCCTAAACCGCTGCCTTCGCTATGCCGCGAGGCGTCGCCCCGGGTAAAACGCTCCATCAATTCCTGCTCGTCAATATTGAGTTCGTAAGCCGAGATGTTTTTGATATCCAGCCGCACATCATTTCCCTCGTGGTACAGGTTGAGATAGACGCGTGAACGCGGCAAAGCGTATTTCAGAACGTTGGAGAACACGTTTTCCAGCACTCGCCAGAACTGTTTGCCGTCGGCCAGGACGAGAACCTTGTCGTCAGGGACCGTCAATTTGAAGTCTAACTCCGCGGCGAGGATCTTTTCGTTTAGCTCGCCGAGAGCCTGCTGGAGCAGCGCGTTGAGGTCGAGCGTTGTCAGTTCCAGCGGTTGACTGCCAGTGGTGATTTTCGTGATTTCGAATAGATCATCGATTAAAGTCTTCAGGCGGCCGGACTTTTGCGCAATGATAGAGACATATCCTTGCACCTGCTCGTCGGGCAGGTTGCTCTGTTGCAGCAGATCGACATACGTGATGACGGAGGTCAGCGGCGTGCGTAAATCATGGGAGACGTTGCTGATCAGTTCGCTTTTCATCCGTTCGCTCTTGGTGCGGCGCTTGACTTCTTCATTTAAACCGGCGGCGATCTGGTTGAGGTTATCAGCCAGCTGGCGCAGTTCGCCTGGGCGCGGCGGGTCGATCCTGGAGGTATAATCCCCATCCCTGATCGCTTGCGCCCCGGCTAAGACCACTTGGGCGTCCTTGACTTGGCGATAGATGAGCCACATGGCCAGCGGAATCGTGATGACGCCAGTCAAGGGGATCATCGTGATCAGACCGAAGATCAGCACGGCGACGACCGCTTTATGCATGAGGGAACCGCCTTGATAGATCTTCAGGATCGCCTGAAATACCTGGCCCAGAATGCTGCCAATCAGCGTGTTGCGCAAAAAGGTACGTTCTTTCAGATGTTTGAGTATGATCAAACAAGCGCCGAGGGTCGCGGCCACGGCTGCCGCCATCCAGTAATAAGCCAGATTAAACGGGTTATTGCTCCAGATATCGGTCACAATAGCGATGCCCAATAAACCGGCGAGAGCCAGAGCGACGATGATTTCCAGATAGATGTGATCGCTGAGACGATAGCCGGCGTCTGGCGCAGCGGCGCTGCGGAGAGACCCTGTCCCCCAGACGAGCAGGCCTAGGAGCAGCAGAATCGCGCCCAACAAAAGCGAGAATTGCCGGAGAAATCCCAGCAGATGCGCCCGTTCATTCGTCCAGGCCAGCATCTTAGCGTCAACATAGCTGTCCGGCCAAGCCAGTAAAATCGTACCGTTGCCCATATCTTGTCGGTAGTAATAGCGGAAACTTTCGAAGAAGGCGTGGCTGGTATCCGGGGCGTTCGTCAGCAGATTATCCGGTGTTTCCAGAACGTACAGAGCGCCGCTCGCGGAGATATAACGATTTAGATTGTAAATGATACCTCGGTAAGCGTTGAGATCGCGAGAGATGGACTCAGCGGATAACACCGCGATTTCCGCCGCGTATTTTTGTTCGAAGATTTGCCATAAGACGTAACTGTCCGCGGCCATTGTACCCGATGCTAGCGGAGGTAAATGGATGCCGGGAGTCGTGTCGTTTGTCGAATCCGTCTCGTTGACGGCTGGGAAAGTACTGTATAGCATTAACAGAGTTGGGTATTTTTCTTCAAATAGATTGGCTTTATCGGACTGGTATTGCTGGTTGTAAGCAAGCGCATTGCCTGCCTGGATATATTCTTCAGAGTGGTAATAATTATCTATATCTATGAGCCAAAAGAGAAGACTGTCCCGTTCCTGGCTTAACTCAGGGCTGTCCGTACTACTATAAAATAAATTGCCGAGACTTAGCGTATGCTGCACGAAGTTCCTGACCACAAAGAACATCGACCAGGTAATGAGCAATACCGTGAGGATGAATAACGTATAGTAAACTAGGTTATTACTGAGGAATTTTTTCAATCTTATAGCCAATGCCCCACACCACCTTTAAATATTTCGGTTCTTTCACGTTGATTTCAATCTTTTCCCGGATGCGCCGGATATGCACCGCCACGGTGTTTTCCGCGTTAAAAGCTTCTTCGTTCCAGACCCGTTCGTAAATCTCGTCGATCGAGAAGACGCGCCCGGCGTTCTTCAGCAGCAGAAGCAGGATTTTGTACTGCAGCGAGGTCAACCGCACTTCTTCGCCATCGACTGTGACCCGTTTATCCCGATCGTTGACCGACAAACCGCCGCTGGCGTATGTATCCGCCTCCGGTTCCAGGCTGCCTAGCGCTGTATAACGGCGCAGATTTGATTTTACCCGGGCGATCAGTTCCAGGGGCTGAAAAGGTTTGCTGATATAGTCGTCGGCGCCCATATTCAGCCCCAGAATTTTATCGGTATCCTCGCTCTTGGCGGAGAGCAGCAGGATCGGGATATTGTGCTGCGCGCGGATTTTCAGCATGGCCTGAATACCATCGAGATGCGGCATCATGATATCCATAATGATCAGATGAATTGTCTGTTCTCGCACAGCGGCCAAGGCTTGCAAGCCGTTGTAGGCTTTACATATCGTATACCCTTCGTTGCCCAGATAGATGGCTAAAGCCTCAACGATTTCCCGTTCGTCGTCGCATACGAGAATATTCATGATGTATTTGCTCCTTTGCGCTGATTCTTGTGCATCTATTATACCTCCTTCCGGGTCCAAGCGCGTAGGGACGGCTTGAGACCTGATAGGAAGAGTATATACGGGAATTCTTAAAGACTAGTGGGCGCAATTCTTAATAAAGTCTTAAACATAAGTTGCAAACTGATTTAGAAGGGACTAGTATTTAAGCAAGAATGCTTGGATCGGAGGAACAAGCGTGCCT
The DNA here is from genome assembly GCA_031289735.1 of Peptococcaceae bacterium. Taxonomy (GTDB): domain Bacteria; phylum Bacillota; class Desulfitobacteriia; order Desulfitobacteriales; family Desulfitobacteriaceae; genus JAITOS01. Next base: position 4,940 of record JAITOV010000044.1, read on the forward strand.
ATCTGGAAGCGAAACTTGTATGTCTGTTGGTTCGGGATGCTGGTAGCCAGTATCGGTTTAAGTCAAATCGCGCCGATCCTGCCGATCTATATCGTTCAGCTTGGCGTGTCTGATCCGGCGTCCGTCGCCAAGCTTTCCGGGCTGGCCTTCGGCGTCACCTTCATTATTTCGGCTATCTTCTCACCGATCTGGGGCGCGGCCGCCGACCGTTATGGGATCAAACCGATGATCATGCGCGCCAGCCTGGGCATGGCGCTGGTCATCGGCCTGATGGGTTTCGCGCCGAATGTGCATGTATTGATCATCCTGCGCCTGCTGCAAGGGGCGATCACCGGTTATGGCACCGCCTGTACGATGCTTATAGCAACGCAGACCGAGAAAGCGCATGTGGGTTGGGCTTTGGGTGTGCTGACGACTTCGCAGCTTTCCGGCTCGCTGATCGGCCCGCTGATCGGCGGTGTGTTAGCCGACTTTTTTAATGTGCGTATGTCGTTTTTCCTGATCGGCGCGCTGATGTTTGCCTCTTTTATCTTCTCGGTCGCGTTTATTCAGGATGAGTTCAATCGGGCGGAACGGGTTCAGCACAAACTGAAAGACGTGTGGGCGGCTGTGCCGAATAAAAACCTGACCGTGACGTTGTTTGTCACGTTCTTCATCGTGGCCGTCGCGCTGTACTCTGTGCAGCCGGTTCTGACGATCTATGTGGATCAGATGTTGGCTGGCGGCGGTCACGTAGCCCTCATGTCCGGCGTGATATTTTCCGCCGCCGGGTTAGCCAGTATCATCTCCGCGCCGCGTCTGGGCAGGCTCGGCGACCGCATCGGCGCGAAACGGGTGATCTTAGCAGCGCTGCTGTTCGGCGGGATGCTCTTTATACCGCAAGCCTTCGTGCGCAACCCCTGGGAATTAGCCGGGCTGCGCTTCCTGTTTGGCTTGGCGGCCGGCGGCTTGAATCCTTCGATTAACGCGCTGTTGAAGAAACTCACACCGGAAGAGCTGATTGGGCGGGTGTTTGGTTTGAACGTGGCGGCGGCTTATCTGGGCACGTTTTGCGGCGCTGTGTTCGGAGGACAAGTCGCGGCGCTGTGCGGGGTGCGTAATCTATTTCTTATGACGGGCGTCCTGCTCCTGCTGAACGCTGTCTGGTTTTACTGGAAATTCTATCGCAAACAGCTGAGCCAGCCGGAGCATTTGAATCAAACTTCGTAGGGAGGGAAAGAAAATAATGAGCTTAAATAACGCTATTCAGCGGATCCTCATCCCCATATTCCTGCTAGGCCTGTTGTTACTGGGGGGCTGTTCCCCCGGACAGCAAGCGGCCAAAGAGGGAAGCGCCGCGCCATTTGGTGAGGCGGACCGGCTCGGCGGCAGGGGCAGTATCGGGGCAGGGTTTGAACGCGGCGCTGACTGGCAGCCTATCGTGACGAACAGTCCGTTCCAGATCGGCGAGAAATACCTGGCCGGTTACTGGCGGTCGGAGAATGGCCCGACACCTTATTACGGGCGGCGATACGGCAGCTACCCACATATCGACGGTTCTACCGTATGCGCGCCGCTGGCGCTGGAGTTTGCCCGTCAGCATTTGCGGATGAGTGATATCCAAGCGCAGGTTTTTGTGGCCTTTAATACGACTTCTATAGCTTATGAACAACTCATTATGCGTGAACTTGAACTTTACGCAAGCGGGATCTATATTGAACGCTCTGATGATGATCAACTGATCGATGACAATCAGTTGATGGATCAGCAGCAACCGGCGGATATTCTCTTCGCTACCTACCCTTCCGAGGAAGAACTGGGCTTGGCTAAGGATAACGGCGAGCCGCTGACCATTGAACCTGTTTGCCGGGACGCTTTCGTGTTTATCACCCATAAAGACAATCCCGTGAATAACTTGACCTTGGAACAGGCGCGCGGTATATACAGCGGCGCGATCACGAATTGGAGTGCGGTGGGCGGAGCGGACGCGCCGATCGCGGCTTACCAGCGTGAGCCGAATTCCGGCAGCCAAAGTGGTATGGAGCAGTTGGTGATGCAAGGCCTCCCCCTGGCGGATGCGCAAAAGGTGCAGGCAAAGACGGGTATGGCGGAATTGGTCGAAGCGGTGGCGGAATACCAAAACGGCGCCGCTAGTTTAGGTTATACGTATAAATATTACGTGGAAAAACTCTACCAAAACGACAATATCAAAATCCTGCGCGTCAACGGTTATGACAGCGGCGATAGCGCGAACTATCCGCTGATGGTCAACTATTACGGCGTCATCCGCGCGAACGACGGCCCCGACAGCGTCGGGCGCAAGTTTTTGGACTGGGTGCGCTCAGACGAGGGGCAGCGCTGCGTGAAGCAGGCAGGGTATGTACCCCTAGAGGGAGGTTAACGTGGAAAAGATCACGATCGGCGCCACCGCTACGGTCAGTACGGTGGTCAATGAACATAACACAGCTAAAAGCGTCGGCAGCGGCAGCCTGGAGGTATTCGCTACGCCACTGATGGCGGCATTGATGGAGCAAGCCGCCTGCGCCTGTCTGACGGGTTGTCTGGCCGAAGGACAAACCTCGGTCGGAACCCGAATATCCGTCGCGCATACAGCCGCCACTCCGCTCGGGGTAGCAATAACCGCCACCGCCACGATCGAAGCCGTCTCAGGCCGCAGGATTGATTTTGTCGTGACAGCAAGCGATACAGCCGGAGAAATCGGCCGAGGCGCGCACACCCGCGTGATCGTCGATAGCGGACGCTTTATGGATAAGTTGCGGGAGAGATTTTTTTGATTAAAAAATATATCGCCATAGCGTTAATATTAATTTTCTCAGCTACCGGATGTATAGGACGACAAGGCGCCACGATGGATGCGGATGCCGCCTTCAATAGCGAAACCAATATAGAAACGATCATCCATACCGAACCGAGAAAAGAACTGACGGAAATCTTACAGGATGCGGGAGTCTTTGTCGCCAACCATATGGATTTATTCAACCGTTCCATCGCGGCTTTAGAAGAGAAGCCGATTGCCGCGGAAGATATCGTCGCTTATGTGGGTAAAGTTCCTATCTCGATTCAAGAAATAAGATTTCGCAAGGGATTAGCCGAGGCTTATGACCGGCCTTCGGATAATCAGACGATTTTTAATATCCTGGTTGAGGAAAAGCTTCTCCTAAACCATGCTTTAGAACATGGCATTCAAGCGAACGATCAAGCAATCAATGACTATATAGAAGATCAGAAAAGCATGTATAATGAATTTGAAGAGGCTAGGACAATCGTCGATGCCTATTGCTCAGGAGCTAAGATTGAGGTAGAAGAGTATTGGTCAACCTTTGAGTATTATTATGCACTGCGTGTGCCGGCCTTTGGCAAAGCCTCAGAGGATATTGTCAAGATAGGCGGAGAACAATATTATCATCAAACCATTCTGAAGATGAAAGATCAGCTAAAGATAATAGTCAATAAAAACTATCGCGGTCAGGGGTTTGATATAGACCGCTCGAAGTTATACTTATAAGGAAATGAATTTTCTGATTATCAAGCTAGAAAACCAGATGTTCGATTGGACAAGACGCGTTATTTATTTGAGCAAGCTCAAGAATATACGGATCTTGACAAGGGACTCTGAACACAATATAATGAATATATAGTCAGTCATTATATTGTGTTTGGAGGTCAATTCTATGCCACGGACCAAAGAGCAATACGCCGAAATGCGTGACACTTCCAATCAAAAAATCAGGTCGGCGGCTATACGCCTATTTGCCGAAAACGGCTTTGCCACCACAAGCATTGACGATATTGCCGAAGCCGCCGCGATGAGCAAAGGCATGATGTACCGTCATTATAAATCGAAGGACGCTTTGTTTTCCTCGTTGCTTGAAGCGGCTATTGAGGGAAATCGGGAGATTGCCCGGCGTATGGAGTCGGACGGCGACCCGCGTGAAATTTTAGAGGGAATTGCGGCTGAAATTTACGGGGATATGACGCAGGGCGAGGATTTTACGAATCTTATGATGCTGATGACGCAGGGGTTGATGTTAAAATCGCTCCCGGATTGTAACGCCCTCATTGAGTTGGAGATTCAGGCAATAGAAGCCGGAGCAAAGTTAATCCGGCGCGGGCAAAAAATGGGCGTATTCGGCGCGGGTAATCCGCAAGAAATAAGCGTCTGCTTTTTTTCCACCGTGCAAGGGCTTGTCATGCTGAAAAGCGTACTCGGAGAACATTTTCAAATGCCGAGCGTGGAAGTAATGACGGCATTTCTATAATAGGGGGGATGCAAAAATGAGCGAAAATTCGCTTGCCATTTCCGTGCGCGGACTTTTGACATACCCAAAGGCTCGGTGTTCTGCCTGCTAGGCAGCAACGGCGTGGCTCTTTCGGCGATCCTAAATATCAAACTCTACTGCGCAGTCCGTTAGCACCAAGCCCGCCGCGTCATAAGCGGTAGAGAGTATGATGGATTTCGTGATCCGGTAATGTCCCGTTCCCAGCTGGCCGTAAATCCACGTCCAGTCAATGGTCTG
>JAITOV010000035.1 GCA_031289735.1 Peptococcaceae bacterium
TGTTGATAAGCCGATCGGATCGATAGGGCAATCGGATGCGTCGAGTGGCTTTCCGCATGGACCGCATAATCGAGTAGCGCCTCGCGGCTAAACTCGTTTGCGGCGACGATATCACGCACCTGGAATATCCCTTGAGTGAGCGTGCCGGTCTTATCGAAAATGATCGTATCCACATCATGCAGACCTTCCAAGTAATGACTGCCTTTAACCAGAATGCCGCTGCGTGAAGCGCCGCCGATCCCGCCAAAAAAGCTGAGCGGGATAGAGATGACCAGAGCGCACGGGCAAGAAACGACCAGAAAGACCAGCGCCCGATTCAGCCAATCGGCAAAATGCGCGCCTGGAATCACGAGCGGGGGAATGACGGCCAAGGCAAATGCGGCAAATACGACGGCTGGCGTATAGTAACGCGCGAACTTGCTAATAAAATTCTCCAGCGGGGCTTTCTGCGCGCTGGCGTTTTGTACCAAGTGCAGGATCTTACTGACGGTTGACTCAGCGAAAATCTTGGTGACTTGGATCGTCAGCAGACCGTTTTGATTGATTGAACCGGATAATACAGCACTGCCGGGTTCTACATCCCGCGGTAGGGATTCACCGGTCAAGGCGGAAGTGTCTAACGCGGCATACCCTGCGCTGACAGTCCCGTCCAAGGGGATTTTCTCACCGGGCTGCACAAGAATGAAATCTCCGACGCTGACTTCTTCAGGCGCGACGCGCCGTGTCTCGCCAGCGATTTTCAGATTAGCAAAATCCGGCCGGATATCCATCAGCGCGCTGATGGATGCGCGCGAACGGCCTACAGCATGATCCTGAAACGCCTCTCCCACCTGATAGAAGAGCATGACGGCCACGCCTTCGGGATATTCCCCGAGCGCAAAAGCTCCGATCGTCGCAATGCTCATGAGAAAATTTTCGTCAAAGATGTGGCCTCGGGTGATGTTTTTCAGCGCGCGCCAGAGGATATCGCCGCCTACGATGAGGTAACTGAGCAGAAACAATAGGCGTTCGCTCCAGGCGGGTACGCTGAGCAATAAGCCTGCGGCAAAAAGAATGAATCCTCCACCTAACCGGAGGTAGCGTACCCTGGATGCTCTTTGAGCTTGCGCCATCTGCTCTGCCGCGCGTCTTTCATGGATCCGGACATCCGGTTCCGCATGACGCACGAGTTCTGTGATTTCTCTGACGATCTGTTGCGCATCAGATTGTTCGGCTAGCTCCAACGTGAGCCGCTGGGCCATAAAGTCCAGGTTAGCGCTGTTGACACCCTGAAGAGCGTGCGCTCCGTGCTCAATTTTTTTAGCACAAACCGGGCAACATAAGCCCTCGAGTATAAATTCTTTCGTGATGACAGTTGCCATGAATGATGCGTCTCACTTTCCATCTGATAATTGAACGATTGAATATACGTTCAACTAAAAGGATAAAAATTTTATTTTTCGCAAATGTGTACGAGACCCTGCTCGAAGATATTGCCCACATGTTCGTCATCTAATGAATAGTAGACCACTTTACCTTCCTTGCGGTATTTTACCAGACGTGTCTGGCGCAACACGCGCAGTTGATGCGAGATGGCTGATTTGGTCATATTCAGCAATGCGGCGATATCGCAAACGCACATCTCAGAATGCTGCAGCGCACAGAGAATTTTGACCCGCGTCGAATCGCTGAAGACTTTAAACAGATCGGCCAGATTCAGCAAAATCTCATCTTCGGGCATGTGCCGCCGCACATCCATGATGACATCTTCATGGATGATATTGCATTCACAGCGGTCAAGATCCGGATTAGGTTCGGACATGATTCTTTTGCCTCCGTTCAGACTAATGGTTGAATATGTGCTCAACCATTAGTCTACTCTCTGTTGCGTGTATTGTCAAATGGATACAATGAAGGTTATAAAAAATTTTTCAAAACTAAGTATCCTGGGTTCAACCGCACTGGTTTCTATACTGGTTTCTATGTCAAGTCCGCTGGACGGCTACGGAGCATCTTAAACGAAACGCCGAGCCAGTCAAGTCTGAGGTGATTTTGGTGTCGGCGGTGAACCGCCTGACATTATGAAGTTCGCGGACGAGCCGAAAGCGGAGAGGGGCGTGAGTGAGTTTGAGAAAAATAAATCGCAAACATAACGACAAAGTATTGATATTATCGTTAAAAACGGTAGCGTAATCATTGATAAGGAGCAACACCCGGACATCTACGACTGGGCGATGAACGGCTGATGAGCTCTTTCGAGGTATATATTACCTATATATCGTGGGGAGAGGGCGGCAAAAAGCGTCCTGTCTTGGCGTTCATTGTAGGTGATGACAGCGTTGAGGTTTAGCAAATCGCAACGCTGTACGAGAGCAAGAGTGCGGTCAGTCGGGAGCTATACTTCAAGATTGATGACTGGGAACAAGCGGGGCTTGACCGGCAGTCCTACGTTGATACCGGGACATTGATTAAGCTCTCGTTGGAAACTTTCAAGGGGAATAATCCCATTGGGAAGCTAACGAAAGCCGACAGACTGCGATTTCTCGAATTTCTTAATCGGTAAAAAAAGACAGCACAGAAAACGTCACGCCGAAATGCGAGGCGTTTTTTGTTGCCCGAACGGAGGTGAATGCTGGTATCCCGTGTTTTGTACTTTACCCGTTTCTTGGTAACCGTAAAACCGGCAAGCCCTTACAAAAAAACAAGTAAAGAAGATAGAATACCCCCGAAAGGACATAAAAACCCACAACGTGGGAATTAAAGTCGGATCGGAGAAAGAAAGATGGTAAACACAAAGGAAATCGCGGCGGAATATTGGGTGGGCTGGAGTCTGGCATACTATCAGTGGTATACGGCGCGCCGTTTTGCCGATATGCGCACAAACGGCCTGACCATGACGCGCGTCCT
>JAITOV010000064.1 GCA_031289735.1 Peptococcaceae bacterium
GAGCTCGGACTTTCCTCAGAAGCAACCTTTCGGTTCTTGCTTCCGCGATCATCTTACCGACTTTGCCTATCTAGCTTACCGCAATTTCAAAAATAATACAAGTTCAAGAGGCGCTGCCTCTTGAACTGTCCTGGTACTACAGGAGTGGCCTGACCCTGAACTTAACTCCAATGCGCTCGGCGGTCGCTCGGCAGACTTCGATATCCTCCGCCGGAAGGCAATCGACCACCGTCAATGTCACCGTGGGTACGTACCGCTGGCAGCACACGGCAAAATCCAATAAGGCGTCATACGCCTGCTCTCCATACTGCGAACGGCAAAGAGTTTGATAGCTGGTTCGGTCTTTGGCGTTCAAACTGATGGACACTGCATCCACTAAGCCATGCAGCAACGGCGTGATATCCCGATCGCACACCAGGTTCGCCTGCCCGTTGGTATTGATCCGGATGGGCAGCGAGACCTCCTGCTTCAATCTTTGGCAGATCTCGATGATCTCAGCGGTGCGCACCATCGGTTCCCCAAAACCACAAAACACCAATTCCCGATAGCGGGATAAGTCGCGGTTCAGAAGGTCGCGGATCACTTCTTCGGCGCTGGGCTCCTGGGTTAACCAGAGTTCTGTACCCGCAGTACTTTCGGCCCAGCCATCAATATTCCGTACGCAAAATGTGCAGGAGTTCGTACAACGATTCGTCAGATTAATATAGAGGGCGTCTTTTACTTCATAGGTTATGGTCATGTGCATCTCCCATCAGGTATGTTTATACGCGGCAAAAAGGTTCCGTGGGATTGTCGCTCAGGAGGATTTCCGTCCGGCTCAACGCCGGATCACGACGCAACATCTCCTCAAAACGTTGCAACATTGGAAATTCGCTGTAGTAATGCCCGATATCCAGCAGCGCCACCCCAGATGCCAAAGCGTCCAAAGCCGTATGATGGTCCGCATCTCCGGTAATCAATACGTCGGCGCCCTTAAAAATCGCTTGACGCAGAAAGCTGCCGCCCCGTCCGTTGATGATAGCGATTTTGCGTACCGTTTGCCGCGGATCACCAGCCAACCGCAATGCGGGACGCGTCAGCCGGCCTTGAAAACAGGGGAGCGCGAGTAACGTCTCGATCCATTGTTCTAATGTCTGTGGCGAGGACAATCGTCCGATCACTCCGTACCCCCGCTGCTGTCCCTCATTGTTCAGCGGAATGAGATCAAAGGCCGGTTCCTCATAGGGATGCGCCCGCCGTAATGCCCGTACCGCCCGACGCACAGCGCGTTCCGGCACGATGCTCTCCAGACGTATTTCCGCTGTCCGCGTCAATACCCCCACCACCCCAATGGCAGGGTGCGCGCCGGGCAGCGGACGAAACATCCCGATCCCCGCCCCGGCAAAGAAACATTCTTCATATCCGCCGGAGTATGTTCCTACACCCGCTTCGACTAAGGCGTGGCGCACGTCCTCTTCGGCTTCAGGCGGTACATAGACCACGATCTTGACATACCCTTCCTGTCCGGCCGGCGCCAGGAACTCTGCGTCTTGCAAACTTAACTCTTCAGCTATCGTCCAACTCGAAGAATGGACGGACTGATCCAAATTCGTATGTGCGGCATAATAAGCGATATCGTGCCGCAAGAGATAGATTGGCGTCGCGGCCCCCGGGTTATCCGCGCGCAAATTCTTCAACGGTTCGAAGATCAGCGGATGATGCGCCACGATCAATTCGGCTTTTTTAGCTGCGGCTTCCTGAGCAACCGCTATCGTGCCATCCAGCGTCAATAAGATCCGCTGCACCTTAGCCGCGCCGTTACCGACCAATAAACCTACATTGTCCCAAGTTTCCGCCCAGGATTTTGGCGCGTAATGTTCGATGATCTGAGTTATTTGTTCGATGGATACGGATATATCGTCCACCCCCTTGGTTATATGTTGTTCGTTTCCGCGCCAAGCGCTGCGCGCCGCGCGCGTAACATGCCTATCTCCAGACGCACTTCGGCCGCTTTCCCGGCAGTCTGTGCAACGCGCGCCTGATCCAGTCCTTGTACTTGTCTGCTGCATTGCTCGATTCTCTTGGCCAATACCTGATCCAGGCATGGGTCTCCTTGTCTGAGGATCAGCGGACCCATCCGCCAGATGATTCCTGCCAAAATACGCTGTTCTCGTTCTCTCGCAGTCTCAGCTCCGCAGGCCCATTGCGGTCGCCATAGTTTCCGCCAATACTCAACTTCCCGCCCGATGTCCGCCTCACTCCAGCCATTTTGCCAGGTAAAGGCGATCACCGTATAGATGCGCCCTTCTTCCTCGACCAAGCATTCCCGCCATATTTTCCAGCCGGAACGGCAAAGTTCAGCGCGGACACGCCCCACCCCGCCTTGCGGTTGGACGATCAAGCGGCTGATTGTTCTGAGTCCCGCCGGTTCGGCATTTAAGATTTCCAGAATCTTTACCCCACCCATCCCAGCCAAGGTTAGCACATCCACCTCGCCGGGCTGAATCACCTGCAATCCGTCTCCTAAACGCACGTCGATGCTGTCCCGCAAACCGTGTGCCGCGACGCTGAGCCGCGCCGCCTGATACGGTCCCGCATGGACGTCCACAGCCACAGCTTTATGAATCCGGCCTTGCTTCGTCAAATAGATCGGTAAATACGCGTGATCCGTTCCAATATCCGCGAGCCGCGCTCCGGTCGGCACATACTCCGCTACTTGCTTCAGACGGGGTTCCAAGTGAATCTCCCGTCCCGGCGTTTGTATCCGCCCGCTCATACGTTCTTCTCCGTCTTGCCCACCAGAGCGGTCATCACGCCGATTTCCTGACGGAAAGTAAAGCCATGCCGCCGCCAAAACGCTTGTCCCAAGTCATTATCACAGAAAATCAGCAGATGGCATTTCACCCGGTTAAAATCCGTTTGCTTGGCCAAGGCTAAGCGCAACAGCTCACTCGCCACGCCCCGGCGACGGTAGCGCTCAGCTACAGCCGTGTGATGAATATAGGCGTTACGCCCGTCGTTGCCGCAGAGGATCGTCCCTATGATCCGGCCTTCGTGCTCACTGACAAAGCTCTGACCCGGGTTACGCGCTACATAAGCCGCGATTTGCTCCCGGCTATCCGCTTCTCCTAAATGCATACCTGGCATGACGCGCCAAAGTTCATAGATCTCATCATAGTCTTCCGCAACCATCGGGCGATATGTAACGGACATAGGATTCTCCTTTTCTCCAGAGATTGCGCGAGTTTATTTCTCGTCCTTAGTATATACCGACCAGAGCGGAATGCCAACTTTGCGGGGACACACAGACAGAGGGGACGAAGACCTACTAAGAAAGCGCGTGATTGTCTTTAGCAGGTTTTCGTCCCCTCTGTCTCATTGCTAGATTCTATTGATTTTTATTGCACATACTTTGCTTGAATCGCTTGCAGCCAAGTTGCTTGGAATTGCTCTAAGGTTATGCCAGTGATTTCCGCGAAGCAATCATAATCTGAGATCAATGCATGCAGTTTTTCATAACCATAGGTTTGCACGTAATATTCGACGATGGAGTAAGACAGTTCGTATCCGCCCAGTTCCGGCCATCTATAATAGTTGCTTTCCAGTTCATCAAACGTAGGAACCGGAGCTTGGCGCACATAACGGGCGATCGTCGCGTAGTTGTTGTTTGTTTTTCCTTCAAAGCAGGCAACGCCTTCGTTCAGCCAATGCGGTAAAGTGGAGGCGGCATTTAAGCTGGCTTCGACATTGTGGGTGATTTCATGGGTCAGGGTGTTCACGTATGTGTCAAAAGAGCATTGCAGGGTTTTCAGAGAATTCGCTTGTACTGTGCCGCCGGTAGCGCAGGCTGCCGACCAGCCGTACATGCTGGAAGCTTGCAGATACGATTCTTGGTTCGGGTAGATTTCAATCCGTTGCTGTCCGTTCATTTGGGTATGCAGATCTGTTTGAACCCGGGCGAAATTCGTTTCTAAAGCGGTTGCCAGTTCCGGCAGAATTTCGACGTCTTGTTCTGTGGTATAGAACAGAAAATGCGGAGTCTGCATCCGGAATTGCAGTTGGCCTTGCGCAGCGTTTTCGTTAAATGTGTCGAAATATAAATAGTAGCCGTTGCCGTTTCTTAATAAGATCGTCAGTTTGTAGATAGAGTCCGCTTCATAGCGTTCGAAACCTGTACTGGTTAGCATCTGACCTTTCAGAATCCAGGAACCGGGGGTTAATTGATTATTCTTCGTCAGTGAGATATATTTTACTTCTTCCTGGTGAATATCGGAGGAAAAAGCGATATTCCATTCTTTATCTAAAGCTACACTGTGTTGATCCGGGAAGGACTCCCAAGCTTTATCCGGTTGCGGTTGAGCTTGTTGGTAGATTGCAGCTTCTGTAGGCATCTGAGCGCTTTCGCCGCGTACCGTTTGTCCGAGAACGATTCCGTTGATGGAAACGACTTCTAAAGCCGATCCCTGCAGATCCGCGGCCGTGGCCGGTAGAACTAAACCTGTGCTGAGTAATATAATACACGTGAGCGTAACAATAATTTTCTGGATTATGCCTTTTTGGGTCTGTACAAATTGCATCATGATAAACACGTCTCTTTCAATTATTTTGGTAGCTGGCTGTCATCGAAACCGCAGTTCCCTTAGACCCTCTAGCTTTGCGTCATAGCCTTTCGGCTACTTTGCCTTTTTCAAAAATGGGCATCCCGCCTTTCAAGTAAAAAATTTGCAACAAAAAAAGCAACTTTGCAGTTGCCAAACAAACTATGGATAAAATGACGTTCTATCCTTCGTTATACAAACCTGGCAACTGGCTGTCATCGAAACCGTAGTTCCCTTAGACCCTCTAGCTTTGCGTCATAGCCTTTCGGCTACTTTGCCTTTTTCAAACTGTTTTCTTTATGAGATTATCTGTATTATAACAGCCTATCTTTCTCCCGTCAATGAGTATTTTCATTTTTTGGTGAATAATGGGACTTTCAGTATTTTTATGGTCCTTTTGACCTATTGCCGTTTCTCACAGGATTCTGGCGATCTCCGGAAACAAGAAGAAATCAGCGCCTCGTATTCTTCCTTATCTCGCCAAGACATGCACCAACATCCCTGAAATGACCGCCGTAAACATCGGCAGTATCACCGTAACCCAGGCGGGCACGAGCCCATGCGTCTTCTCCAGTATCTGATCATGCTCGGCTTCGTTCTGCTCGACGATCTTCTCTAACTCTTCCTTCGTCGCGTAATGGGCAACAATCAGCAAACGCAAATCATTCACGGATAGGGTGATATCCTTGACGATTGATTTAATTTCCTGAACGTCTTCCCGGATCATCGTCCGCAATTCTTCAGTATCCATATGCTTATTCACCCCTTACCTTGATTCCGTATTGTTATTTCACGGGAGTCGTTGTCCTATAAAATATGCAATCTGAATCTCAGAGGTGCAGCTTGTATTAACCATCATTTTGCCATTCAAAGTCCACGCTGCCAATCCGCACTTGGTCATGCTCTTGAATCCCCTGCGCCTTGAGAGCTTTATCAATCCCCATGACCCGCAGAATCGTCTGCAAACGGTATAGCCCTTCTTCGCTGTCAAAATACGTCATGGCTACATGCTTCTCTACTTCTTTTCCCTGAACGACAAACAGATCTCCTTCCCGCAGGATCCGGAAACGCTCCTGTTCGGACACCTGGGTTAACCGGTGCTCCGATTGTTCGAACCGCAAAGCAGGCGCCGGAATCTGCGGCAGCAACTGAATAATCCGACGCAAGAGGAGATCCAACCCCTCACCGGTCGCCGCCGAAACCGGAAAGATCTCCGTCGTCCCGACCGTTTCTCTTAACCGCGCTAAATTCTCCGCCGCATCCGGCAGATCCATCTTATTGGCGACCACGATCAGCGGACGCTCCGCCAGAGCCGCGCTATATTGGCGCAGTTCATTCTGGATGATGCGAAAATCCTCGACCGGATCGCGCTGCTCTGAACCTGAGATATCCAACACATGCAGAATCAAGCGCGTGCGTTCCGTATGCCGTAAAAAATCATACCCTAACCCTGCCCCCGTGTGGGCGCCTTCGATCAATCCGGGGATATCGGCCATGACAAAGCTTTCGTCTTCTACTTTCACCACGCCCAAATGAGGCGTCAGCGTCGTAAAGGGATAATCGCCGATCTTGGATTTCGCAGCGGAAACGCGGGAAATAATCGTCGATTTCCCCACATTGGGAAAACCCGCCAAACCGACGTCCGCCAAGAGTTTCAGTTCCAGCAATAGCCAGCGTTCCTCCCCCGGCTCGCCGTTTTCCGCGATCCTTGGGGCTTTATGGGTATTACTGATAAAGCGCGCGTTACCGCGTCCTCCGCGTCCTCCGCGGGCAATCAGCACTTGTTGATCCGGCTGTGTGATATCCGCTAAGATTTCGCCGCTGTCAAAGTCCTTGATGACTGTACCGGGCGGAACTTTCAAGACCTGATGCTCTCCGCCCTTACCATGCATATTTTTTCCCTGGCCGTGTTCGCCCCGATCCGCTTTATAATGCCGCCGATAACGGAAATCAACAAGCGTACGCAAACTTGGATCCGCAACCAGAATGATATTGCCTCCCCGCCCGCCGTCTCCGCCGCTGGGACCGCCTTCAGGTACATATTTTTCCCGCCGGAAGGCGACTGCGCCCGCCCCTCCGTCACCGGCTTTTACCAAGATTTTTGCCTGATCATAAAACACAGCCGCTTATATCTCCTTTTCCTCAAATCCGTACATGTTCCGACAACCCTAAGGTTTTTTTCATCAGTACAATACCCCGGCACGTCAGTAACAATTCACAATGGAAAATCCCGTTTCTCACTTTCAAGGTGATTTCAGCAGCCATAGGATCTTTATAGCGCTGCGCTTTCAAACGCAGTCCGTGTAAACAGTCCAGCATAAACGCATACAACTGCTCCTCGTACTGCTCTTGCCAATGCTCCTGCCAAAACGACGCTTCCTTCATTTCGCTCGGATATTCCAGCCGAACCTCCACCATTTCCAGGCGCATACGGATCACCCAGCCCACCAAACAAGCCGCCACCACCGGCTGCGCTACATGGCAAATCTGCCGCTCCACCATCAGATCATTGATCACATCATGTATGTACGTCAAAGCCTTGTCGTTTTGTTTTAATTGCAAATAACCCATGACCACTTGCCATTGGTTGAGAAAATCATGGTGCAGCAAGCGATACCAGTTCAACTGCTCGCTTAGCAAAGTCCGTTCCAGGTCAGACATCAAACGATCTCCCTTTCCTCACAATAGACAAATAACCCCTGGGCAAACCATACCCAGGGGCAGAACGGCTTATCTATGCTCGTTCAGGATCGACCCCTTAGCGAGCTGCCTGCGGCGGAACAGTCACCCGTTCCTGATAAACACTGACTTGCTTGCGGCTTTTATCTTTGCGTTCAAACTTTACATATCCGTCGATTAAAGCAAACAACGTATCATCTTTGCCCAGTCCACAGTTCTTTCCTGGGTGGAATTTTGTCCCGCGCTGCCGGACGAGAATATTCCCCGCTGTGACAAACTGTCCGTCTCCGCGTTTAACACCTAAACGCTGCGCGGCGCTGTCACGACCGTTACGCGAACTGCCTACCCCTTTTTTATGAGCCATGGATCCACACCTCCTTATCCATGTACAATCTTATCCCTGTAAAGCCTCAACGATAACCTTCGTATACGGCTGACGATGTCCCTGTTTACGACGCACATTCTTCTTGGGTTTGTACTTGAAGACGATAATCTTCTTCCCGCGTCCCTGCTCCACGACCTTCAGCTGCGCCGTGGCGCCCGCGATTAACGGGGATCCAATCTGTACGGATCCGTCCTTTTCCAATAACAGGACTTTATCGATCGTCACTTGATCGCCCACTTCGGCATCCAGTTTCTCTACGAGAAGGGTATCTCCTTCTTTGACGCGAAACTGTTTTCCGCCGGTTTCAATAATGGCAAACATCTCTATTTGCACCTCCCTATCTCAGACTCGCCTCAGCAGGCCGAGTGCTTAACAACACTCTGTTGCACGCCTGATTCGCGCGGTTGCAGTGAGAAGTCACTACGGTTAATAATTTTATCATTATAGGCTTATTTTTGTCAAATAGGTTTTTTTAATTCAGCCAAATCGGCGTGACCCCATCCAGGACGACACTGATTTCTCCATCATCCGCGACCCGCACACCGGCGAGAGCGCGTTCCTGTAAGATCGCGGCGCTTTGCTCTTGGGACAGGATGAAGGTGATCGTCGATAAGGCATCCGCTTCCAGGGATGACGGAGCGACGACCGTCGTCTGTTGAGCTGCGCGCGCCGGTTTCCCGTCCCGCGGATCGAGAATATGGTGATAGCGAATGCCGTCAACGACGAAATACCGTTCGTAGTCTCCGGAAGTGACGACCGCCTGATCCGCCACTTCCACGACGCCTAGAATCTCTCCGTCGCGCCGCGGATCCCGAATACCGATACGCCAAGGATTGCCGTCCGGTTTGCTTCCCACAGCATAGACATTGCCGCCGGCATCCAGCAAAGCGTGCTGAATCCCTTGATCGCGCAAAGCCTCAGCGGCCAGATCCGTAGCGTAGCCCTTGGCAATTCCGCCGAAATCCAGCGACATCCCCGCCTCAAGCAAATATACCGTTCCCGCTTGCGGATCATACACGACGTTTTCCTGATAAATGAACGGCAATACCGCCGCCAATTCGGCGTCATCCGGAACACGCGCGTGATCCGTTCCGATACCCCAAAGATCCATCAGCGGCCCGATCGCCGCGCGAAAAACACCGCCGGAAAGCGTATAGTATTCCTGAGATTTCTGTAGTAACAGAGCGATCTCCTGACCGACCGCTACAGGCTGTTCTCCGGCGGACGCATTGATCCGGCAAACTTCGCTTACAGCGGCGCGCTCTCCGTTATCCGCGTCAGCGGCAAAACGGGTAGCCAAGAGTTCAATCCGGCTGAATGCCGCAAAAGCCGCGTCCAGAGCGGCTTGCGCTTGTTGCTGACTGGTTGCGTAGACAGTGATCGCAATAGATGTATCCAAGAGGAATTGTTGTTCGGCGTAAGCGGTCAGCGCAGGTTGAGCGGCCTCGGCCTCCGACGCGATACGCCCGCACCCTGTGCCGCTAGCGCTGGCTAAACAGACGCATACGATCAGGCAAAATATCTGAACTGTTCGCTTTACGTGCATTGTCGATTGCTCCTTTATCTATGATCCTATTGTGCCAGGCCGTCAATCTCCTGCGCGTCCGGCGCTTCTTCGATCGAAATAATCACTTTCTGCGGCAAGCAAATAATCGGTTCATAGGTATGGCTGACCCAACCTTGCTTCACACAGAGCTTATCCGGACATTGAGCGGACAGCATACGGACTTTTCCATTGCGCACCTCCACGATATATTCACCGTGCGAACCGGTGAAGCGCAACTTCTCTCCTTCATCCGTCATCGCCTCTGCGCTTAATCGTCCTTCATAGAGCACGGTTCCCTCCTGCTCCACCCGAAAAGACTTGCTCTCGGCTTTCTGGCCGCTAGAAGCACAGCCAGTTAAGAGTAAGAGCCCGGTCAGGCATACAGCGAATATACTCCCGCGCAGCTTAACTGACATGCCACTTAGAACGTATCTGCGGGAGTAAGGCCCGCAGGCAGATACCGATCACAGCCCCGGCCCCCAGCCCTGCCGGAATCAGAATAGGCACATAGTAAAAGACCTTCAAGCTATGCAATACCGCCGCGGCAATCAGGAGTTGCCCAATATTATGACACACCCCGCCGATGATACTGATCCAGACGACCGATAAACGAAAATGGCTGACGTACAGCAACAGGCTCATCACCGCAAAACTCAGCAGCGTACCGCTCAAGCTGTAGAGAAAAGCGGCAAATGAGCCAAAGATCCATGCCGTCATCAGGCATTTCAAGATCACTAAGGTCAGCGCTTGGCGGAAAGATAACAGATAAATGCCCGTCAGCACAGCCAAATTCGCTAAGCCTAATTTTATACCCGGTATCCCCAGGCTAATCGGCAACAGACGTTCAAACGCGCTCAGCGCCATAGCCAAGCAAACGAGCATAGCGATCTGCATGAGCTGCCGCACGCGCAGATACTGAGCATCATAAGCTTGAACGGCATTTATTTCTTCTTCACGCATCAGCTG
>JAITOV010000122.1 GCA_031289735.1 Peptococcaceae bacterium
CGCACATCCCGCGCCTCAAGCGCGGGGTTTCCTTTAACGTACTTACCGAGGAAAAGCGCGCCGTCAATGACCATAACGTTCCCGTTAACAGCAAATCTGGCTTCGCCGCTGTAACGCTCATAAAACGCAATATCATGTTCGAGGATATAATCGTCATGGACGGCCCGGAACGTGCGTCCGGCCATCTTTTCGCGTAAAGTTTCCAGATACCCGCTCGGGGTTAGTTTGTCCTCATCGGGAAATGAACTCCCTGCAATACTGAGGGCGGCCGTCTTTCCAACCTTTTGCGCAAAATAATCATGCAAAAAGTCTGATATCTCATTTTTTGGCGTAAAGCCCGTTCCCTCATAGCATTTTCCGATTCTAAATAACGAGTGGTATCGTCGCTGATCCTCTTTAACGCCGCTATTCTCCGCAAGTGTGTTGAGCGCTTCTTCTGTACCCTCGATGAGCTTGGTGATCTGCCCCATAAGCGCCTGCTTTGCCTCCGCAGTTTGAAATACCGTAAGGACAGTTATGAGATCCTTTTTAGAAAACCGATTATCCGTGAGCTGCTCCTGAGTATAATGCGCCTCAAGAAAGTACCGCGACCAATAAGCCTCGGCGGCACGGTCGGTGTATTCCATCGCGGCCGCGAGTACAGCCCGCAGGCTTGTTGAAACCTCGGGTGCGACATCGCCGTAGAAAAGCTCGTCATTGTACCGCACAAGCTCACCGACGTTTTCGTCGGCTTTCATGCCGGATTTAAGCAGCTCCGATATTGGATTTTCGCTGTCTGCGGCTTCAAGTGAACTAATGTCAGCCTTTACCGTCTGTGTTTCCTCCGACTCGTTGAAGAAAATATCCCATTTCACAAAACCGCTATACTGCGGCTGCTCTAAGCCGGCAGCCGGCAAAACGCCGATTCGCTGACCCTTCCACGCGCCCATTAGGTCAATATTGACGCCGGAGTAACGTCCGCCGTCTATGTACTCTCCGTCAGCGCGTGTGCTGGTGAGCAGCGGCAGGGGCGCCACCGCCGTCAGCCGAGCGTTCTCGCCCAGGTGTATATAACATTTCCGATCGAGATTGACGAGGGCCTTATCAGCATACCAAGTTCTGATCGCAAGCTCTATCCGGTTTTCCGCGTCAGTCAGCTCCGGCAGCGCGCAACTGCCGTAATGACTGGCCTCAAACGCTTCCACGGCGTGATACCAGGGCGCGTAGCCGAGTGTTTCAGTGGTGACGTCGATGTAATCGGAGCCTTCGTCCCCGGCGACGCTGTAAAGTGTCTGTCCGGATTCCGGTACGTCCTCATAGTCGCCCGCCCAGACGATTGCGTCTCCAAACCACTCGTCCTGCAGCTTGCCAAGCACACACATGACCTGAGTGTTCAAAACATACGCTGTCTCCATCATTTTGAGCAGTCCGATGACCTCCGACCACTGTACACCCTGAACGCGCACATTGCGCGCTATAGCCTCTTTTTTCGTAATGTTGACCGGAATAAAATACTGTCCCATAATTTTCCCCTTCTAAATTAATTACGAGAGAGGGCGTTAACCCTCTCCCGCTTCTGATTATGCCGACGCTTACGCGCTCTGTGCCATTTCAAGAAATTGCCGCTCGGTCAGGATCGGGATATTTAGCTCCCGCGCCTTGGCAAGCTTACTGCCGGCGCTTTCGCCGCAGATGAGGTAATCGGTGTTCTTTGATACTGAAGTACCGGCCCTCGCGCCCAGCGACTCTATTTTCACATTGATTGAGCTCCGTGTGAAGCTTTTAAGCGTGCCTGTGACTACGATAGTGCGGCCCGAGAACGGGTTGCCGCCGGTTTCGGCGGAGACGTCCTTGTTTTGAATGTTCAGCATTTTTTGCAGTTCCTCCCATAAATTTCTGTTTTCTTCTATCCTAAACCACTCATGGATATTGCGGTGCAGTACCTCACCAAAATCAGAAAGCTGTGTGAAGTCGTAACCGCTGTCCACGGCGGATTCCATGGCGTTTATATCGCTGGAAAATACCCGGCCAAGCTCTTTACTGGCGTGGTGTCCCATCATGGGAATATCCATGGCAATCACATATCGCTCGAATGTAGTATTGCGGCTGCGCTGAATGGCGCCCCAAAGCCGCTGCCAGGATCTTTTGCCGAAGCCTTCGGTCATATTGCAAATCTCCCATTCGTGTTCATTCAGACGATAGATGTCGGTGAAATCCTGCAGCCAACCTTTGCCGATGAATTTTTCCAACGCCGATTCAGACAATCCCTCAATATCCATTGCCTTTTCACCGGCGAAATGCACAAACCGACGCAGATTCCGCGCCGCGCAGTCCTGATTGCCGCAACGGAGCGTTTCCACCGCGCCGCTGGTGTCTATCCTCGTTGACGATCCGCAGCAAGGGCAGACAGAAGGAATTAGAGCTTCATCGAAGCCGCCCCGGTCAAGGTTATCCTCAATGTGCGGGATAATCATGTTGCGTTTACTAACGAGAATCCGGCATCCGGCGCGCAGTTCCAGATCTTTTATAAAGTTCAGGTTGTGCAGCGTGGCGCGGGAGACCTCGGTTCCGTCAATTTCCACCATGTCAAACAGCGCGACAGGTGAAACATCTCCGAAACGTGAGGGCGTCCACTCAATGCCGCGGAATACCGTTTCGGCGGTTTCATCCTCAAATTTGAACGCGAGACCGTCCCGGTAATGGTGTCCCGTGCTGCCCAGGCTTTGGGAGTAGGCTATGTTGTCGTAGGTAACAACCATGCCGTCAATCGGAATATTCAGCTCTTTAGCGGCGGCTTTCAGACTGGCCATGTGAGCCTCCATATCTTTCGGAGATAGCCCGGGCAAGACGCCGCGTTTGATGTTCAGCAGATATTTACGGCAGATATCAAAGCCGAGCTCTTTCAGCACGGCTAATTTCTCCGATTTGCTGCCGCCGTCAAAACCCTCCAACACACTGAAAGCATAGAAGCGGATGTTCCGCTTCGCGCATAAGGCAGGGTCATAGAGTCGTACAGAACCTGCCGCGAGGTTGCGGGAAGTTTTATACGGTTTCCCATCGCCGCCAAGTACCATTGCTCTCATGCGCTCAAAATCGTCCGTTTTGATCAGCGCCTCGCCGGTTATTACGAGCCTGCCGCTATGCGGAATTGTGAGCGGGATGTTTTGGAACACCCGCGCATTGTGCGTAATGTCCTCGCCTTTGTTGCCGTCACCGCGCGTGGAAGCTTGGGTAAGCATCCCGCGCTCATATTCCAACTTGACGGTCAGGCCGTCCAGCTTCAGCATAAGCATAGCGGGATGGTCTCCTACGAATTTCACCAGATCATCAAGCTGTTTCGTCTTGCCGAGCGAGAGCAGCGGGATAGTGTGAACAATCTTGGCAAGCCCGCTCATCGGAGGATAGCCCACCGTCCGCGTTGGGGAATTGCTCATGGTAAAGCCTGTTTCCTTTTCAAGCCGTGTCAGTTGGTCAAAGATCCTGTCATACTCGGCGTCGCTGACCGTAGGCACGCTCAGGTTGTAATACTCATACCGGTAACGGTTGAGTTGGCCGGTCAACTCGCGAATTTGTTCAATAGTGTTGTTTCGCATTGTGCTCCTCTTCTTTTTTCCCCTCGGCGTATTTGCCGAAATTCAACGTCCTGATGATCTCCGATACACGATCATCATCTGCCCAGTTCGCCTCCATCAAAGCCTTTTCAGCTCCGCGGCCGACATATACCGTCACTCTGCCATCAAGCACCTGCAGCAGCACATCCCGCCGATTGGCGCAGACTATCGCTAGATTTCCTAAGGCAACACCGCACAGGTGCAAAACAGACAGGGATGTGGTAAAATAGAGACATGAACAGACAAATAAGTTTGTCATCGTTAAGCGATGAATTGGCGCAGACCAAGACGAAAAAGAAAGACTTTCTGGAGCAGTTGGAACGTATCATCCCATGGGGCAAGTGGATGGGGATAATCAAGCCGTACTACTATTTGGGAGAGCGCGGCAACAAACCCTTTGAACTTGAGCTCATGCTGCGGATACATCTGCTTCAAAACCTGTA